>WRCX01000041.1 GCA_009783705.1 Candidatus Bathycorpusculum hydrogenotrophicum | reverse complement strand
ATCATCGTCATCAGTTGGTGGAACAACAGTCTCATCATCGTCATCAGTTGGTGGAACAACAGTCTCATCATCGTCATCAGTTGGTGGAACAACAGTCTCATCATCGTCATCAGTTGGTGGAACTTCAACGATGTATGTGTTTGTTATTTTCACTGTTGAAGTTAGTGTGGGGTTTTCTTCGGTTACGTTTAGAACTTCCACTGTAACGCCATTGTTAGGATCAACTATAGCAACAGATGCACCGTTTACAACATATGAAACTGACCAGCCATCGTTGTTAATTTCCTCAACTGTGTATACACCAGGTTTAAGGCCGTCAAGTAGTACTGTAGGACCATTTATTACAACCTTAATGGTTTCACCGTTGGGGTAACTTGGACCAGTTATAACAACATCGAATGTAGCGCCAGCAAAAAGACCGTCAATGTTTTCATAGCTTAAGAAGTAGTCAGCATCTAATGAGACAGTTACTGCCTGTGTAAGATCCACTGTTGTTGTGAATGTAAATGGAACCTCATTTTCGTTAAATGTAAATACTTGGCTAACATCGTTGGCGTCTGTAATTGTCAAAGTTGCACTGTGGGGTAGCATCGCCATAGAGAAAGTTACAGTAAACTGGTTGTTTCCATTGTAAGTAATAGTCCATGGACCAGAGTATACTTGATTGCCTTTAATGATGTCATATGTCCATTTAGCGCCATCAGTAATATCTGTGAGCTCAACAGTTAATCCGTTAACGCCTTTGTACATAATATAGTCGTTTGCTTTCTTGGTGATTTCAAGTCTGCCGGTGGGTACTAGATCGTTATAGAATGTATCAAAGATTATCATACGTGAGAATTCGTCTTCATCAACTGCAGTTACAATAAGGTAGCCCTCTGCATTTTTGTCACTGAGACGCAAGCCAGGGTATCCTCCGCTAGGGAGAGCCTCTTCAATCCAGTATTCGTCGCCAACTATGATAGCATTATCTCTAAAGATTGCAAGACCATCAGCGTTTGTTTGTACGTTTGCAAGGATCAGATCACCTTTAATTTTGTTACCGGTTGCATCAAGTACCACAGTATAAGCGTTAAATGTGAAAACATGTGTGCCGTCAGCAGGAAGGTATTCGCATTCGCGTTTCCCAGAATTGTATTCTTCATACATCTTGAGAATTGCAAATACACCAGGCTTTGCTTCGTTATCAAATGGAGGGGGTTCTGCCTTAAACAGTGGGACAATCAAAGGCTGTGCGGCATTTGCAGGTTGCTCATAACCTACTAGCCATAGGAACCCAAAGATTTCTCTGTCGTTGTCAACATTGCTAGAAACAGCTCCGTTGCTTATGTCAACTATGAGTTGCCAATTAATGTTGGGATATGTGGCACTGAAAGCACTGCTGAATTCAATAGAATCAAAGTAGTTACCGTTAGGTAAGCCAGCAAATATACCGTCATTAATAATGGTAGATATTACCAGTTGAGCCAAAACTCGTCCTTCATCAGTAGCTAAGTTGTACTCTGCGTCAATGTAATTCAACGCAAATACAATACGATCTTGCACTGCGTTGCTATAACGAGAAAGGAAGTCACCTTGTACATAGTACGTATTTCCATGAGAGAATATGGTCATATCTGCGCAATATGCGTCACCTATTATGACATTAGTATCAGCATTTTCTAGATTCCAGATGTCAAGTATAGTTGAGGGGACTTTGTTGGCACCGCTATAATAAGTTACACCACTATTAGAGACAATACTAGATTCAAGGCGGAATATAGTTCCCATGGGTGGGACAGAGTCAGCACTTGTAACGCCGTTTTCATATATATAGATGTATAGTGGTGAAGTAACGTCTTCAAAGATCTTGGCGGCTTTGCCTGAAAGCACCTCAACTACTGCATACCAACCGGTTTCTTTAGGAAGGTTATCAAAGATTATAGAACCGTTCGCATAAAGAGTACCAATAGCGACTACTGGATTACCGATATAGTCTGCGCCATCGGCATCTACCTTGTAAAGGTTAAAGCTTATGTCTGCAAGAAGTTCATCAACATTGCCAGAATAACCTTTAAGCCACATGGTAAATTCGAGGCCGTTAATAGTTTTTATTAAGCTAAAGCCACTAGCAGGAATATAGGTATTGTCAATTACTGGAATTGTGGGGTCGGCATACAATGGGACAAGCTGAGGCTGACATTTTGACAGCCCTTCTTCAGTAGTACCGTGTTTTTCGCATATCATGTAAACAAGTTTAACTATTCTGCCTTCACCAGTATAACCGTCTTCAACTGCTGTGAGTACGTCTAAAACAGCCGCACGTTCGACATCAGTTAGATTCGCGTCAGCAAATAGTTCTGAATCAACATCAATTGCGCCAAGTAATACCCATATGACTGTTTGAGTTATAACTCTTTTAGTTGCGGCATCAACATTATAGTTGTCTTCGATGTAGTTGAAAGCTGCAAGAAACTCGGTGATGTCACCAATTTCATCAGCAGGTACACCAACCATATAACCTGAACAATCAAGGCCATTATCGCCTGCAAACCTTTCAGAGCCAGCATGAGCACAGAAAGACGTATAAACTACGCCGGTGTCGTCATTTTTAACTCCGATGTAGAAAATGTTGCCATTAGCATCGAGATAGTCACCGTTTTGTCCATATTGCAAATTTTTGATAAATCGACTGTCAGGACCAGCAACGCCACCATCATAGCCATTGACAATGATGTATAGGGCATCCTCGTCAAAGTCATTTGCAGCATTAGTAAAGTCGCCAACGAAATGAACACAAATTGAGACTTCTTGTTCAAAGGTGTTTTGAGCGGTTGCGGTAGTGAATTTTTCAACTATGTCGTAGGTGCCTGCTTCAGTAACTGCAGGGTCAAATGTGATTATCCCTGTGACAGGATCAATTGTTCCAACTGCAATGCTTGAGCCACCATAAACAGTTACGTCATAGACTTCAAAGGTCATACCGGCAATCAGCTCATTAACATCGCCATTGAAGCTTTCGAGCCAATTTGCGAAGGGTTGGCCGTTCACGGTTTTTGTTACGGTTAACTCGCTTCCCCATAGTTCAAACATCTGAGGAGAAGTTACATCTGCTGGCGCACTTTGTGTTTGTGGCAAAATTGCCATGTAGCTAACAAAGAGTGACAGCACTAGTAAAGATATCAAACTTTTTTTGTAGCATCGTTTCATGTAGATTTTTTCTCCACAAGTTTCAGGGGTAGAGATGCTAATAAGCGTTTGCAGGCTTATTTCAAATATCAATATAATGCAGTAAATCTGCATTAACTATAAAAAACAATACTGATTTGGTACTCACGTCTCATGTCTGGTCTCATCACACAAAAAAACCCAGCAAATAATTTGCTCCCGACCCACAAACACCAACATTTTCAACACCACCAACAAAAATGAGAACACATGGAACCCTCCTGTAATCTAGCAACAACACAAACTAACCATCCGCCCATAAAAAACAACAATAAAAAACAGACACAAAACACCACACCAGCAAACTGAATTTAAACGCATAAACTGCCATCACCTCCACAAGAACCACAACCAAAACCGCAACACCCAAACCCCAAAACACCGCAAAAACACAACCACCAAAGAAACTGGGCACAAATAATTTCGCCCCAAAACTAAAATAGAGGCCAAGTCGTAGCGAAAACAGCCCACCACTCTTAGAGCACTATTATAAAGCAGGTTACAACACACTGACGGGTTAGCATCGAAACAGATGACACATTAGACTCATGGACAATCAAAAAAATCATTTTAAGAAACCGCCAACAACAATCTTGACAGGAATAGTTGTTTGTGATAATTTTTTGATTTAAGATGGGCAAGTTTACCGTAGTAACGTAAACGGTTAGGAAGTTGATGTTTAGCCATGTAAAACTGCTCACAACCATACTCAGCCTGATGACATTGGGTTCAAATAAGAGAGAAAAAAGTAGAGCGAATCAGCAGTCTATAGCTTTCTTTACGCTTGTGACCACTTGAGAAATATCTTGATCGGTTAGTGCTGTGTGCATGGGTAATGTTATAGTTCTTGTCAAAACGTCTTCTGCGTTTAGAAGAGATCTGTTCTTTGTTTCTGAGGCGTAAATAGTTTGCATGTGACAAGGTGGATAAAAGATTGTTCCGGTTTCTACTCTGTTGTTGAGGAGTTTTTTTTGAATTTCGGCTTTGTTAAATTTTGAGTTGAGAATTAGAGGATATTTATAATAGCTACATCGGTTGTCTTTTTTGACTTTAACCGTGTCAAGACCGTTTATTTGGTCAAAGGCTTCATTGTAGATGGCGGCAATTTGATTTCTTTTTGCTATGAATTCTTCGATGCGTCTCATCTGATAGATACCCAATATAGCCGCTATTTCTGGCAACAGCATGTGACGTCCAAGATTTACAAACTGAGTTTTTTCAGGACCTGAACCATAGTAACTGTATAGGCGTGCATAATCGGCTAATTGAGAATCGTTTGTTACAAGCATACCCCCTTCGCCGGTTGTAGCAACTTTTGTTGGGGTAAAAGCAAATATTGCGGCGTCGCCAAATGTGCCGATTTTCTGATCTGCTATTGCAGCACCCATTGCGTGGGTGGCGTCTTCTATTAAAAAGAGATGATTATTCTGGCAGAATTCTTGTATTTTGTTTAGTTCTGGGTGGGGAAACCCGGCGATATGTGTGAGGATAACTCCGCAGGTTTTGGCAGTTATTTTTTTGTAAAGATCGACAGGATTCATCGATAGAGTTTCTTTTTTTATATCAGCAAAGACAACTTGGCCGCCAGCGTAGAGTACGCTATTTGGAATCGATATGAAGCTGTTGGTTGACACGATCACTTCACGATCTTTTATTTTATAGTATTGTAGCACCGTTTCCAATGCACTTGAATCGGAATCCAGAGATAACGCATATTTAATTCCCAAATAGTCCGATACAATTTTTTCAAAGGTTTTTAGGTTTTTACCGTTTCTTAGTTTACCTTCTTCTAAGACTAGTCCTAGATCTGAGAGGATCGCGTTGATGTCTTCTTTGGGAAAGAAGGGACGAGAAGATCGAATAAGTTCTTGAGACATATTTTACACCTTAATAACATAGTTTACCAAGAATCTGGAATTTCCATCAAGAAAACTGATTCAACAGATTCCATCAATGAACAGTTTGAAAACTTTGAGATATAGTAGATTACAATGATTTTTACCAAATTTAAATCGATCTAGTTCGGAACCACAAATAGAAATCCAAGAACATTTACCGCTTTTGCTTAGATGTTTGTCGCTACTTTCCATCTGATACTCTCGATATACAAGTATTCAACGAATCAACTACATAATCAATGGTTTCAACTGTTATACCCAAATGAATAGGCAAACATAGAACGTCTTTGAGCACCGTTTCTGAAACAGGCAAATTGCCTTCACAGGTGTTAAAATTTGCCATATACCAAGGATGAAGATGGCAGGGAGGATAGTATATACTGCCGGTGTCGATTCCAAAGTCTTTTTTTAGGGCCAAAGCGACTTTGCCCTTGTCTATACCGTTGAGTTTTAGGGAATATTTATAGTAGCTGTGACATATGTTGACGGGTGTCTGAAATAGTGATACATATGGATTTTTTGCTAAAGCGTGATTGTAGCGTTTGGCGATTTCATTGCGTTTCTCTACAAACCTATCCAAGTTTGCCAACTGATATTTGCCAATGATTGCAGTTATTTCGCTCATACACCAATTATCACCAAGCATAACCATAATCCGATCAGAGTTGAGACCATGATCACGCATTTTTTGGGCAACAACAGCCAACTCGGAATTGTTAGATGTGATCATTCCACCTTGACCAGTTGTCATTACTTTAGTAGGATAAAACGAAAACGCGCCGCCATCACAGAGATTACCCGCTTTTTTTGTATCAATAACTGCACCATGAGCATGAGCCGCATCCTCGATTAAAAATAAACCGTTGCTATGGCACAATTCTCTTAATTCATTGATTTCGGGACATATTAACCCTGCAATATGAACAGCTATAACGCCAACGGTTTTAGGCGTAATCCTTCTTTTCACATCCTCAGGATCAATACACAGAGTTGTGGCGTTTATATCCGCAAAAACAGGTACACCACCACAAAATAACACTGAAGTAGGAGTTGCAACAAAAGTATTAGTTGGAATAATAACCTCTTTGCCTTCAATACCAAAAAATCTAAGCATAATCTCAAGAGCCGCTGTCCCCGAATTTACCGCCACAGCATATCTAGATTGGATGTATTGGGCAAATTGATTTTCAAAACTCTTCACATGCAACCCATCTGTCAGCATACCACTTTTTAAAACAGATTTAATTTCAGCTACAATACCAACTATACTTTCTTCATCAAAAAATGGTGCAGCAGAAAAAACTTGTCTCTGATTCAACAATTATACCTCCAACAATAAGGGGCTGTTATTACCACGATGCGCCCCCGTGCAAAAAGAATAGTAAACAACTAGATTAGAGACGTATTCCACATAAAGTTACCGATAAATGGGAGATAAAAACTTAAAAAACAACCACAAACCCCAGTCGTTGCCATACATAAAATAATATAAAACACCGAAAACAGAAAGATGGCGCCCAGGCCGGGATTCGGACCCGGGTCCTGCGGGCGACAGCCGCATATACTAGACCGAACTATACTACCTGGGCAAGCAATCTTAAGCAGATGGCTCGAGCGCCGCAACAATACACAACTATTTAACTAATTAACCTTTCTCGACTTAAAGCCCCAACTTGCAGGAACTAAACCATTTTGACTGAGGACAACAGCACAATTAACTACTCACTTAACACATGAAAGGGGCAAACAAATAGTTTCCAGACAGCCCCCCCAACAAAGACATAGTGAAAATCAAAAATAAGCAAGGGTGTGGGGTGGTGACAATGGCGCAAACACGGCACTTCATTAGCAACGTACCTTTGATGTTAAAAAAATAGCTTGGTTATTAGAGGCCATCAGAGGGTAGAAAGCAGGCACAGGTACATAGGTTGGATCCCAGGATTTTTCCAGCAGTATTGAGAATATAAAAAGCTATATGCTGTTTTGCAAAGTGTTTGTTTTTGTGAGTATGAACTTGGAAATGCTGAGGCATTGTTACACATAATAAGCGATATTTAATATTTGAGTCAAATGTTTTCGTTAACAACAACAGAGGTAAAGAGTTGGTTTAGAGTTTGGGTGGTAAAGTTGTTGTCATAGAGATATTGCATCTGGGCAACGAAGTCCTCTGTTATGACTGAAGTATCGGCTGAACTATCACTTATATGGTGGTAGTAGAGAATAACTATAGTAGAGCCGTTGGCTTGATTCACGTAACGTGTAAACAGATCCATAGTAGTGGACTTTTCTATGCTATAAGCTGGTAACGTATAGGGATTGAGAGATTGGCTCATATTGAGGGGGGCATGATCTATACTGCGTGCTATGCAATAGTATTGTTGTACTAAATTTTCTATGTTTGAGTCGCCGGCACCTTTCCCTTCAGGGTAGACAAACAGAGGTGTGTTGATGCCATGTTCTAAGAGATCTTGTTTGCTTTTGGACAACTGATATTCAATTGATGTTGCATCTAGGGTATCTAGGGTAAAATGGTCTACAGTGTGGCTTCCAATTACATGACCTTGATTGTGCAATGTTTGGATTTGCTTCCAGCTCATGTATTCGGGCACTTTATCGGGGTATGCGGTGATTATGCTAAATGCCGCTTTGAAACCATACTCATCAAGTATGGGAAGTGCATTGGTATATTGGTTTAGCCATCCATCATCAAAAACGATGCAGACTACTCGTTGTTCGTTTTGGGGCACATTGGGTTGGTAGAGATAGGTCTCATAGCTAAACGTTTGCAAGTTGGCAGGTGATGATTGCAGGGGTTCATATGTCAACAACGCCACGGTAAGTAGGCTAATCAACATAACAAACAACAAGAGTTTTTTGTCTATAGAGCCGGTGTTGCCTGACATGGTTAACGTGTCCCCCAAATACCGCCTTTCCAAAGGGTAAACCAGCCGTATAGGTAAGCAAAGGAAATAAAAGAGGGCCCCAAAAAGAAAACAAGACGATAGAGGATATCTGTAAACGAGTAATAGGGCACCAATAATTTGGTGGCAAGGGCAATGAACACCGAAACCAACGTAAGATCTGTGAGGTAGATAAGGAGCGCTGGGAAATTACCTGTCAAAAGTAAACCTGCCACAAATAGCATAATTGAAAAGGGTGCAACAAGCGTTACAAACGAGCTTAAGTAGAAAATAGTTTTCTGCAAGAAATTTCGTTTATAGAAGAATTTTGCGGCAAACACCTCACCACGGAAATAACCTCGACCCCAACGCACCTGCTGTGTTAGAAATTTCTTAAAGTTTTGGGGCGCAATCGTGTAAGCCAAAGCAGTGGATTGGAAAACTGATTTGCCCCCAAGACGCAACATCAAATTTGTCATTTGACGATCGTCACTTGACTCAAAGGAGCACCCAAAAAAGTTGTCGTTCACCCACTCATTAACGACGAGTTTGACTTGATCTTTGCGATAAGCTGCCAATACACCTGAGCAACAGGTAACCATATCAAATACGCTCTCAGCACCTTTACGAATTCTAAAGGATTCAGCATACCACAGTTTTTGGAACCGCACCAGCAGAGCATTAACATTTTTTTCAGATTCATTAACAACAACACCGTTACCAGCGACTGCGTAGACTTTTGGATCATTGAAGGGCTGTACTAGCATTTTTATGGTATCGGGCTTAACGATTGTATCACTGTCTATAAAAACAAAAATTTCACCAGTACATTGCTTGAACCCTTCTGCCATTGCATAACGTTTGCCACTATTTTTATCAAGAGAAATCACTTTGAAATTAAAGTTATGTTCAATACGCTTTTTGTTAATTACCTCTAAGGAGTTGTCTTTGCTTTTATCGTCAACAACAACCAGTTCAAACTTATCTTTGGGATAATCAGAGCTAAGGATCGAATCTATAGTATTGCATATAGCATCCCCTTCATTGTACACAGGAACAATAACACTTACGCTAGGTCGATAACCACTGTCAGGTACGGGTTTATACAAAAACGCAACTACGTAACTAAAAAGCACAAGCGGCGTAACAACCAAACCATAAATCATAAACACCCAGTATGCCCAATGCCATCCAAACAGATTTACCCTAGTTAAATACAGAAGAGACAGAGATACAACAGTAAGATAAACAAGTACACAACATAAGAGAGTATGTTTACTAATACGATACATGATAATCACTCCTGTGAGAAAAAAAGGAATTGCCCCATTCAGGGGTAGGAAAAGTTTTGGCGATAAATGAGAAATTTTTCTGTGTTAGTTTTGCCATGCAGTTGATGACAGGGATTGGATACTGAACTATCAACAACTCAAAGTTACCCAGATCTATGATGACATATAACGTGCGAGTTTCCTCCCTGCTAAAGCCCTTCAGGCCATCAGGCCATTGTAAAAATAAAAAACTAATTTCTACAGCGGATTATTACGCTTACAGCAACACAATTTAAAAATTACCTTGCGAACTATAGGCAAATTTATTTAATTCTGCTCTTTCAAATTTTTCATGAATACATAACACAATTACAATAACTAATCAAATGAAAAATATACAATTCAACACCATACAGATGATTAAAACATCAAAGTTACACCTAATTATTATCGCAAGCATCGAAAAAATCACTACAACGTCAAACATATGAAGATAAATAATTTATGCGACGATTATGCAAGGGCTTTTTTGGTAAAGCGATTTTAAATTATAAAAATTTTTGGAATTAATCAAGTTAGCGATTTTATGCAAGGTTACATCGTTTCTTCCCACAACTAACGGAGCAGATGTAGAGACTAAAATCCTAAAAGAAAGAAGTATACATAAAAAATTTGCGTTCATGCATACGGTGACAAAAATTTCACGTTGCACTTTTATATGTTGAGAGATATCTAATTGAAAGGGAGGTTGTTAAGGTTAGGGTTAACACCACTGGAGCAGCTGTTTTAGAGAAGTATTGGCTCTCGATAGTGTTTTTACTTCTGTCGGTTACTTTGGTGGTTCCAAGTTATTTTGCGGTTTTTGCGGCGTTAGTTTTTACTTTTCTTGTGCCCGGTTTAATTGGCTATCGTTTCTTTGACTTAAAATCCTATGAAATCTGGGCGTTTGTACCAATTTTTAGTGTGCTTGTATCAGTAGGGATGATTTATTATCTTTCACTGGCCCTGGGTTATTCGCATTGGACAATTCTTGTATGTTTTCTGATTTTAACCAGCATCTATACTGCATTAGTTTACAAAAAAGGAGAACCACTTAAACCTAAAAGTCTTCCAAAGTTGGCTCAGATAAAGAAGGGAACACTGCTACTCTTTGGAGCGGTTTTTTTGATTTCGCTTGCGGTTCTCTGTTTTAGTGTTTGGAGGGGCAACGACTATGGTATAGTTATGACTGGCTCAAATTGGCAAGATACCCCTTTTCACTATGAAATCATTGAAAGTCTCAATCAGGGTAATTTTCCTCCGCAAACCCCCAACTATATCGGCACCCCGTTAACTTACCATTATTTTGTGGATTTCCACACAGCCATTGTTGAGAAAACGTATGGTTTTCTGCCGACGCTTTTGCCGGTATTAAATGCGGTGTTTATTGGTATTTTTGCGGTAGCAGTTTATGCTTTGGCTCGGTTTTATAGCAGACGAGCCGCAATTATCGCGGTGGTTTTGGGGGTTTTTGGCTGGGGGTTGAGTTATGTGGGGCTCTTTTCAGCTCTATTTAGTGGTACTTTTAATCCGTATCAGAATTACATCTATCAGTTTGGGGATCTGTTTGGGTTGCCCTCGATATTTGATAATTTGCTTCAGCAAAGACCCTTGCTTATGGGGTTGCCGGTTTTTGCGTTGGTTTTGGCTTTGCTTAGAGATATGAGCAACCAAAACCGGCTTTTGCTTGCGGGTATTCTTACGGGTTTGGTGTTTTCGTTTCATAATGTGGCGTTTTTCTGTTGTTATATGGCGTTTGCGGCGGCAGTTATTTTAAATATGCGCAAACTTAACTTTGGGTGGTTGTATTTTTTGGTGCCCAGTGTTTTTGCTTTGCCCTTTATTTTTGCGGGGGGTCCAGCCATATCTGTTAGTTTTAGTGCGGCGTTTATTGTGGATTTTGCGCATAATCCGTTGATTTATTATTTTCTTAATTTGGGCATACCCTTTATTTTGGCGCTTGTTTCATTTATCAAGCCGGGTCATGAGTATCTCAAGTTGACACTGCTTGCGCTATTTTTAATTCCAAACATATTGCTTCTGACGCCGTGGGTTTGGGATATGTACAAGTTTTTCATGTTTGCTTGGATTCCTATTGTTGTATTGAGTGGTATTGTGTTATCGAAATTACGGTTTAAGGGTTCTCGAGTTGTTGTTTTGGTGTTGGTTTTGCTCTCAATCATTACTTCAGCAAGTGTTATAATCTACAATGTTAACACCGAGTTTACTGCGGTGAGTTGGAGTGAGTATCAATTAGGTATGTGGGTTAGAGATAATACTCCAGAGAACTCTGTTTTTCTGACGCATTATAGTATTCAGTGTCCTCCGTCTATAATTGCGGGGCGTTTGAGGGTTTCATCGTATGTTTATTGGCCCTATGGGCATGGGGAACCACTAAGTGAGGTTCAGGCTCGGGAAAAGATGATTGATGAGGCCTACACGGGGTCGGAGAGTCAGCTTGCGGCGGCTGTGCGGGAGTATAGCGTGGATTATGTTTATGTTGGCAGAGATGAGCAACGAAACTATGCTGGCTGTGCAGAGAGATTTGATAGGGTTGATTGGTTGACTCGGGTTTATTCAGAAGATGGGCTCTACATTTATCAGGTAAACACCATAAAAATGGAGACTTAGAGAACCAGTCATTCATCAAACGTTTTGTTTGGTTGGTTGTTAGGTTTGTTGGTTGAATGGTTTTCTTTTTAGTAGTTCGGTCATTATTGGGTCGGTTATTTCGTAGCGGCCATCTTGGGGTCTTTTTTCGATATAATTTAGTCTTTGGAGCATATCTAGGTGTTTTGAGAGTGCGGAATTTGTTGATTGTCCAGCTGTAGAGAGGAGTTCAGTGAAGCTTTTGCTTCCTGATGAGAGTGCGGTTAAAAGTTTTAGATGCATTTGCCAGCCGCGGGCGAGTTTGCCGATGCTATTGGTTTCGTCACTAACGATTTTTAGGGCTTCACCTAAGGTTTTGTTTACTGCGTCAGTATAGTTGGAGGGGTTGGCTGTGTAGTAGTAACCAAACATGGTTAGCCATCCTGGAAGTCCGTCTAGGAGCTCAACGGTTTTGACCAGCAGGTCGGTGTCTAGGGAGAGGTTGTTTTGTTCGAGGCCTTTTTTGAGAAAATTCATGCTAACAGATGGATGCCATTTTTTGACGTCTATTTGCATTGTTGGTCGTCCAAATAGGGGGGATTTGTTGTTGGGTTCAAGTATGGATTTTAAAACGCCTACTGCTGAGCCGGTAATTATAGGGGTTACTGTTTCGTAGTGGTAGTCGTAGAGGTGGGCCAGCATCATAAGCAGGGTGCGTTGGTCACTAAACCATTGGGCTTCATCTAGCAGGAGGACGGTTTTTTTTCTTCCGTTTAGCAGGTTGTCGAGGTTTTTTTTAAGTGCTTGTTTGGAATAGCTGGCGCCTAGAGAAATAAAGGGCATGTTTGGGACAGTTATGTTGCCGGTGATTTGGAAGTTTGAGTTATGGGTTAGGGCTTGGAGTAGGTTATCAGCAAAATTGGCGTTTTCTCGGGCGTCAAGGATTATTGATGGATAGCCGGCTTGTTTGATGGCACATTTAGCTAAGGAGGTTTTGCCTACTCTTCGGGGACCGATGAGTATGGTCCAGCGTTTTTCTTGTATGTATTTTACCAAGTCGGCAAGTTCTTTTTCTCTGGAAAAGAGGAGTTTGGGGTCGTGTTTTGGGGGTGTATCAAACAGAGACGTAGTATCACCTGATACTTAGTATCACATGATACTTAGTATCACATGATACTTAAATTTTTAGATCACCTAACGCAGGGTTAAGTCTGGCGGCATCAAGTATTTTTTGCCCGACATGGAGGTGAGATCTATTCTGCCTATGACGAGTTTAAGGAGTTTTTCAGGTTTGACCTTGGCCAATTTTTCTTTAGGGGTTTGGGAGCTTTGATATACAATGGTTTGCAGGGCATGCCATTTTTCGGCCAAATCAGTGATAAGAAAGAGGTTACCGCTGAAATGAACAGATGTGTAGGCATAATCACAGTCATCAGTGACGCCATAATCAAGCAACGCTTGACCCCAAACCAAGGGGTTAGCTTGGGCATATACCAATTTTTTGCCTTCGGGAGCACAGTGGAAATAGAGACAGTTTTTAGCTTCATCGTAACCATGGCTCAGTGACACAAGGTAGGGTTCGTTGTTAAGGGCTAGGGCAATGGTGATGTAGTTTGTTGTTTTGAGGACTTGACGCATTTCATCGGGGTTAGTGATTTCTCGGTCTTTTCGGCGAACATGGAAAGATGACATACCAAAAAATAGCGCTTAGAAAATATTAAAGTTACAGGTTACTTAGCTATCAAGGAAAACGGCTCTGAGTTTTGTTCCAACATATTCAACGATGTCAGGGGTAAAAATTGAGAGGGAAGCTAAAACAAAGTTTAGCGGGTACACAAAAGGATATTCAAAGAGGTTACCGCCATAGGAACCTATGATGTTTTGAAGGTTTCCCCACCATTGGAAAAGGGTCCACACCGTTACCCATAGCAGAGCGCCTGCTAAGCGCCAGAGATGTTTTTCTTTGGTGTTTTGGGGTGGTCCTTTGAGGTTTCTAAGAAAAATTTCGCCGGCAATTGCACCTGCGGCGCCTGGGAAAAAGGCATTGACTAAAATTTTTTCGACTAGATTGCCTGGAACCCAGTGGCCTATCCAAGGCGTTTCAAAAAGACCCAGCACTGGGAGGACCACGCTACCGCTTATGAGCCGAGTCAGAACAGGGATGAGATAAATAATGGCTCCGCCGAGTTGCCAAACCCAAAACCGTCTCGAACGTAAAGTGGCAACAATGGCATGCCAGAACATGATAGAGAATAATGTGGGAGAGTTTAAAAATTTTTCAACTTGTTGCTTGCTTGTTGGGGTGGTTTCTAAACCTGTAGAAAAGAGACTATAATATGAGCGGTTTCCAAAGTTTTTTAAGGCAATACTGTATAATACATAGTGTTAGAAGCGCTCGATAGATTATTGAGCACAGCTGACAGTTGAGTAGTGAATAAAATGAAAACTAAGTTTTTGGCAGGTTTAATTGTTTTTGTTCTTTTTATCTTAATCATACCTCTAATGGTACAAGCTCAAGATTCGTCTGAGCCAACACCTACCGAGGAACCCGAACCAACCGAGGAACCCACGCAAACCCCCGAACCCACCGAAAAACCCACAAACACACCCGAACCCACCGAAAAACCCACAAACACACCAGAACCCACCGAAAAGCCGCAGCCTACCGCTTCAAGCACACGCCGTCCAACCCCTACACCTAATAACAATCAAGTGAGCAATTGGATTTTAATCGAAATCGCTACAGGTGCAGTTGTGTTTTTTGTTGCGGGTTTTTTGGGATTTATGTTCGTTAGAAAACGCGGTCCAAACGAAAAAAAACTACGACGCCTACCTTCAGGTGAATTCAATGCTTGGGTGCTCAAACGCTTATCAGGCAGATCAGCTTCAGCGATGGATACATCGGGCGGCATTGATGGCTATACTTCGTCAGGTTATCCGCTCTCCATCAAGCAATCAGACATCGTGGGCATGAACGCCATTGATCTTTTTGCGGCTTCAATAGCAAGAAGCAAAGCTCGAAGCGGAGTCATTGTAGCATTTGGCTTTAGTGATGATGCCATACGGGGCAAAGTCCGAGCTAGACGTGGAGGACTGGATATACAGATGTTAACTATACAGGAATTACTTGACAGCAAACAGCTTAGTGTTTAGCTATACGGGGGTGTGCATTTCACCCACGGTATAGTAAACGATTTCGCCCCGTCGGTTCATGACTGCTAAAATCAACTCTTTTTTTTGGCTCTGGGTTTTTTGTAATGCATCCGCCAGCAGATTGATGGGAAGGGGTTGACCTTCTTGCATACCCAAAATCAAGTAAGGGGCAGTATCTTTGCCGTAGGTTCCTCGGTCGTAGATACGGAAATCTATACCGCCAAATCCTTCACGTACCACATAACCTCGGCTTCGCAGATCCCGGTAGATGAGGTAGTTAACCCAGACGTTTTCGTCTTGAGCCTTGCAACAGTGCAGAAGGGTTTGAAAATCGATAACGGTGCCGGTTTGGTCTTTGGTTTCAAGTAGACCTTTGTCTTGGAGATAGAGAGCTTCAAAGAAGGCTAATGTAAAAATTTTGCCTTCTAGGGTGCCGTAGCCGCGGCTGGTTAGCTGGTCAATGCTACTTTGTTCAGTTACTGTAACTCCTTTTTGGGTTAGGATGCCGTTTGTTTTGAATTCGGCGGGGGGTGATTTTTTGGGTTCACTCATAGAGATACCTACGGGTCAGGTTTTTTGGTTCTAAATGTTTGGTAGTCTTGGGGGTAGTAGATTTGGGTTTCACAGATTATAGCTGAGACATATTTGAGGGGTGTGGCATCAAATGCGGGGTTGTAGACGTCTATGTTGTTGGGGGCTGTTTGTTGGCAACCTACGTGGGTGACTTCATTTGGGTTGCGTTCTTCGATAGTTATATCGTCTGCTTTGGAGGTGAGGTCAAAGGTTGATTTAGGGGCAGCTACATAGAAGGGTATGTTGTGTTCGTGTGCAAGCACTGCAACGCCATAGGTTCCGATTTTGTTGAAAACTGCGTCTTGTACGATGCGATCTGCACCTACGATAACTTTGTTGACTAGGCCTTTTTTCATGATGTGGGCGGCCATGTTGTCGGTGATTAGGGTGACAGGGATGCCGTCGCGTTTGAGTTCATAGACGGTGAGGCGTGCGCCTTGGAGCAGAGGACGGGTTTCATCAGCGATGACTTTGATTTTTTTGCCTGCCTCCCATGCGGCTCGAATAACGCCCAATGCGGTGCCGTATTCAACGGTTGCAAGTTCACCGGCATTGCAGTGTGTGAGAATTGTGTCGCCATCATCTATGAGTACTGAACCGTTTTTACCGATTGCACGGTTTTGGGCGGCGTCTTCATCAGCGATAAGTTGGGCTTCTAAGATAGTGGCGGCTTTAAGTTCTTCGAGGGTTCCTGGGGTTGATTTGACTTTGTTGAGCACTCGATCCACACCCCAAAACAGGTTCACAGCTGTGGGTCTTTGCTGTTTAATTACCATACCGGCCTCTTCAAGCTCAGTTATTAGCTGGGTAGGAGTTTTTGCTTGGGAATTGTATGCGGCGAGGGCCAAGCCAAAGCCTGCGGCGGCACCCAATAGGGGAGCGCCTCGGATGCGAAGAGTTTTGATGGCCTCAGCCATCTGCTCAACGGTTTTGATTTCTAAGGTGACTTCTTGGAGGGGTAACTGAGTTTGATCCGGAGTAAGTACGGTACCGTTTTGCCATTTAATCATACGCATAGGGGTTCCTCGGTGAACGTAAACGTAGGTGTATGTTGATGGTTAAACGTTTCTGTGACCTTAAAAATGAAGCCCCTTAGGAGCTGTCAAATGGGGATTTGAGGTGGGTAACAACTTCCACCGGTGAGTCTTCGCCGCTTTTGAGGCGCTTTTTCCATTCTTCACCCACAGCTATAAGGGAGAATATGCCTGAGACTTCGGCCTTGGATTTTTTAACCAAGTTAACCAGTGCCTCTTGGGTTTCTCCGCTCTTGATCATATCATCCACTACAAGTACGCTGTCACGTTTTTTGATGGATTCTTTTGGTATGTAGAGGGTGACCGTTACTCCGCTGTCACGTCCCAATATGTAGGTTTCTTCAAGAAATACTTTTACGCCGACTTCTTTGTTGCGTTTTGCTACAATTAAATTGACACCCAGGGCGTTGGCAACCATTGTTGCTAGGGGTATGCCATCGGTGGCCGCAGTTAAGATTTTTGTGACACGCTTACCAGCAAAATTTGCAAGCGCATGATTAGCAGCTTGCTGGAGAATATTGTAATCACCAACAATTTCGGTGTTATCAAAGTAGCCAAGGCTATCAAATTTGATTCTACTGCGAAGCTCAGCCTCTAACCCAACCAGTTTGGTAAGTACACGCCAGAGTTGTTTGGCGCGGGGGGTATTTGGCAAAACATGTCCCTTGGCATAGCGGCTCAGCACCGTAACAGGTAAACCGGTTTTGGTAGCTAACTCGCGATAGGTGATATTTCGCTTGTATTTAGCGGTACGAAGGAGTTCAATGGTCATTAATCGTAATTTGAGATCTTCTGCGTGAGTGCTCATTCCCTTACCCTAATATACATTTATGCGTCAATTATTTATAATGCTTTTGATAATTCGCGAGTAAGGATTTATAATTTCCCGTTAAAGCCACCCCAAACAACTAACAAAACAACCAACACCACAAACAAACAATCACAAACTCTTAGTCAGCGCTTATAGGGCTTAGCTAACCGGAAGATTTGGTAAATCCAACATACTAGTTTTTTAAACGGAATCACAATGTCATACTACCTCGGGGGCACAAAGAATGCAAAGGCTACAACGTCTGTTCATCATCGCTTTATTTGGCACCATTATTTTTGTCGCAAACATCTTTTTGCCGCCACCGTTTAATTATCTTATGATGGTTGTCCAAGCAGTATTCTTGGCTCTAAGTGCCCTTTTTGTAAAGAAAACAGGCGCCATGTACGCTGGTGCAGTAGGCGGGTTACTCACAGCATTACTCAGCGGCGCCTCACTTGGCCCCTTTACGTTCTTCTTTAGCTTTCTGTTTGGAGTCTTTGTAGATCTGTTCATAGTTATATTTAGAATTAAAGGCTCACGCAACGGCGTCAATCAAAACCGCCTCATTGCGGCCATGGCATTTAGCACGCTTATGATTGCTGTTTCAAGCTACGCCGCCTTTGCTCTCCTACCGCAGTCCTTCAACCTCCAACAAATCGCCTTTGTCAGCCTCTTTGTGCAACCAAGCAGAGCACTAACAGCAATGGTACTGTTTATGGGTCCCGCAACAGGAGCAGTGGCAGGTTATGCAACATCTTATCTGTGGAACAAATACTTACGCCACATAAGCATCGAAGGCGAATTTAGCCGCAACAGACAAGTTTAGAGCAGCAAACAGCTGTCCAAAAAAGAGGGGCGGGCATAGTACAACTTTTACTATTTGGGTTAAATTTGGACGGGCGAATAAATCAAAGATAAATACTTGGACGCAATCTCATGTAACATTTAAGGAGAAAAATAAATTGTCTGTAGCGCAAAGAAAATACTTCACCGAAGTGGCAGCGTTAGCAGATAAAACCGTCGCAGTTGTCACCACAACCGGGAAAACCTTCAGCGGAACCCTAGTCGGCATAAATCCCGACAGTCTAAGCCTTACACTTGCAGATGCAAAAGATGAATCAGGTAAATCCCTCAATCGATTGGTCCTAAACGGCGCAAACGTGATGTCTATAGCCAGTACAGAGAAACCCTTTGACCTCAAATCGCTCTCCGGCAGGCTTGAAAAAGTTTTCCCAACCATGGTTAAACTCTATGAAGACCAAGGTTTTATCTGGGTCATGGATAAAGTGAAATTAACCGAAAAAGGCGTTGTGGAAGGCGCAGGTCCCGCTGCGGAACGCGTGCAAAAAGTTTACACGCAATTCATAAGCGAAGCTAAAGCCTAAATAAACCAACGTAGTTGCTGCTCTTCCTTTTTCTTTTCTTCTGTCATGCTCCGAATTATCCCAAAAGATTCCAACATTTCTTTAATTTTCGCACCACTCGCATCTATCTCGGATAAATCAATCGTCAAACCAAGGTATTTGTTCAAAGTTATCAGAGCGTAGCGAGCCGCATTCACATCAGGATCCATTCCAGGCGTATCCACCAAAAGCGAAAACCCCTTAAAATCACGAATTCTTGCCAGCCCAATCGAGAGACCAGCAATACCAAACACATGACCCACCATGACTTTAGTGCCTAAATCCAGGGTAGCCTGCATAGTCTCCAAATCCGTAGCAGTGCTATAAATTTGAGGTACAGGATGAGCTTCATCTTTTTTAAAGCCCCCAATAGAAACCACAAACTTACAACCTAACTCTGCACATATATCGAGCACTTTTCCAACAAGCTCATACTGACCAATCGTAGTAAGTGCCTGAGTATTCCCATACCAAATAATAAGATCAGGCCCAGTATCGCCGCCGCATTTAGCATAGTAGAGCTCATTTATCGGCGAACGCGTACCACCATCAGGAGTGGTGATAGCAAAATCTTGAAAAGATGAAGAAAATATCTGAGCAAACTTAACTGCTTTATGCTCATTTATAAGGTGCAAAGCAGCAATGTTGGCAACAAAACCGATGCCAGGTAAACCTTCAATGAGGATAGGATTATTTAGCTTGGGTTTCTCAGATATGTCAATTGAGCAGACCATAATTGTGCCTTCTGAGGGTATAAGCAAAACATTATGATATAAGGATGACTAATTGACAAGTACTCCAAGACAGTTTATTTTGAGCGCTATATATCAAAAGTTGACACTATCAAAAATTCAAATTATTCAGAGGCCTAATTGACCGTTGCAACTAACCAGCACCAAACCAAGCAGTGGATAGGAATTAGAAGAGTGTTGATCTTCTATCGCAGTATCGTCAACTAAGGTTATGCAATTTGAATTTTTTTATCCAGTGCCGCGTATACATTTTTTTCGATTGCACGTTTTAATCCGCTGAGTTTATCCATTGTGTCTTGATATGAGTTAGCTTTGACAACTTCATGGGTTTCTACGCTTGTTTTACGTGCTCTAAACTGATTTAGTTGTTCTTGGTATTGGGCGAGGTTGCGGTTGATTTCATCTAGATCCGATGATGCCAACAAATAATCACGCTTTGTTGCCATCTCTTTGCAACGTATCTGTAGATTATCCAAGGCGTTTTTGTATAAAAATTCATTGACTGACTGTTCAGCCTTACGGGCTTTATCGGGTTTAAGCTTAAGAGTATCCTTAGTTACCATACCCGCGAGTTTTTCGAGGATTTCTTTGAGCATAGGATAACCCTGCGGTTCTTGTACCAGTGCATCAAAGGGTGTATCTAGGTACTGGTTGATTTTGGTGAGTTCACCAGGAGTTATGCCGCCTCCGCCGCCTGAAGTAGCCATTGCCTGCATCTTGATGAATGGTTTTTGGAGATGGCGCAAGTCATTTCGCAGTTCGTTGGTCAGGTTCTCTATTTCTATATTTATCAAGTTTAGTTTATCGATTGGACCACTGCTTTTGAGATTGGAGATTTTCTGTTCGATATCTGAGATTTCCTGTTCCAGAGGCACCCGTTCGTCTCGGATTTTGTCACGGTCTTCTTGGAGTGTGAGAAGCTGCTTTTCTATACTCTGAAGCTCATCTATCTTGAGGATGGCTTCTTCGAGTGTTTTGGTCTTCACGTATTCTTTGGTTACATATTCATTTAGCGTGTTGAAAACCTGCCGAGCTTTTTCATAGACCGCTAAGAATTTTCTGCGGTCCATAATAAAGAACGGCGAGATACGTGGGAACCAGTTCTTTAGGTCTATGTCGGTTACGTAGAAGACTTTGTAAATTTCCTGCACATAACCATGCATGGTGTCATAGGAAATCTGCTCGGGGGGGATAATTTTTTTTAAGCGCTCTATGAAGAGACGGCTGAGTTTGTTTAGAGCCCGGGCACGATTGTAGAGTTTCATGTTATGCCGTTCGATTTCTTTGTTGCTGACATCAAAGAGCTGTTTGCTTACGTCTGCGACCATCTGGAGGGCAAGGTTCATTTCGTCGCGTAGCTTTTTGGCTTGCGCTTGCACAGGAACTAGGGCAGCATTGGTTTTGTCTTCCAGCCATCGCTTAGCCTCATTAGACGAAGCGAACTGGGCGATTGCTTCAGTCAACATACTTCACATAGTGTATTTTGTGCAGTTGGGGTTTATGTAGTTAATCCCAAATCACTGAAAAATTTATCCACACAGTCATCCATAAGTGGTAGGTTTTCTAAAAATATGCGCTCCAACTCGGTTTATATGGAGTCTTTTTATAAATACAAATTTTTAATCGGTTTGTTCTGAAAAGGGCAATGAAATAGTGTGAGAGGGGAGAGGAACCAAACGAAAGGGGAAGGTTGGTTTAATCCCCACCCCTCTCACAGCAGCCATAGCCGAGTTTAGCCTTTATAAGGCTTAGTCCCAAACCGTAACCCATCTGGGGGGATGAGACAGATGCGATTGCTTCAAAGCAAGCATCAATCAGAACAATATCACCAAAATATGATTTTCATGTACCAAACAACACGTTTTATACAAAATAAAACACACAACACCAAGCCAAAAAACCAATATTGACACACATCAGGTTTGAACAGCACAAAAAAAGCGGCGGAGCCACAAAATACACATTTTAACCACACACCACACAAAGATACGTTGAAGTGATTGTGGAATTTTGCAGAGCCTAACCCCGACAACGGCTTTTATGTTCTTTCGTCAACTAACTCCCTAGCGCCTTTGAAGCGCCCGAGTTTATAGCTACATATAAAGAATAGATCCAGCGCTTAAACCCTACCTTCATCTAATAGAGGAAGCTTATGAATTAACTTTCATCATTATTGCCAGTATAAACAGCAAAACAATTCAAGTTTACATTCATAATTTGAGAGTGTTCACTTATAGATAATTTTATGTGATGCTGTACATATATCGCCAAACAAGGTTAGTTCGTATGGTGCATTGCAAAAAATGTTTGTCTGAAAAAGTCGCCAAGGGCGGGTTT
>WRCX01000040.1 GCA_009783705.1 Candidatus Bathycorpusculum hydrogenotrophicum | reverse complement strand
AATCGAAACCCAGCTGATGACCAACTATACAACACCCAAATAGCCAAAAAAGTCACCTGGACCACCCCCTTCACACAAGGCTACAACAACTACGACATCAGCTACACAAACGGAAACCTATACGCCACAAAAGAAACAAAGTAATAATTGATTCACACTAGCTTCAACCAGAAGCTGTTAAAAAGAAGATCTAAACAAAGAAGTAAGGGATAAAGTTTAGGAGAATATCGAGAAGTCTGAATCGCTTTCGGGTTCCTGTTGTTTTTTGTTGAGTTCGTCGATTTTTTTGGTTAATTCTTCGACTTCTTGGGTGTTGCCTAGTGCTTTTTGGTTTTCTTTGACGTTTTCAAGGGCGCTTATGCCGTAGCGTTCAAAGCCCTTAGATAGAGAGATATCTGCAGATTTAGTGAAAAGTTCGATTGCTTTTTGGTATTCTTTGAGTTGAGTAGAGCATTCACCGGCTTTGTAGTTCATCTCGGCTGAGCCAAAATAATTCTGGTTTTTGTAGTAGAGTTCAGCTGATTTGATAAAGAAGTCACGGGCTTCGCTGTATTTGCCGCTATCCATTAATGCGTTAGCATCTTTGTGAATTTTAATCGGATCTGCTTTTTCAGTCATAAATCATCAACATATGTGGCGTGAACTCACATTTAGAATTTTCCCCAACCAACCTATAGGCAACATGCTGTCTGTATCAGAGATAGTCTATAGAAAAAAGGGTTGCGATAAGTTAGCACTCAACATCCAAAAAGGAACCGATTCATGAACAGTTATTCTTTTTTGCCGATTTCTTTCATAAGGTCCGCTGGAGAAATATAGTCTTTATTTGGAAGTATATCCAAGATGTTTAGAACATCGTTTGGAGCACTGTTACTTTTTGCAACCCTTATCAGATCGTCTTTATTGGAAGGATAGTGAGCTCCTTTTAGACTATGCTGAATTTTTGCTGGACTATCATATCCTTGCGCGCTTGTACCTTCGCCTCTAACCAAACATTTCACCTCCAACAAAATTCAAATCATCTGAGGTTTGACTTGGGAACTTCCACGGGCACACTATTTTAAGTATAAGGGGACACTAATGCAACAACACTCAGGCTCAATAATTTTGGCAAGCTATTTGGCACTTACCTGAGGTTAGAGAATAATTTTTTCATCCGGCTAAGCGGTACATTTGGATGATATTTGACGACAGACCACTGATGTTCAGTCAGATTTGAATGCAAATTGAAGCGGAGAGATATCAGTTTTAAGTGGGGGAGTCTAATGAAAACAGATAGCTTAATTGGTAAACTATCACTAAGTAGCATGTGAGGCGGTTTAGATGGATGAGTCAGCTATAGAGTGGATCGCAAGTCAGTATTATAGCCGTCAGATTGCAGTAAAAGAGTTGGGCACAAGTGGGCAAGAAAAACTCGCAAAGGCCAGAGTGGCAGTTGTGGGTGTGGGCGGTTTGGGTTCGGTTTCTTCGCTTTATTTAGCGCTGGCTGGGGTAGGCTACATCCGTATAATCGATCAAGATACTCTTGAACCCCATAATTTACATCGACAGATCATCTATACCATTCAGGATCTTTGCTATCCCAAAGCTGAAGCGGCGGCCGACCAACTACGTAACCACAATATGTTTGTAGAGATTGAAGCGGTTTCGGAAAATCTAAACGCCGAAAATGCAGAACGCCTTCTATCAGATGTGGATGTTGTGGTTGATGGTCTGGACAATATGGTGACACGTCAGATTATCAATAGGGCCTGTATAAAACTTGGAATCCCCTATGTTTTTGGTGCTGCCATCAGTTTGGAAGGCAACCTCTCTGTTTTCCAACCCCCCCAAACGGGATGTCTGGCATGCCTCATGCCCGAGGGCTTAAACGGAGGCGGTGCCTGTGATAAGCGAGGCATCATCGGTGCAACTGCGGGCACCATTGGTAGCCTCCAAGCCCTTGAAACCATCAAACTCATCACAGGCATTGGCAAGTCGCTTAAGGGCAAACTCTTAGTTTGCGACTTTACCGACATGAACTTTACCGCTCTAGACATCGCAGAGAACCCTAATTGTCCTGTCTGTCATGGAGAACAAAAAGCGGTGAGTGCGGAGCGGCTGGTTTGGCTCTGTAGCAAAGACACTGCCAACATTAACCCTCAAACACCCCTAGATCTAACACTTGACAAGGCATATTCAGTAGTTCAGAAGCATTTTGAGATCCGTTTAAAAAGTCAGTCAGCACTTATGTTTAGTTACGAAGAGTTTAGAATCAGCCTCTTTAGCGGCGGACGCATGATCATAAAAGGCGTTAAAGACAAAGAAACGGCACTAAAAATTTACCATGACATTCTCCAAATTTTAAACCCAAAAACAACTCAACCTATCTAGCAACATACCCAGCTATTTTCTTGTTTCTCGGCGTTTTTGTTCAAGACAAGGGTATTAAAATTGCAACAACTGGTACAGGCACCAATCATTTTCAAACATAGCTGACTTAACATAATATAAGTAAAAAATTTAAATAAAAAAAGTAAATTTGGTTATTGATTTATTTTTGTTTTTTAGGGCGTAGACTGCGTACAGTTGCACCTGCGCGCCACAACTCACTACTGCCCATAGCTCTGAGTTCGTCAGCAAGCTTTTGCTTATAGTTAGCCTCTTTACTGCGTTCTAGCACAATACGACTCTCCTCACCAGCAGCAGTTAACTCATAGAGCGAGTCAAACACCGGCTTAGTTGCTGATCGGAAACGTTCTTTCCATCGCAGAGCACCAATACGGGCAGTTTCGCTACAGTTGTTATACATCCAATCCATACCGTTTTCATCAACTAATCGGATGAGACTTTGGGTGAGTTCTTCAACAGTTTCATTAAACGCCTCACTTGGACTGTGCCCATGTTCACGCAGAGTACTGTATTGAGCTTCGATAATACCTGCTAGTGCACCCATAAGTGTGCCGCGTTCACCAGTTAGATCACTATAGGTTTCTTTTTCAAAGGTAGTTGGAAAAAGATAACCAGATCCAATGGCAATACCCATAGCTTTGGTACGCTCAACAGCTTTACCAGTGGCATCTTGGAAAATGGCATAACTGCTGTTAATACCGCTTCCATCTACAAAGTTTCGACGCACCGAAGTACCGCTTCCTTTAGGAGCGACTAAAATAACATCAACATCTTGGGGGGGAATAACACCCGATTGTTCTTTAAACACTACACTAAAGCCGTGGCTAAAGTAGAGAGCATCACCCTTTTTGAGGCCCGATTTGATGTTTAGCCATTCTTCCTTTTGGGCTGCATCGGTTAGCAGTACCATTTTGATGGTTCCGCGTTGAGCGGCTTCTTCGAGACTGAAAAGAGTTTCACCTGGGATCCAGCCGTCTTCTATGGCTTTTTGATATGTTTTGGAGTCTTTACGTTGACCGATAATTACTTTGATGCCGTTATCACGCATGTTTAATGCTTGGGAGCGGCCTTGGATGCCGTACCCAAGTGTGGCAACGACTTCGTTTTTTAGGGTTTGTTGGGCTTGTGCCACTGTGAATTCTTCTCTTGTGATGACGTCTTCTTGGACGCCGCCGAAATCAATCTTGGCCATTTTCTGGTTCCTCAAGCCAAACCTTGGTTGACGCGGTAATTAAGAATTACTCCATCCCTTGAGGGTATGATGCAAAAAACAGCTGTTTCTCTATTGCATTAATGAGGGCTACATTAAAGATAAAACGGCGGGGCTTGTGTTTTTATCGTCAGAGGCACAAGGAGGTAATTAGTGTTTAGTTACACTATTGTTAGCTGACTAATTAGTTGGTGTTATTGGTGTTGTTGGTGTTGGATAATTGGGTGGTTTGCCATAAACCTAATAAATGAATTGGTTTTTTATCTATTTTGGGGAATTGGGATGACATATAATCTGCAGAGTGGGAGAACTTTTGAAGAGACCGTTGAGTCGCTTTTTAATCAGATGGGGTATCACACTAAACCCAAGCATGTTTTGCACACCAGATCAACCTATATTCATGCGGTGATTGATCAGCCCAAAGGTACTCAGAGGTTACTTATTGAGTGTAAAAACAGTGTGGATCTTATTGATGTACAGCATTTCTGTTCTAGGGTTGCATTTGCTAGGAAAAATTTAGAGGTTGATGGCGGTTTACTTGTTGCTAATGTTGGTTTTAGCGATGAGTCGCTGTCTTGGTGTAAGAGTAACTGTTCGTTTGTCGAGCTTAAGACGTATAAGCAACTCATAGCCAAGTCAGCGAGCTTTAGAAAAATGCTTAGAAAATTTAGCCAGTAACTATCATTTAGTTGGTTTGTTGAGAGCAACAAATAGAGCTAATTCATCAGGTGTTATGCCTGTTTTTTGTAGTTTATTTGTGCAAGTTTGGTATTGTTTTTCTGCGAGTTGGGCAGGCAGAATGGTTTGTTGTGTTATGAAGTGGTAGGTTTCTTGGGTGGTTTGTCCTCTTTTTAATGCACAGAGTTGTTTTTTAAATCGGGTGAGGGCTTGGCAGTCGTGGGTTTGCATGCCAAAGGGGGTGTTGGGGAATTGGCGACATCCTTCCGGGCGGATTTCATAGATGGAGCAGGTTTGGTTGACAAGAAAAGGACAGGGCGTGTGGGTTATGTAGTGGTCGTATTGAGTGGGGTTTGTTTCCCAGCGTTTGCCTAGTTCCTCATAGAGGGTTTGGGTTTTGAGGTGAGCTTGGGGGTTTTGGGGGTCGGGTTTGAGTTTTCCGGCGACTAAAAAGTCGTCGAGGGTACAGCAGGTACCGCATTTACTGCAAAGAAACGGCAGATTAACTGACCATTCGCTGGGTTGGGTTTTGAATTTGATATGTGCATAGAAGGTGGCAACCATTATGCATCAATAAAACGAAGGCACCAAGAGGTTTCAACCTTTCCCCAACCCGAGTTTTTGGGTACTATGTAGTCTTATTAAAAAATGGCACCAAATATATCTACTGACCGGAGTAACTACCAAAGTTTATAGTAAAACTCCCAAAGTTCATAGCGAACTATTGAAAGTAAGTTAGACTATAATATATCCCAAGTAACTGGTGCGGTCGCTGTGATTTGAACCCCAGCGCATATGGAGGCATCGCCATCACCCCATTTTTTTCTTTTTGCCACACCTTTTCTGAGCGGCAATTATTCAAAGTACCTGACAATTTTCCCACACTATTGCCGAGGGCTAACTGGGCGGGAGAGTTTGCATGGTCAAACATAATCGACAGGTTTATGTCAGTTATAACGTAAATTTTTGCCAACTCATTTCTGTGTTATATGCAGAGTCACAGAGCGAAAGGTTGATAAAAATGGGGTGGATTACAACAAAAGTAATTTAATACCATAACAATATTGGGCGATATTTTGTTTCTCCCAAAAAGGGTGACAAAGCGTGTTGATGGTCAAGCAAAGTCACAATTCGAGGTTTAATAATAACGGAGATGAAAAATGATATGAATAAGCGCAAAGACAAGAAGAACAATTCTCAAAACAAAGATACGTTAATTCCTATCACGCCAACAAATCTTGAGGCAAATAACAAAACCTTTGTCGCAAATAACGAATGTATAGATGAATCTACACTTTTTAAGTGTATATCCGAAATTATTGAGAACCGTAAATTTCGTGCCGCTACATATGCAAACAGTGAAGTCACGTTAATGTATTGGGAAGTCGGACGGTATATAAACTCGGTTATCCTTGATTTCAAACGAGCAAAATATGGCGAGAAGATTTTCGCCACACTGTCGCGAAAATTAGTTGAATCATACGGAAACAGCTTTGAAGAAAAGAACTTGTACCGTATGATGCAATTTGCCAATACGTTTACAGATATAACTGCATTGCACAAATGGTCGTATGTATTGAGTTGGTCACATTTTCGTGAGCTCATACGTATAAAAAGTGATGAGGCACGAGCTTTTTATGCTAATGATGCTGTTGAGCGACAACTGGGGGTTCGCGATTTGATGAGGCAAATATCACGAAAAACCTATGAACGACGTGAGATAGCTGACACACGGATAAGTAAAGAATCTGAACTTCCGTTTAATGTGTTTAAAGATCCGTATTTGCTTGATATACTTGGGTTGAAGGATAATTTTCTTGAGGCTGACTTGGAGAAGGCAATTCTTGTAGAACTTGAAGCATTTATATTGGAATTTGGTCACGGCTTTACCTTTGTTGAACGCCAAAAACGGATGATTATGGACGATGAGGATTTTCAGTTGGATTTGCTGTTCTATCACCGTATCTTAAAACGCTTAGTAGCAGTAGAATTAAAGCTCGGTAAGTTTAAACCAGAATACAAGGGGCAGATGGAATTTTATTTACGTTGGCTTGATAAATATGAGCGTAAAGAGGGAGAGAATACGCCTATTGGTATTATTCTTTGTACGACGGCTAGTCGTGACCAGATTGAATTAATGGAGATGGATAAAGTTGGTATTGCTGTGGCTGAGTATTGGACGGTTTTGCCGTCTAAAGTAAAGTTTGAGCGAAAGATAAGTGAAATACTTCAGGAAGCAAAAGAACGTCTTAAACGTCGCAAGTCGCTTACAGATAATAAAGGTGTGTCACGACAAATAGAATATTTCATCGAACCAAAAGATGAGGCTGTTGACAGTTAGGCAACACCGTTTCATTTCCTTCCATTTTTAAACGTTGTTTTAACTTCAGTGGTTTCGAAAACGGGATTTGAACCCCAACCCATATGGCGACATCGCCATCACAACCACTTTTTCTTTTTTTCCAAACCTTTTCTGCATTTCTTCAGGAAAAGAAAACCTTTGCAAATTTTTGCCACTGGTGCCAAGGGGCTAACTGGACTGGACCGGTTGCTGAGTCAGACCCAATTGACATTTTAATTAAATTTTAACACACTTTTTACCATATGCACTTGGTTGGCTTCAGGTGTTTTGATTATCTTTGAAGGCAACAGTGACTTGTTCTAGGCCGTTGTGTTTGTAAGTGTGTTAATGGTAGGTGAAGTTTCCTATTGTTATGCGGGAGGAGACGTTTAACAAAATGTGTGATGAGAGGGATTGTTTGAACTCACGAAAACATAGATATCGCCTGGGTGGTTAGCGCAAAGTTCGTATGGTCAGCTATTTCCAGCTTTCCCGTCGCCTAGACCAAACTTGTTTTTCAATATCAGAGCTTGGACATTTTGTTTCCATTCGTTTTTCCGACCCCGCTCGGGGGGTTCTATGCTTAGCTAAACATTCACGGCAGTAAACGGGTTTATCTGATGCTGGTTTAAAGGGAACAGTTGCGGTTTTGCCGCAGTCACTACATTTTATTTGAGTTGAGGGTCTATCCGACATTACATATTAAACCTGTTAATTTTGGGGCTGTTTGAAATTGCGAACAAACTAACAGCAGTATATAGTTTTATCTAAATTTAAACATTTCAAATCAAGCGCTTCATTGAGTGCTGAATTTGCTTAAACAATTCGTTTGTCCACATTTTCCTCAATTATTATTCCGCGAATTTTACCTCCACCTATACGCTCTGCCTTTTTGACAGAACTTTTACACTTCATAACATGTCACCCCCGATTAAGATCTGCTACCGGCTATTTTTCCCGCTTAAACTCGCCAGATCCACCGACGTCACCTATGTTCGCAACAACGGCACCGCTTACCTTAGTAAGAACTTCTTCGGCTCGTTTCCAATTTTCTGCTGAAACTTCAATACGATACTTTGGAGCGGCGATGACTGAGAAGACAATTTTGGTATCTTTAGTTTTGTGTGTTTTTTTTGCATCACTGAAAGCTTCTTGGATACATCTAACGCCGTTTGGACGAGAACAACGCATTTCAAGAATACCCCAAGCTTTCACTGTCTTAACACTAATGCGTTCCTCCACAACTTGAAGTACTACCTTAGCTAACTCCTCCGGTACATTTAGCTGGGTTAGAACTGAGATGCCTTCCTGTAGAACTTTCTCAAAGCCGTCATATAGACCATATTTTTCTTCTAATACCGCACCGACTTTCAGATATACTTCTTCTCGTGACAAACCGGTTCGTTCACTCACCACATACAGCAGGGCATCGCCTTTTCGGTCTTTCTTCCAGGATTTAATTTTCTCAATTCGCTCCCGCTTAGTAACCCGCCTCAACGATAAGTCAATATGCCCCTTTTCAAGGTCTACCCGAAGCACTTTGAGAACCAGCTTCTGGTTTTCTCTAACAAAGTCACGTATATTTCTTATACGGGCGCTGGAAATTTCGGAGATATGGAGAAAACCTCTTTTGTTGTATTCATCAAGGCTAGCGTACACCCCGTAATCCATCACGGTTTTAATCGTTGCCATAACCAAATCCCCGGGTTCGGGCCACTCAAGTTTTTGTTCAGACATATTTTCGATCCACTTTATTTTAAAAATCGCCTATCGCGTTAGCGCCAAAGCCAGTTTTAGGTCGTTTTTCAGCAAACCAATGGTTCCCGCTTCAAAGTGACGTTTAGCCGCTACCACAAGTGCCTTTGTTTTGCAGAGTTCAGCGGCCGTTTCGTTGCATTCCGCAATAGCTAAGACGACTTTGCAACACTTTTTTTGACAGTGATTGTTTGCGCAATTCACGACCGCTAAATATAGCTCTTGTATGTCAAATGGGGGCATATAGTCTTCTGAGATACGCTGAATGTTTTGTTTGTCCATTTCTTCTAATGCACCCTCAGTAAACTGTTTACTTATCAAGATAGCATAGACATAGTTGTCACGCTTAATCGCTTCGGTTAGGTTCTTGACATCATTTAGATTGATGTACTCGTTAGCGAATGGTTCGACTATTCTTAGGAGCACTTTATTATTAGACCTATCAAGCGCGGCTACATCTGTGACGTTAGCGTTCTGCTGCCTTTTTACGCTTTTATAGCCCCGCACCGCCATGATAAAATTGATTTTGTTTTCACTCATATTCTCACTTACCAATTAGCTGATTTTATCTTCAATGGAAACGACCCGGTACTTCTGTCGCCACCCAGCATTTTTACCGCTATGCCCAAAACATCGTTTGATGAAGGGAAAAACATACGGCTTAGATTGCGTTCATTTGTTGTTCTATGTTTATCCATTCTATATTGTCCAATGTGGCCCTAAACCACTTATAATCAGAATAATCGAGAAAAAGCGGTTGGATGTTGTTTGACTTTTCCTCTAAAGAATTCTAATAGTTTATAGAATACTACGGCGGCTATATTAGAGTATGCGCTCTAAAAACTTTTTTATTGCTTAAAAAACTAGAAAACGAGTTTGTAGAATTTTCAGCAAAAACCTATTTTCACTATCAAATAAACATCAACAGTTTCAACCTTTATTAGTCTGATGCGGCGGTATAGTCTCTGAAGAGTTTCTTTTATCCTCTTGGAATCGACTGATTGAGTAATTGATTCTTTTCTATACGAAAATGAGTAGATAGCGTATGTGTATGTTAAGGGTTGGTTTAGTTAAAAATTGTCGCAGATGCAAATCTTCCGTTCGTCCTCATTGTGAATACAGAAAGAAAACCACAAGGAAAGTCTTTGCAAACACCGTTAAGAAGAAAGAAGCATAAACAAATTTCACCCTTTTTTAAGGTGCTCTTATCAGCAACCTAAATCAGAAATACTTTGATAAAGACGAATGCAAAAGTTAGGTATTACCTAAAGGTGTTTACTCACATTAATATGAATAAGTATGCTATAAAGATTTAATTAAATAGTACACCATCCATTTGTCGGTATAAACCGTTTCATTTCCTTCCGCTTTTAAACGTTGTTTTAACTTCAGTGGCCCCGAAAGCTGGATTTGAACCCCACCCCATATGGCAACATCGCCAGCTATCACGATAAGAAATCCGGAACACTGCACACAACCTCTTGCAAATATCTCACAAAACAGATAATTTTTAATTCCTCATTCACATTATTAAAATAATTGCTATTTTTAGCAAAAAATGACATAAAAAGCATTATTTGAATAGTGAGGCCGCTGGGATTTGAACCTGGGATCATTAGCTTGAAAGACTATGTGTTTTAGTAGATAGAGAGGTAGTTGTTTGTTGTTTGGGTGGGTTTTTCTTTTTGGGTTTGTCATTGATGCCGACGCGGAGTTTATCGACATCTGTTTTGGTGGGTAGAGATACCATTATGGTGTGGTCGTGTTTTTCTTTGCCGTAACAGATTTTGGCTTGGTCGGTTTTGTTGGTGTCGGAGTAGAAGGCGGTGAGTTGGGCGGCTGTTTTTATGGCTTGTTTGGTTTTGGGGCCTTGGAGTATGGTTATTGGGCCGACGATATCGGGGAGTTCAAATATATATTCGGTTTTGGTTTGGCGTGTTGTTAGGGTTTTGTTTTCGGTTTCGTCGCGTCCTACGATGATTTTGTTTTTGCCTATGCGGAAATGTCCGCCTATGCGTAGAAGAGCGATGTCGGGGAGGGTTATGTGTTTTTTGTGGTTGAAGAGGTCGCGGATTTTTTTGGCGTATTCTTCGCAGGTTAGCAGGCAGCCGCCTGCGGGGCAGGGGAAGTCTTTGATGTTGAATTCTTCGGCGAGTTTGAATTGGGGTTTGCGGGAGCGGCCTTGGATGTCTAGGAGTTTTGTGCGGTCAACTAGTCCGGTTTTTTCTGCTTGGGTTTCGGGTAGTAAGCGTGCGGAGAGTGGGCGTAAAATTTTGCCTTCTAGGCCGGATTCTTTTTCGATGAGTTTGAGGGCGGCGTAGTGTTGGGACATGGGGCGTTCGTCGAGGACTTCGCCTGTGAAGAGAAAGCTGGCGCCGATTTCGCGGGCGTATTTTTTGGCTTGTTTGAAGAGAAATATACGGCATTCTATGCAGGGGTTCATGTTTTTGCCGTAGCCGTGTTTGGGGTTGCGGAGCATGCGTAGATATGCGTTTCCGGCGGCAACCATTTTGAGGGGAACGTTTAGCTGTTTAGCGGCGTCTACGGCGGCGCATCCGTCTTTTTTACAGAGACAAAAGGGGCTTCGTACATTAAAGGCCGTTACGTCGATGCCTTGTTTTACTATCATCTCTGTAGCTAGAATACTATCTAGACCGCCTGAGAGCAGGCCTACAGCTTTAACTTTAGTCATACCTTGATGTGGCTGTTGGGCGCATAATAATTTACCTATCAAAAAAGTCAAATCTGCGGGTTATACCGCTGGTTAATGTTTGAGGAAAAATTTTTGTTCTGTTCTGAGCAGCAGGGGTTTATCACTTAGTTGGAATAACATTAAAAAAGTTCTTTGCGAGATAAACTTTTGTTTATGTCGCTAGTTGAGAGGATTAGCACTTGGACATAAGCATCTTTATTCCTATTTATGGAGAATCTGATCGATTAGAAAAGATGCTTACTTTATTTGCTAACCAAAATGTTTCTAAAGAGATTTTTGTAGCTGTCGATGAACCCACCGAGGCGTTTAGTAGGAAAATCAAAGATCACAAAGAAGAAAAAGAAGAAGAGAAGGTCAAGTTTATTATAAATTCTAAACGCAACGGTAAAGCTAATGCACTAAACCATGCCGTTGGCTTATCAAGTGGGGAGGTATTGTTGTTTTTGGATTCTGATATAGATCTCCCCGAGGATCCAGAATATCTTAGAAAAATCGTTATGAAAATGCAACACACCGACATATTAGATATTAAAAAAAGGGTTATCAAAAGTAAATCGTTTCTATCCAAGATGGCCTACTATGAATACCTTAGCTTCAACATCAATTCATGGCTGGCTTCACGTTTTATGCAGAAATGCCCTGCGGTTAACGGCTCGGCGTTTGCTATGCGGCGGGAAATGTTTGAAAAAGTTCAGGGCTTTCGCAGAGTGGTAGCTGAAGATATCGACATAGCTACGCGTGCATTTCTAAAAGACAGTCGGTTTGCCTACTTTCAAGAGGTAGAAGTTCAAAATTTAGTGTATAGTAATTGGCACCAGTGGTATACTCAGCGTAAACGGTGGGCCGTTGGTCAAGCCCTTTGGCTCAAAGAGTGGTATAGAGAATTGACAAATCATTTTATCAAAAAACCCCAAGTGTTTCTTCCCGGCTTGTTCTTTCTATATCCCTCGATTGCAATATTTTTTATAAGCGCCATTATTCCAAGTCTGTGGATGTATGATTCGTTATTGATTTTTTCACTGTTTCTCTCAGTTAAATTCAATATTGCATTACCGATTTTTCTGGTTTCTTTGGCAACTGCAGATATTTTAAAGATTCTAATGATTTCGATGTCAGGTTTCATAGCGACCGCCGCTGTTTTCTATGGTTTTTCTCGAAAACTGGGGTTTTATGAGGTTAAACTCCACGAGTTGTTTGTGTACTACTTTTTCTACTCTGCAGTGTGGATGGCTATCATAGTTGCAGGGCATATCCAGGTGCTTTTGCTGGGTAAAAAAACAGGTCCCGATTGGAAAACATAGCAAACAGAAACAGTTTTTTAGCTACTGGGGGTTTTGTGCCAAAAGCAGTCGTAGTATTTGGCAAGGCTTAATAGTTTCAGGCACCGAGTACATGTAAATCAGCAGGGATCTTTTATGGTTGATGTTTGGCTTCCCTATGGAAAAACCGATGTATGCGTTCGAATTCCAGCCCGAAATCTGTTGGGCACCATCGAACCCAAAGAATTTTCAAGCGCCGCAGATCAGAGAGCTGAAATTGAGCGTGCACTCAGAGAGCCTTTCGCATCCAAATGTCTAAGTGAAATTGTCAAACCTGAATCCAAAGTTGCCATAGTTATCGATGAGTCTACTCCCAACATGCCAAGTGCACAGATGCTTCTTTTGGTGCTAAATGAACTCAACACCGCAGGGGTTAGAGATGAAAACATCACCGTTATCTTGGGGTATGAAACTTATCCCCTAAAGTCTGAAGAAGACCAACAGCGCCTAGACCAAGCTGTAAAGCGAGTTCGAGTTGTCAACCATGATGTTTCTGCCTCAGATTTGGTCTATATCGGCACTACTAAAACCCATGGTAACAAGGTGCATATCAATCGTTTCTTTGCGGAGGCTGATGTTAGAGTGCTCCTTGGAGATGTTCAATACCATGATTACGCGGGTTATGGCGGTGGACGGAAAAGTGTCTTGCCTGCGATAGCTGGGTTAGAAACTATCCGGTATAATCATGCTCTGCTTGTCAGTGCCAGTTCCACCGCAGGTAATCTGGAAAATAACCCTGTCCATATTGATATGACTGAAGCGGCGCGACTCTCAAAGGTAGATTTCATAGTTAATGTTGTTGAGAATAAAAAGGGCGAAATTGTACGGGCCTTTGCTGGAGACTTGGAAGCCGCATTTTTAGAGGCCGCAAAACTTGTGGATGAAATATACTGCGTTATGGTGGATAGACGCGCAGATATTATCGTGGTAAGCGCAGGTGGGCACCCCGGGGATTTGACACTCTATCAGGCACTCAAAGCTATGGAAACAACAAGAGATGCAGTGAAACGGGGGGGTGTCATTATTTTGGTGGCTGAATGCCTTGAAGGCTATGGCAATCAGGTATTCTATGACTGGATGACACGGCTCAGTGAAATTAAAAATGTTGAGCGGGAGGTTAAACGTAACTTTGCCATGGGAGGACAACGCGCGTACTATTTGCTAAAGACGTTACTTAACCAGCAAATCATATTGGTATCGGCTATGCCGGATTTTTATGCCACCAGCATCTTTAAACTCAAAACTGCCCGTGCAATAAATGACGCCCTAAACGAGGCCTTCAAAACTGCCGGTTCAGCCTCGCGTGTTTGGGCAATGCCGCTGGGCAACAAAACGCTACCTGTGTATAGATCCCCTGAGGACAATAAAGCCTAAAAATCCAGCTAGTTGACTGCTCTAGAAGCGTAACCTTTAAGTCTAAACACATAAATCCTTTTTAAACAGGCGAAACGATGCAACCAACCTTTACGCTACGCAAATTTAGCCCAGATGACCTACAGAGTGTCATACAAATTAACCGCGTCTGCCTCCCTGAAAATTATACCGATTTCTTCTTTGTGGACCTACATCAACGGTTCCCCGAGACCTTTATCGTGGCAGAACAAGATGAAAAAATTATCGGATACATTATGTGCCGTATTGAAGTAGGCTTATCCAACTTTGGCTTCGGCGGTTTGGTACGCAAAGGCCATGTAGTTTCAATTGCAGTTCTGCCCCAGTACAGACGCCGAGGCGTCGCGCAGGCAGTCATTAAAAAATCCTTAGAGGGCATGGAGTACTATAAGTCTAAGCAGGGGTTTTTGGAGGTCCGTGTCACCAACGAAGCCGCAATCTCGTTGTATAAAAATCTTGGATTTGAAATAACCCGAACCATCAACGGTTACTACAGCGACGGCGAAGATGCCTATGTCATGACAAAAAAATTAGCCTAAAAAAAATTAAAAATTTTTTGAACAGAAACGTTATCAATAGCTGTTCTTTTGCATGTTTGATTGCATCCTACTTAGAATCACAATTATTGTTATCGCCACGCTGACAGCAATCACTATCACCACTGCAGTAGTTATGTCGGTAAGGCTAAAATTAAAGAGGCCGGGTTCATCTGTGGGCTCAATTGGTAAGATAGAGTAATCTGGATAGGTTGGATAGGGCGAGTAGGTTGGGTTTGGGTAATCCGTTGGTCTTGGGGTGGGTGTATAGGTTGTGTTTGAGCCAGGAGAGGGAGTAACCGTTGCAGAGGGTGTTGGAGGCGGCGTTGGAACAACAACTGAGGGTTGAACCGCAGGGGCATAAGCAGGAGAGGATAGAAATGGCTTAAAGGTCGCAATGCCTAGATTGGGACGAAGTGCGGCGTCATAGTCTGAGATTGTGTTGCGAATGGTTGACTCATCAGTTGTTCCCCACCAGTTGTTAGTGATTGTCACGTCTGCGGACTCTGTTAAATGTATACTTTCAAGAGTGTTGTCTACAATGTTGTTGTACCGTATGATGGAGTTATCTGTTTGACCCCACAAACCATAGGTGTTACGTGCAATAGTGTTGTTTTGAATGTCTGCATCACGGCTGATCCCACATTTGTTATAGTTGATAGCATTATTTTTGATAATGACACCGGAAGTGCCTTCAGTGACTATACCATCATTGATGTTGTTGGTGATGATATTTTGCTCGATGACACAGGGTTTGTTTGTATAGATGCCTGAGTAAAAGTTGGTGATTTTGTTTGCAGTTATTGGTGCGGTACTTCCTGTGTTGTAGATTCCAAAGCCTTGTTGGGCTCGTGCTCCTGAGATAGTGTTCCCAGAGATTGTTACATAACCAGTGGTTATGTGGATACCATGTTGCGCATTTGAAGTTGAGATAACGTTGTCTATAATTGTAGCAACACCAGAAGTTATCGTTATCACTGCATTAAACGAGGTGCCCGTAAAATAGCTATTAGATAATCGCGGTGAACCACCCTCTATGGTTATGGGAACGGAATAGAAAACGCCATAATCAATTGTACAGGATTGGTAACTTGAGGATTTGAAGACGATCTGGGAATTTGAGAAGCCATCGCTTAGGAAGTAAATTTTGTTGTTGTTTGTCCCTTGCGCATTGAGTCCACCATAGACTTGGATTTGGTAACCGCGGAGGTTCACAACTACACCAGGCTGGATGGATAGAGTTTCACCACTGTAAATAATGAGGTTCTCTGTTAGAGAGTAAGGACCATTTGAGACAGTCCAATTTGTATTTCCGTTTAGTGAGCCACCGACATAGGTAGTTGCAGATACTTCACTAAACAAGGGTAACCCTATAGCGGAAACCAGTAGAAGGGTAACTGCTAAATATGCAAATTTATTCAAACTTGGCACCTATACAAGGGTTATTATTGGAGGTTAAATCGTTTACTGTTGGCGACACATTTAACCGATCAACACATCACATCCAAAATAGAGAGAAAAATAAAACAAGGAATCCGCTAAAATCCATATACTGCTAAATTTTTAATACCTTAGCTAAAATACAATAGGTTATAAACTAGAAACGTCATCGTTTACACGATTGCTTGGGAAGAAAGTCTGGCAGGTAAAAATATGGACAACACACAAAAATCACCACAGACCTATCCAGCGGATAGCAACCAGTATAAACCCTTTATCGGCAAAACTGAAGCGCTTATCATCGGTTTATTGTTAGCCATAGCCGGCGCCATAATATCGGGATCATTTGAGAAAGGCATGCTCACAAACTACATTGGCTTTGGTATGATACTTGCTGGCATCACAACCTTTGTAGCAGGTACTTGCTCCATACTTATTGCAAACATCGAGAATCGTGTACGAAGAGAAAACCCAGAGATCTACAGAACAAAAAAACGGCTACCCATCCACGGTAGCATCTGGACGATAGGCGCTGGAGTAATCCTTGCGGTTTTAGGTTCAATATTAGCCAGCACATACGACCGCGCCTTACTGATGAACACCGTAGGTTTTGGTATGCTCCTTTTGGGCGTTGGCGTGTCGGTACTGGGCTTTTCCAGTGCCGCTTTGGAGACAGTAAAAATAGAGTTACACCGAGAACATAACACAAAAGTTAGGGAAACAAGATCACTCTTCTTTAACATTGTTTTACTTGGTTTAGCAGTTGTCTTTCTGGTTGTCGGTACACTTTTAGCGGGGTCATATGCAAAAGACACTTTACTTAACGATGCAGGGTTTGGGATGCTAATCGCAGGTGTTGGCATTTTATGCTTAGGAACAGCTGGAACAGCCATTTCCATACTTAAAGCACAAGCCCACAGCCAAAATAAACTCACCAATGGACATCACCCCCGAGTCATATTTGGTAGCATATGGGCAATCGGAATCGGAACAATGTTGCTCATCATTGGTTTTATCCTCTCAGGGAACTTTGCAAAAAATACGCTTATAAACTACACAGGGTTGGGAATGTTACTAACCGGAGCAGGCGTCTTTGTTTACGGGTTATTCGAAACTGCTAAGGCCTTCGCCACGGGTTATCTAAACTATAGGCATATCATCAACTACAAGACAAACAAAACCCACTCAACCACAGCAACAAAGCAACATAACTCGTTTAGCTTCCACTGGAAAAACATGATACGAACAAGTTCAATATTGAATCTTGGAGGTATTATTGCGGCAGTATGTATTCTATTTTTTAGTATCTGGCAACTAGACATTATCGTCTCAGGACCAGTTTGGTGGTCCTCAGCAGAACAAGGATCAGGATTTGGCTGGTCTCATCCAGAGGGCGCATACGCAAACGATTACTTCCAATGCTTCTTCTGGAAAACAACTATTGGACAAGCATACGACACCTTGTTTATGCTGATATTTATAGCGTTTATTGTCATGTTTTTAAGTGCCTACTTCTGGCCTAAACATGACCGCACCCCCCTGCTGAGACTAACAGATAGAGACGGAGAAATACCAGCCAAAACCCAGCAACTTGACCAAGAGAAAGAAGACACTCAACCTACAACAACCACAGAGGTTAATCAGCAAATTCCATCCATAACGATACAAGAAATTGAAACACACGTAGAATACTAGCAACCAACACGAAGACACTAATTTACCCAATTAGACAGCCGCCTACTTTCCACTTTTGGGAGCCCTATGGCAATCCAATCAACGAACCAAAGCAAAATTATAAAAAATGGTCAATAATCAAAGAACCAATATTTGAGTCAATTATGACTACATCATACATCATAGAAGAAAGCAGACTATTGACACAACAATTATAAACCCTTAACAGGCTCTGGCTTGCAGAGGAAGAGATTATGGTAAAGCATGCGATAATAGAGAGTAAAAAGAAAATCGCGCTCATCGCCCATGACAATAAAAAAGGAGACATGCTGGAATGGGCAAAATTTAACAAGGGTACACTTAAGCAACATGAACTCTTTGCCACAGGAACTACAGGTAAACTCCTTGAAGAAGAAGTAGGTTTAGAAATTACCAACATGGAATCGGGACCACTGGGTGGCGACTTACAGATAGGTTCACTTATAGCCGATGGCTTAGTTGATTGCCTTATATTCTTCTGGGACCCCCTTGAACCCCATCCCCATGACCCTGATGTGAAAGCGCTTCTGCGGGTAGCAGTAGTTTGGAATATTCCGCTAGCATGTGATCGTAGTACAGCCGACTTTTTAATTTCGTCTCCACTTATGAACAAAGAATACCTTCGAAAACTACCAGACTATGAAACCTACCGACACCGCTTAGACCACACAAACTAACAGCATACATTGTCTGTGCGGTCTCATTTATATCACAATATCACATTTTTGTGATATTATAGTATAAACAAAAACAGCGCATATGCGCTTGATGAAAAACCATGCCAACAGCTTGTTGGCGAACCCAATTTTCCCCGAATTAACAACTCAGACGACTTTTATAACTGACTATATTAATCCGAATCAATGCGAAATAGATTTGTCCCAAAGCCAGCCAAATACACATATTTGTTTTTTAAAATCCACACCATTTTTTGCTGTTGTTCATTTAATAAGCAACCATCTTTAAAGTTTAAACTATGTAAAATTGTAAGGGCACGATTCTTAAAATAGAGAATAAGTGTGACTTTTTTAATGTTTAGTTAGTCTGCAATACAGGTGTTAAACGAAAAGGTTAGATATAAAGAAAAGATTGCGGAATAAAAGGAAAGGGAGAGCAGTTTATTAGGCTGCTTTGGATTTGTCTGCGGCGTTGTTTAGGCTGGTCATTTCTGCGTTGGCTTTGCGGATGAGGTCTGCGATGGTGTCTTTGGTGGGTATGGCTGCGCCGAGTGATAGTGCGATTGCTTTTTGGTGTGCTGTTTGTAGGAGTGGTTTGATGGTGTCTTTTGTTGTGTAGCCGATGCTTATGGCTAGTGCGAAGGCTTCGTGGTTGCTTGTTTCTACGCTTCTTTGTGTGGCGGCGAGATCGACGATTAGTTTGTCGCCGGTTATCATGGTTCCGTTGTCAAAGACTGCGCGCATGGCGATGCCTAGTTCAACGGCTTTGATGTTGAGTTTAGCAAGGACACTTGCTAGGCGGTCGCTTATGGGTTCTCCTCTGCGTACGACTAGGTGTCTTTGCTGATCCAGACGCTACCGTTTTCTATTCTGGTGGGTAGGCCGACTGCGTTGAGTTGGCTGATGACTGGCCCTGGGGGTTGGCCGGTGTTGCTGGTTGGGATGACGACGTCAAATGCTGCTGTGTCGCCTGCTTTGGCGGTGGTTTTGACTTTGCCTCTTTCTAGCATGATTGCTAGTTTGAAGGGGTTGAGATCGGTAAATAAGAAGACGTTTGATCCTTCCAAGTATTCCTCAAGCTTTTTGAGTTCTGCTTGGTTGAGTTCTTCGATGGCGATTTTTATGAGGGTGTTTTTGAGGACGCGGAGGTAGACTTGGCCTTTCATTGTTTTTTTGAGTTCTTGTAGTTGGGAAGCGCGGACTTTTTTTAGGCTTGCGATGCCGACGGATTTGTATTCTTTGAATATGTCTTTTATCTCGGCTACTTCGCTTGATTTTTCAGCTAATACTTGTTCGGATGGCATGATTTTTCTTCTCGGTTATTTGTTGTTTATGGTTTAATTTTGACGGGTTCGCCCATGCTGGTTTTGATGAAAGCGTATTTTACGTTCTTGAGGCCTCGTTTGAGTTTGCCGTCAAGGACACGAAGAACGGTCATCGCGTTGTCGGTGAGGTCTTCGTCTTTCATCTGTTGTGAACCTACTCGGACTTGGATTATGGGTTGATTGCGCATGCGAACAACCACGGTTTTGCGGTGTTTATTGATTAAGGTGGTTATGTCCGCGTTTGGAGGAACAGGGATGGGCATTTTGCCTCTTGGACCTAGGACCGGACCCAAGATTTTACCGACCAGGGGCATCAATGGTGCTTCGGCTATGAAGACATCACAGTCGTTGCCTAACTGGCGCAGTTCTTTCTTTTTACCGTTTAGATCGTCGAGTTCTGTGCGGTCAACGACGCGGTCAGCACCAAAGTTTTTTGCTTTGAGTGCGAATTCGCCTGAAGCAATAACGCAGATGCGGTTGGGTTTTAGCGTGTCGTGTGGAAGTTCAACAACTTCCTGAATTTTACCTTCAGGAGCCTTCATATCAATTTCTTGAATATCAAGTATTAGATCTATGGCCTGGTTGAACTTTTTCTCGCCAGCTTGAGATTTTGCCTGTTTAATTGCTTCAGTTATTGTCTTGTTGTCTAGGGGCATTTTTAAGCCTCGTGCCAATAGGGGATAAGAAACCCATTATAAAAATATTCGCCCAGCATCATCAGTCATTACTCAAATAGGCTTTCATAAGTGCCGTCGTCAATATCTTTTTGAACTTCACGGGGATCTTTACCATCAACAGTAACGCCTAAACTGACACAGGTACCAAGCACTTCTTTAGCAGCATTTTTTGTATCAGGTGCTAGAAGCTGAGGAGCTTTAATCTTGGCAATCTTGATCAATTGTTCCATGGTCAAGTCTCCAGCTTTAACTGTGTTTGGAGTGCCGGAACCTTTCTCAATTTTTAGTTCAGCGACTATTAGAGCTGATGCAGTGGGCGTACCAACGGTAACATCAAAGGTTTTATCTTCAGGATCAACACTGACCTTTACCGGAACTTTCATACCGGCATAATCTTTGGTAATTTCGTTTATTTTGTTGACAACAGCAACAATGTTGACTCCTAAGGGACCCAAGGCTGGACCCAACGGGGGACCTGCATTGGCTTGACCGCCGTTGACGATTAATTCTACAACTTTTTTATCTGCCATAGATTTTCACTTTATGCTTTTGCTTTTTCTACGAGTTTTACATAGTCTGAATGTACTGTGATGGGCAAAGTGAAGGTTGCCTCAAGTAATTCGAGGGTAACTTCACCTTTAGCTTTGTCGAGCCGAGTGATTTTAGCACGCATACCCTTGAAGGGTCCGCCGGTGATTTCAACCACATCATCTTCATTGAGATCTTCCATGACGGGTTTGCGGACGATGTAGCGTTCAATTTCGTTAAAGCTGATTAAGCCCGGAATTCGGCTTCGGACATGACGAATACCAGAGATGGCTTCTTCGACAAGATGAGGACCATCTGCTTCAATGAACACATAACCTTTGAGTGTATCTGGAACCAGAAGAGCCTTTATAGCAATATGAGTCATATCAACTTTTGAGGCAATTAAACGCGCCACGTTGCGTTCCTGTCCAGTGGTGGTTTTAATTGCAAAGATTTTTACTTGCGCGAGCCCTTCTTTTTTGTCCATATCAAGTCACTTTGTTTAAGCTGGGGGCACGTTGAGAAAAGACGCGATCAGTTTAATTACAAATCCAATTAAGCCAACTGCGCCAATACCTAACAGGCTGATTTTAATTGAGAGCCATAGCTCTTCACGTCCCGGTTTAACGGCTAACTTTAAGGTTCTTGCCGCTTGTTGAAGCCAAGATTTGATTCCCATTTTTTACCGCACCTTCAAGATTTCACTTAGATATAATAAACATTACTGTAATTTTTAAGTTTAAAAACTACCCGATATGACCTATTAAACATTCCCCCGTTGAGCCCCAAACATATAACCCAAGCCCGCCAAGTCAGCTTGTTAGCAGAAAAAAAATGTGTTACATATCAGGTGAACAGTTGTGAAGCCGCCAAGTATCTGCATGCCTAAGACGGAAATACAATCACACCTTTAACCTCAGGAAAACCATAAACCCTTAAGTTCCGCCACATACAAGAAAGAATTAAACGGGTGTAGTTATGTCTGAAGAAACAAAAAACCTCAGCAGTAGCTTGCAAAACCAAATTGACAAAGTCGAGCAAATAACAAACCGATCACCATTGCTACTACTTATCATAGGTATTATCGGCGGCGGCTTTTTTGGACTTTTCGTTGCACTGGGTTTTTCATGGCTTGGCGGAGGAATATTTGGAGCCTGCATAGGTTTAGGCAGCTACTATGTCCGGCAGACAAAAGAGGAATACAAAAAATTACTTGACCAAATACAACAGACCCTAAATGGCACAACAACAATCGCATAAAAAGGGTTGACAGCAATCAAAAAAAGAATAACCCAACTACCCCGACAATCCAGCAATTTTATCTATAGAAAGATACTTGCAGAGGAAAAAGAGTAGACAAACCTACCATCTAACCGATAAGCAATTTTCAAAATGCCAGAAAAAGGAACCTACTCAAGTTTTGTTATTAACCCCTAACTTCCTGTTTTAAGTAATATGGAGGTTTAGAGTGTCTAGTAGGTCGTTGGTTTTTTTGGTGACTTCACTTAGATGCCATATGTCGTTTATTTTGACTTTAAAGATGTATTTT
>WRCX01000039.1 GCA_009783705.1 Candidatus Bathycorpusculum hydrogenotrophicum | reverse complement strand
TAATTGTCTCAAAAATTATCCAACGCTCATCTTTGGTCAAGTTAACACTGTACTTTTTATTCATAACTAAGCACGTGTTAACATATACAATCAACACTTATTTATAATGCGGTCAAAGCAGTACACAATACGCCAAAACAACTCACCAAAATATATAACTTGATCAGCACCCATAGCTAGAATAGGTTTTTATTTTGTCTCAGGCTAATGCAACTATTCTTAAAAATCTCATGCTTACCCTCAAAACTAAATCATTAACTTCTGAGAACCACTACAAGAGGGAAACAAGAGAAGTCGACAACATGTTCATAGACTTATTGAGCGTCTTTCAACGCTACTACGACCATTCCCCAGAAAACGACAAACAAACCCTGCGCAGCATGCTTGACCTGATCATACTGCTCTCCGAACAAGTACATTCATCCCATCATCAAGCAGAAAACGCCATGGACGACTTTAAAATCTACATAACCGCTCTGGAGAGCAACTACAAAAACGTAGACATGGAATTTGAGAAAACCGTAGCACAACCAGCAGAACAAGAAGCAGAAGAAAAAGATAAAGCCGAAGAAGAACGCGCCAAAGCCATAGAAGAATACAGCAAACGTGCCCGACCCAAATTCTACGAATAACCTCTGCCGCGTTACTTCTTGCGCTCGATTAACTCGATAAGTGTCCCATCGGGGTCCTCAACAAACGCAATAATTGAATCCTCACCAAACATACGGGGTTCATCAGTAATGGTAACGTTTGCTTTTCGCATAGCCGCTAAAATCACATGAATATCATCCACTTCAAAACCTAAATGATCAAAAACCCGATTCTCATAATCAGCCTGCAAATACTGTTTCTGATCCCGATAAAAAGTCAACTCAAGCATACAACACCCCAACCGGGCAGGCGCTTGGAGAAACACAAGCTCAGCATTAGTTGCCTTGACCGCAACTCTGCGCACAACCTCCAACCCCAAAAAACGATGATAAAAATCAACCGAACGCTCAACATTACTGGTACGAACACTCACGTGAACAAAAACAGAACCCACATTTGCAGAAACCGCTTTGTTGTCTATATGAGAAGTTTTAGCTGAGCCTCTTTGTTCATCTAGGGCCTGATTAACAAGTGCATCAGCCCGTGCTATACAGGGATTACTCCGTCGCACATTAAAAAAACTAATTTTTTTAAACCCCACTCTAAGCTGATGCACCTGCCGCCAGAGCTTTTGAAGATCAAGATTTTTTACGCTATAAACACCATTTAACTGATTGACAACCAATTCACTATCAAGATAACAAACAACTTCCTCAGCACCATACTCAACAGCAAATTGAAGCGCCATCAGCAATGCAGCATACTCAGCTTTATTGTTAGTACTAACACCCAAAGTACGCGCATCAGTCCTCACCGTTACACCCGCCTCACTTAGAGCTATATAAGCCGCCGCCGCAGGCCCAGGATTACCGCGAGCACCACCATCAGAGTAGAGCACCAATTTTTGATCCATATAAACCCACAAACCCACATACATCAAGGGCTATTTAAAGGCTTAATGCATAAACGCGGTTAGGAACCTGTTACTGCCAATTCACAATCACATTCGTTTAAGAGTTAAAGAACATTTAATCAGATTAAACCGAGGCGTCTGTTTGACAAGCTCCGTAATAGGAACAACAAAACTAAATTCACATGAACTCCAACTGGCATTGCTAAGACATGAACATCAAAGAAGCTACTTTAAAGGATTTAGACGGGGCAAACTAGACATAATCGCTGAAATTTTGCTATTTTGCGAACAACATAAAACCAAAACCAGCATAATGTATAACACCAATCTCAACTACACCCAACTAAAAACACACATAAACACACTCACAACCCAAGGACTGCTAACTAAAAAACTCAACAAATACGCCACCACCGAAAAAGGTTACCGCTTTCTTGAACTATTTGCCCAATTAAACGATTTGCTCAACGAATTCACAAACTAACCACCAGACAAAAACATTTAGCCTAAACCAACACACAAAAATACATTCACCAAGCAAGCGAAGTCTTATGAGCGGCGTTCGGCGGCCTCAGAATCGATTATCTCAAGGAGCCTAACTACTCGTTTGCCCTTGAGGGTTTTTTCAGCTTTTGAAATTGAGTGTCTAGCGCAACAAATGGTATCTAAGATTATGCCTGTCTCTTCATCAACTATCACGGGGTAGACTCTACAACCCATGGGCCGATCAGCATATACACTGCATCGCATAGCTGGGGGGTCATAGAAAACGCAATATCCACCGCTGTTTTTCAACGTTGCATAGCCCTCTTTATCATAGCGCACAAACCTGCGCGGAGGGTGTCCTTTGTGTTCGAGGCGCTGGATGTCTTTTTTGGAAAGTAACATTTCGGTTTCAGTACAACATACGCCACAGTTTGAGCAACGCATAAGCCGTGAAGACCCAGAGCACTATTTGAGCCTTTAGCAAGTTTATGCAGAGATTTTTATAAGAGAGTTGTTGAGGGGTTTTGCATATGCAACTTCTTTTAAGGGTATACGATTACTTTTGCGGTTTGTCAAATGGTACTCAATTTGTTTACTGTTTTTACCCTCGCCTTTGTGCAAACGCGTAAGGTGAACATTAACAATTACAGCCCCATCTTTTAGATGTAAATTAACGTTTTTACCTATGTAGGATTTGGCACTGTTAATACTAAAACTCTGCATTACCATTCCTCATCTTGATCGGCGATTTGACTCCAACATTGCTGACAAATTGGCAGATTTTCACCTTTAACTTGAATGTAGAGTTTTATATCCTCACAGACACAAACATTATTCCAAGGATTTTTACACTGTTCCATACTAACCACAACAAACCCTTAGCAGATTTTACTTTTAAGACCCCCCACAAAACTACCTCCCCAAAGAGGGGAGAGGTCATTAAAAGTGAACCAAAACTACAAACACCGACATCCAACACACATTAAACGCACCCAACAACACCATACAAAAACCAACAGATATACCAAAGTAAACCAGATATTTTATGGCGATGCTTGTTTTTGTTGTTGTTTTTGTTAGAATTCTATGATTTGGGGTGTTATGGTTTCTTTGGTTATTCTAAGTAATCCAACAGAGGGTTTGCTTATGATTGAGGGAGGGACTGTGGGGCTACCGGGGTTGATGTAGAGGGTTTTGTTTTCCCAGGTAATGTTTGCAACATGGGTATGGCCGTAAACAAATACGTTAAAGCCGTTTTGTTTGGTGAGTTCTCGCATCGTAGTTAACCCAAAGTGGATATCGGGATCGTGCATAACACCGATTTTCCAATCGAAGAGTTTTAGTGAGTTGAGTTGCGGCAGTGTGTCTGTGACTGCTAGGCCGTCCATGTTGCCGTGTACGGCTAAAACGGGGGCTATTTGTTCGAGTTCATCTATCACTGATAGTTCCACTAAGTCGCCTGCGTGAATGATGTAGTCGACTTTTTCAAAAAGTTCAATCACTCGTTTTGGGAGATAGTGTGCTTTTTTGGGGATATGGGTGTCAGAGATTAGGCCAATGATTTTTGTGGTGTTATTTGGGGGTTCTTGCTGTTGGTTTACTGCGGGGATTTGTTGGGTGCTGTTGCTGATCATATTGATGCTTCTCGGTATCTATTAGCCAGGGTTGGAAAATAAAAGCGTTTATAGAAAGAGGGGGTTAGGTTAGAAATCGTTTGATGGTTTCATAAAAGATGCTGGTTCCCCAGACTAGGTTTTCTATGCTTAGACGTTCGTCGATACCGTGTATGCGTTTTTCGTATTGATCGTTGGGTTCTTCGGGACGTACGGGGTGGAATCCGTAGCAGATACTGCCGGTTTCTCTAAAGAAGCGTGAGTCGGTGCCGCCTGTTGTTAGGGTGGGAGTTATGCTGCAACCGGGGTCTGCTTCTTGGAGTACATTTTTGATTGTTTCATAGAGAGGGGTTTGTGTGGTGGACTGGTTGCCGTCGTGTATTTGGATGATTTCATAGCTGAGTTTTTGGTCGTCGTCAATGTCTTTTAACATTTGTTTGATTAAGTCAAGGGTGTTTGTTGTGCTTTGGCCGGGTAGGACGCGGCAGTCAAAGACGGCTTCGCATTGGGAGGGGATGATGTTTTCTTTTGTGCCGCCTTGGATTATTGTGGGGGTTAGGGTGGTTTTGATTCGGGGGCGGATTTCTTCTGCTAGGGCTTTGTCTTTTTGGGCGAGTTCGTTTAGGATTTGTTCGCTTTTTTGGGGGTTAGCTAGGAGTTGGTTTATGAGGTCTTTTAGTTGGGAATTTGTTTGGGTGATTTGAGTTAGGAACTCTTGGAGGGTATCAACATAGATGGTGGGGGGTTGGTAGGTTTCTAGTTTTGTGAGGACTTTGTTGATGCGTGTGATGGCGTTGTCGGCCATGTTGGGTGTTGAGCCGTGTCCGGGGGTGCCTTTGGCTGTTATTTTGAACCATAGGATGCCTTTTTCGGCGGTTTGGATGGGGTAGATGTTTTGTTTGTTTTGGGGGAATGCTGTTCCGCCGCCTTCGTTTAGTATGTAGGGGCACCAGATTTTGTTTTTGTGGTTGCGTAGCAGGTAACCTGCGCCTGCTTCGCCACCGCGTTCTTCATCGGCTGTTGCAGCTAAAACGACGTCGCCTTTTAGTGGAATGTTGTTTTGTTTGAGGAGTTTTAGGGTTATGACCTCGATGGCGGTCATGCCTTTCATGTCTATGGCGCCTCTGCCATAAACATAGCCGTCTTTGATGGTTCCTGCAAAGGGGTTGGTGGTCCATTCTTTTGGGTTGGCGGCGACGACGTCTAGGTGGGATAGGAGGAGGAGGTTGGGTTTTTCTCCGGTGCCTTTTAATCGGGTGATTAGGCTTCCTCTGCCGGGGGCGGATTCGAGGATTTCTGAGGTAAAGCCGTCTTTGGTTAGGTATTCTTTTATGTATTGGGCGGCTTGTGTTTCGTTTCCTGGGGGGTTGGTTGTGTTTATTTGGATTAGGTTGGAGAGGAAGGTTGTGATTTCTTCTTTGATGTTGGTTTGGATTTGGATGGGCATTTGTGGCGCCTGTGGGTTAGTGGGTTTTTTGTCTTAAAAAGCATCTGTTTTATCACTTAATTCATGCGACTTGTTATTTCTATTGATTAACTAGTGAATTCACCTAGCCAAAAACACAGCGCTGCCAACACTGATCATACAAATTAGGCACAAAAAATTATTCAGTCCAATAGATTAAACACATACTGAATCAGAACAACAAACCAGATAAGCATTTAAATTTTCGCAAAAGCTATCGCATCATTTATATATGGGTTGAAAAATGCATTTACATAACAAAAATTGTGAGTGAAATGCAAATGAAAGAGCTAAAACCTATAGACTACAAAATTCTGTTCGAACTCATGAAGGACTCACACAGAAGCGACAGACAACTAGCTAAAGCTTTAGGCGTTTCTCAGCCGACTGTGACCCGAAGACGAGCCATGTTAGAAGAAAACTATATCGAAGGATACACCGTTATTCCCAAATTCGGACAAATCGGATTTGAGATTACAGCCATAACCTTTCTGAAAAGCAAACTAAAATACCAAACAGGCGACGAAAAAACAAAAGCCATTCAAAAAATGAAAGAATGGTACATGAAACAAACAAACGTCATACTAGTCTCAGAAGGAAGAGGCATGGGCTGGGATGCAGTATGCATATCGCTACATGAAAACTTCGCCAGTTTTGCAGAATTCATACGAACACATGATTCTGAACTCTCAGATTGGGTGGTCGAAAGCCAAACCTTCAGCGCCGACCTCAAAGGCGGAATACTCATCAAACCATTCCACCTAAAATACCTCGCATCACTAAAATAAACAACAACCCCCCACTCTTTTCTACCCCAACTATCTTTTCTTTAACAACCAAACCAACAAACCACTATACAAACAACAAACAAACTAAAACACACCCCAAACAACAATTCAAACACAGACATAAACGATTCTAACCAATGCCACAAGCAAAAAGATACAGAACATTTGCCTTATACAAGCACATAACCAATTTTATGGAACATCAACATATCCAAAAATAGCCCGTTTCATCAACCATCAGCCTTACAAAAAGGTTAGATTAAGAAATCTTGCAATCGTAGTTGGTTGTTCCTTTTTGGCGGTATAACTATTTGCACCAAATTATCCATCATCACTTGGTATCTTTGGTCGACAATTAATTGAGCAAACTGCACCACCATTTGATCATATTTTTCTTCGTTTGCTAGTCGAAGCAGTTTTATGTATTTGGTTCTATCCGAGCCTAATAATAGACGGGAATATCCGCTTTTGTTTAACATATAATTTAGTATCTCCCGCCCTACGCGACCGTAGTTAGTCCAAAGCTCTACACAGATAAAACGAAGAACAATCACTACACCAGTTTTATCCAAAATACAAACAACATAGAAAACATCAACCTATTTTATGAACACGACTATACTGGAGAAATTAATTGTGGTGGGCCGGACCGGATTCGGACCGGCGACCTTCTGCACGTCAAGCAGATGTCCTAACCAGGCTAGACGACCGGCCCACACTTTAGCACCATCTCCTACTGCACCTAACTATATAGGCGCTTCGTTTCTAGATGCGCACTACTTCATTTCCCAGCCCCTATTAAACTCTTACGCCGCAATTTCAACATAGCAGTTTTAAGCACCCGCTACATAATCTATTGCCGGTAAGGGTTAATGGTAACAGACGAAGTAACACCTCTACTAAAGGAGTTCATCAGCAAAAACTCCGAGGCCGCCGATGTCCAATGGGACAGACGCATGAGCCCCAGGTTACTCTTTAACCCCTACTCTTCAAAAACCGAAGAACACAGCAACATCGCCCACTACTTTTTAATGGCCGCCGCAATCCTTGACGACACCGTAGTAGGATACCCCGAAAACGCCCGCATGCTGTTAGTCTATCTAAACAGAGCCTTTGGCAACAAACTCTTTGAAATAAAAAAACCCCACCTTTTTGAAGAAGTCATCATAAAAGCATACTTCCACCATGATCTAGGCCCAAACAAAAAAGCCGCCTCAGAGATCATAGCCTCCGTTAACACGTTTGTTAAATACAAAGCAGAACGCAACCTACTAAAATACGCCCAAAAATTCACCAAACCAAAAGACTTCCTCGACGACCTAGCCCAAAACATCCCCGCACTATCAGGCCCCCACAAAGACCGCGCATGGATCTATCTACGCTGGATGGTACGCCCACAACCCGACCTACAAATCTATAACCACCTCCACCCCCAAGACCTCTACGTACCACTAACCAAAGAAAACGCCAACGTCGCCGCCAGTCTAGGCATAATATCATCAGCCTCACCCGCCCTGTGGCGCGACGAACAAACCAGCGCCGAAGCCCGCCAAAAATTAACCAACTATGCCAAAACCCTCTTCCCCCAAGACCCCGCAAAAATCGACCACCCCTTCTTTTTACTGGGCAGATGGCTAAAACAAAAACCACTCAACCGCCACACACTCAAATCCGCACTAGAATTTTTAGAACAAATGAAAACAATCACAGGACAACCCCGAGCATACTACCAAAAAATGAGCAACTACAAAAGCGGCTGGGAAAAAAAAACCGCACTCACCCTGCTACAACTACACATCCCCTATGGGTATGAAACCATCAGTTTTCCCCTGCCAAACGAAATCTACACACCCGACTTTATCTTAGAAAAAACAGTCCAGGGCAGAAAAATCATCCTCGAACCCCACTTCGAAATGACCAAACGCCAAGCCCGCAAATACGCTCTCTTCAAACGCACCTACGGACACCAATTCCTGCTCATTTTACTTCTCAAAAATGACCTTATTCCACTCTATCACCAAAGAAGAATCCTAACCGATGATGTCGCCGACGATGTTTGGCCCATCGAATTTATCCAGCTCTTAGCAGAAAAAATCAAAAACGACACCTACGGACAATAACACCTAAAATAACAACAACAAACACCACCACTACAATTGACATGATCCTAGCTCTTCTGCAACATCCGGCAGATAAAACACACAAAGTGTTGCCGTAAAATAGAAATCCTGCAAATAACAGATGTTGATTATGACAAACACTAACAACCCGGGGCATTTATGGCTTGATGAGTTAAGCACTGTTGAGGCCGCAGAGGCCGCTATGCAGGGCAGAGTGGTTATTTTTCCAATCGGAAGTGTAGAAGAACACGGCAAACATTTACCTCTGGGTACAGATAGTGTGCAACCTGAATATGTTGCACTTGAGGCTGCACGTCAAACAGGCTGTTTAGTGGCGCCGCCTTTTCGTTATGGCATCGTAAATGCAGCACGCAATTTTCCAGGCAGCCTAACAATTCAATTCAACACCCTTTTTAATGTAGCCAAAGACATTCTCTCTGAATTATCCCGCAATGGGTTTAACCGCATAATTGTCCTTAGCGGTCATGCCGGTTCTTCACATATGGTGGCCCTCAGGCTTGCAGCACAAAAGGTCATCTATCAAAATGGAGAAGAAAACGGCAAACAACGCACACGCATTATGGTTTTATCCGACTATGATTTTGCAGAGGAACTATCCAGTGAGTTAGCAGACCCAAGAGATGGCCATGCAGGAACAATTGAAACCTCACGAGTTATGGCGATCCGACCGGATCTGATTAAATCAAAAGGCATACCAAGCAACTATGAAATGCCGCGCTTTGAAGTTGTCCTCCACCCAGAACAATACTTCCCAAGCGGCGTACTTGGCGACCCCACAGCAGCCACCAAAGAGAAAGGACAAAAAATCAACACCCATGTAATTGAACAACTGGTTAAACTTGTTCAAGAACTGGAAAAATAAAACCCAAAAAAACACACAGCACCATCTGCAAGAAACCAGCAGTTGAATCCGTTGACAGATGGTTAGGTTTATGGCGGGTCTTGTTATTTTGGACAATGAGTTAGGCATGGCAAATTGCTATTAATGCGGGGGTGTTTTTGTAGGTGATCATTATGTCGTTTGATCCCTTTAAGGCACGGGTTGTTTGGTTGATTCTTGATAGCAATCCTGAGGAGGCACTAAGATTGCTGGGTGAGAAATATCAGATTACTGTTCCACAGATCAAAGTGGGGTTGCCAAAAAAACTTAAACTCAAAGCCTATGGATGCTATACTGCAAAAAACCAAACTATATATGTGCGCGACAGCGACATATTTGTTAATCCAATGGTTATTTTGCATGAATTCTATCATCATCTGCGAAGCCGAGCAGTAGATAGAGTGCATCGGGGCACCGAGGACAAAGCCGATCAATTTGCCAAAGAATACATTTTAGAATATCAGACGGCGCTAAAAGAAAACCAAAAAAGTGAACTTTAGAAGTCCTCTTCTTCTTTGTATAAGTCTTCGTCGTAGAAGTCTTCGTCATCGCATGCTAGGGGTGCAGTTATTTCTATGGGTATTCTATTGGCATTTGAGTCATAGGCGGCTATACAGGTGTGACTTTCATAGGGGTAACCCACTATCATAAGAACCCGGCCGAAAAAATAGTTAAGATCGGTGTGGCTGGGAGAAATATTGCACGATGGATGTGAATGTACTGTGCCAACCAGACTGAGGTCACCGGAGAACATGTAAGGATTGAAGTGTACTTCGCCCTCCCCATGAATGGCAAATGGAGCTAAAATCAAATCAGTGATCGATATGATGCCTTTGTTTTTGTTACCTCTAAGCAACAGAAAACTCTCGCGTGGATAGAGTTCCTTAGCGCCGGCATAAATAGCCTCCAATATGTTACTTGGAATCTGAATTGTTAGAGCTTGCGGCATAGCATCAAGTTGGAATGGCAAGTTAAGAAGTTTGCCCACAACTCACAGAACCCTTATGTAAAAACAGCACCATAAACAAAATTAGACAAAAAACCAGCAACCGCCGTGAGTTCAAGGGTGTATCTTGATTATATATAGACACGCCCACTATGTCGAGTTTAGGGTCATCGGTCTGTATCTTTTTTGTTGTATCCCCGGTTTTTTCTAAATATAAGCAAAGTTACCACGACCACTACTACTACTATCACCACTACTATTATTGCCAGCAAGATAATCAAAAAACCAAACCAAGCATCAAACTGTGCACCTGACGGATCAGATGAGGAGGGCCGGTTTTGGGATGACGATGAGCTAAGAGTTAACGATGGCGCAGAAGTTCCAGGAAGTACCGTAGTTGATTGCTCAATCATATTAAACATCACTATATCACACCAGCCGCTTGACTGACCCACAAAAATAGGCGCACCCTCACTATCTAAAGCATAACCAAAAATAGGCACGCCCTCACTATCCAAAATAGGTGCACCCTCACTATCCAAAATATAACTCTCACTATCCATAAGATAATAACCTATAAAGGCCTCAACCTGAAAATCAATCTGATCAACATCCGGAACCTGAACACTTGCACTCCCAAAAAAGTCACTTCCAATAAAACCCAAACTCATACCAACAGCCCCAACAGGAGAAGTTGGAGACTCTTGTCTGCTACATGGGAAAAGAGACTCTTTTGACCATACTTGGTCGAGGCTTTGCCAGACTGTATCTTGGTGATCTTTCCACCGAAGATTAAAAAACAGGTTTACCATTTGCCCCTCAGAATTAGTATAGGGCATAAAGATCTGCATAGGCGCCATTCTTACCCATAACGATTTTTCGTATACGGTGTAGCCGTCTTTTATCAGGATAGTTTTTCCAGTTGATGGGTTGACCTCATATACGGGCGGAACATATTTTGGCCAGGGTCCCTGAAGCGTTACATCACAAGTTGGCAGAGAGGGCACAGGCATTTCTGCTTGTGCAGACATAGGCGGAATTAACATAATTAAAGTTACCAGTGCCATACTGATAATAATGGCTAAAGCAAAAAACTTGTTAATGTAACTCATATTAAATAATAATTGGATCACATTAAAAAGTTTTGTGTTAGCCATATATCTGTTATAAGGACACAGTACGCGACTCTAATCAAGCCTTTTTGAGTTCATCCTGAAAATTCAACTCTTTCTTTTTGTTTTAAAAACTCAGCTGTTTTGAGGGGTGTTATCCAGTTATGACGACAACCATTGTACTAATGGAGGCGATAAACAACCCTGCGGCGGCAGTATTGATTTAGTCAGGTTGATGAAACTGGTTGTTTGGATGAGCGAGTTTAGTTTTTTGGTCATGTTGGATCGGCTTATTTATGGTTAATATAGAATTCATCTGGTTGACTCGGTAAACATTTAAGATACACAAAGAATAGAGTGTTGCGCTATGGTGCCGAGATGGCAGAGTGGTTAACGCGCGGGCCTTGAGAGCCCGTGGATCTTCCGGTCCGCATGGGTTCGAATCCCATTCTCGGCGCCTCCTTCTGCTTATACAATTACAATGAATTTTCTCTCCAAACCAATTTTATCTCAACCTAAGAGCAAAGAATACGAAAACACAGTAAAGCTACTATAGAGCAAAGAAGATAAAACAATGAGCACCTGCAACCGATATGGGTAGTTTGGAACTGATTTTTAGATGGGTTATTAGCTGGGTTTGAACTGGGTGGGCGAGTGGGTTTAGATAAACGCAACCTTTAACAAACAAATAACATCATTATGTGTGTCTTGCCGAAAATGAGCACCCATAACGACGGACTTGACAGAGGGCACGCAAGAAACATAAATCTTGCACCTATGACCGATCGAGTTCTACCCAATTATGGAACAGGTGAGATACGGGCGTAAATTCCCGCGCCGAGAGAGCTTCACCAAGCTTAAAGCGACGCTTAGCTGTGAGGTGAAGTGTTAGGTTACGTCGGGAGACATCAGCCCGCGAAAAATAATAATAAGTTAGCCTCTAAATTTAAGTTAAAGAAGAGTCATTAACGTTAACTTAGGATGCTGGTATAAGTGGATATAGAGAAAAAGATTGAGCTTATTTGCAGACCGCCCGCTGAGGAACTGGTAACAACTGAGGATCTTCGAGCACTCCTAGAAGCTGAAGAGCACCCTATTGCCTATAACGGCTGGGAACCTTCAGGACTTGCGCACCTAGGCACAGGAGTTATCTGCGCTTATAAAATGAAAGACTTTGCCGAAGCCGGCATCCACTTCAAAGCATATCTGTCCACATGGCACGCATGGCTTAACAATAAACTAGGCGGAGATCGGGAGCTTATTCACAAAGCCGCAGATCTGTTCCGTCACAGCTGGCTTGCCCTAGGCGTTCCCGGCGACAAGGTGGAATTTATCTACAGTGATGAATTATACCAAGACATTGATTACTGGGAAAAAATGATAGTAATTAGTAAAAATCTCACACTTGCTCGCACCACCCGTACCCTTGAGATAGCGGGACGCAAAGAAGGCGAAGCCCACTACGTCAGCGACTACATCTACACCCCTATGCAGGTTGCAGATATATTTCACATGAAGGTAAAAATCTGTCAGTTGGGTATGGATCAGCGTAAAGCTAACATGGTCAGCAGAGAAATTGGCGAAAAGCTAGGTTTTTGGAAACCTGTCTGTGTTCATCATCATCTTCTACAGGGGCTAGAGAAACCCTCCGTTTGGCCGATTCCAGAAGGCCAAGAACGTGAAGCGTTGGCATCCGCTAAAATGTCAAAGAGTAAACCCAAAACCTGCATATACATCTATGACTCGCCCCAAGAAATCAAAGAAAAAATGTCACGCGCTTTCTGCCCGGAGGGCATAGTCAAATACAACCCCGTTATGGATATTGCTAAATACATCATCTTCCGAGAGAAATCAGTATTTACCATTGAGCGGCCTGCGAAATTTGGCGGCAACATAGACTTTGAGAGCTATGAAGACTTGGCCAACAGCTACATCGAGGGTAAACTGCACCCCATGGATCTTAAAAACGGTGTTGCCGCAGAACTGTCAGAGATTTTAGAACCGGTACGCCGCTACTTTGCCAACCACAAAGACGCCATGGACTGTCTTGAGACAATACAAAAAGCGCAGATAACAAGATAGAGGCTTGCTGTCTACGCAACTCAAAACTCGTCTTGAAAAAATCGATGATGTCTTAGCTAAATTAGTGGAGCAGGCCAAAAGCGGTAAGCCGATGGTTGTTGAGGGGAAAAAAGATGCCCAAGCGCTATTGGAATTAGGCGTTGGGGGCAGGGTGTTAACGGTTAAAACGGGTGGAAAATCTTTTTTGCAAGCTACCGCCGAAATTGAATCGTTGGGTACCTCAGAGGTTATTTTATTGCTAGATTTTGACCGCCGAGGACGAGAGGGCACAAAACGACTGCAACAAAACCTTGAACGCACAAACACCAAAGTAAATGTACAGGTTTGGCGTGAGCTGGCGTCGTTGGTTAGCCGTGATGTTCAGTGCATAGAGGGACTACCCACTTATTTGGCAACCATCCAACAAAAACAGGCAGGATAAACTACTAAGTAATATTGTCTGCTAACAAAGATAGATGAAGTGTAAATATATTTTGAGCAACCATCAACAGGTAGTTGGCGATTAGTCATCGGCGGTTGGGGGATAGTTTTTTGGTGTTTGGTTTACTTTTTATTAAAAGTTTGATGAGCAGTATTGAGAAGGCAAGCCAGAAAAGTCCAAGCATGCATCCGCCTAAAACATCGCTAAACCAGTGAACGTTTAGATATAGTCTATCAAACCCCACCACGGAGGGGATTATGGCTGCTGAGATGATTAGTAAGGTGCGGGGTTTGGTGGTTTTCCAGTGTTGCCAAGCGAAATAAGCCAGTACACCGCAGAAGACTATGCTTCCAGCGGTATGGCCGCTTGGAAAAGAGTAACCGGTATCGATGATTACCCCATTTAGGGGTCTAGGAGACTGAACTAGGGTTTTAAAGAGGGCTACAAAGGCGGCATTGCCGCCCATAGCAACTAGGAGTAATAGGCTGTGGGGTCGGTGATTTTTGTAGAAGAGATATCCGGCAATAGCTAAGCTGAGAATGAGTAGGCTGTAGGTATCAAAGCCATACGAGATTGCAATAGCTATGGGGGTTGCCCAGTCTGAGTGGATTGTGGGTACCCAGCTGTTAATAGTTAGATCAAAGCTCAGCAGATGGGGTCTAAGAAGCAAAACCCCTAGAAAAGTGATAAGGAAAGCTAAACTTAGGGCTAAATATTGTCGGTTAGCAGTTATTGATTTGAGTGTAGGTACAGAGAGTGTTGTCACTTAGATACCTGCCAGTTCCATGGTGACATAAAATAAAAGGTATGCTATGTATTTGTCAGAAATTACTTGAACTGAAGGTAACATTCTAACAGATTATTTGGGCTAGCAAAAAAAGGTTAGGCGGCGATTTGGTTTTGGAATATTTGTCCGGCAGGGTTTAGTTGATAGTTGGGAACTCCGCCATTTACTAGACCCCATTGGGTGCCTGTTCGCCAAGGTGCCCAGGCCCAGGCTGCGTAGCCGATGTTGTTTTGATTGAGAACTGTTAGGGTGTTGTTGTACCATTCATATTCGTTGTTTTGGTTGGTGGCCCAAAGATTGCAACCGATTTCGCTTATCCAGAGGGGTTTGTCAAAGCTTAGAACGCCTGTTTGGGTTAGTGCAAAGGTTGCGTCTGCTAAACTGTGGGGCATGCCATCAGTTGTGGCCAGTTGTAGAATTTGTTTCGGTATAGGTGTGTACCATAGACTAGGTTGCCTGTGGGGTCAAATAGTGTGTGGGTATCTACCCAGTTTAGACCCCAAATTGAGCCTTGTTGGTACCAAGTATAGTCCATGGCTAAGCCATAGTTCCACTGGATAACAATCAGGTTTGTGGCACCTATTGCTCGGAGGGCATTGATGCATTGTTGGGTGGTTCTAAACCAGTTTGCTTCTGCGAAGGGGTCGCCTCTTGCGTTGGGTTCATTCCAGAATTCAAAGAGGACGTTTGGATGGATCTTTAGAGTGTTGGCAACATCAATCCATAGTGCAATGAAGTCTTGGGGGTTGTTTATGAGACCGTTTCCATCGGCCCAGGGTAAGACACCATCGGGCATGCCGCTTGTGGGAGTAGCTTGCCAAAAGGTAAAGTCTACATATATTCCGCGCTCGGCGGCTTGGGTTATAAAGTAGGAAATGTGATTCTGAAAATCATCAGTGTTATCTATCCACCACTGAGCGGTTGTGGTAACGCGTATGATGTTGACGCCTATGCGTTGGAGAGCGTCTAGATTGGAATTTATAGCGGTGGGGCTCCAGGTGTTCCATAGTATGTTGCCGTCGGATGTCATCCAGCTACCGTTGGGACCATCGATAAAGTAGGTGTAGTCAACGCCATGCAGGGTTATGTTTTTGTTGCTTGCGGTTTGGATTTGGCGTCCAACTACATGGAGGGGCTCTATGGTTGGAGAGAGGGATTGTTGTTTGAAGGTGGCGCTTAGGGTGTGGTTGGTTTGTATGTTTGTAAAGCTGTAGGTGGTTATTGGGCCTTGATTTTGGCCATCAACGATAACTTGGTTGATTGTGTATCCGGGGTTGGGAGTTATAGTAAAGATTTGACTGCTCCCCGCAGGGATTTGTATTTGATTTGAGGGGGTTATAGAGCCTCCTGGACCGGCTAGGGTTGAGATTGTGTAGGTTGGGGGGCCGATGTAGGTGTCGGCGACAACTATGTTGTCGAGATAGACCATTGAGACATGGTTTGCGGAGCCTAGGTTGATTTTGTTGATGGAGGTTCCGGTGTTTATGTTTGTGTTATCAATTACCAATTGTCCATCCACCCATAGTTTTGACCAGCCGGCAACAGCATGGGCATAGACAGCTATCTCGATTAGATGCCAGGTGCCCAGAGTTGCGGTGTTGGTAGAGACGGTTGTGATTTCGGTGCCTGTGCGGTCTTTGTGGCTAAGGGCATAGTTTAGGGTACCGTCGTTGTTTTTGATGCCAAATCGACTGTTTATTGTGGGGCCGTTTAGTAATTCTATAATTGATGCCGCGCCGCCATTTGGGACCAGTTGGAGGTCTATCCAAAGGTATGCTTGCATATAGACAACCGTTCTACTACTGGGCAAGTCTTTGTAGAGCATTGCTTGGCCGCCCTCGGAGTATACTAGGCTGCGTGCTGAGTAGGTACCAGTGTGGGCTTTTGTTGTTGAGGGGGATATGGTTCCGCCTGAACTTAGAGTTCCACTCCAGGCGTTAAATGAGCCGCTTTCAAAGCCATCGCTAAATGTCAGGGGTCTAAATGAGGCTGTGATAATATGGTTGGTTTGTATATTTGTGAATGTGTAGCTGGTTGGGGTGCCTTGGTTTTGGCCATCGATTGTTACTTGAGAGAGTAAATAGCCTGGATTGGGGGAGATAGTAAATGTTTGGCTTGCTCCAGCAGTGATTTGTGTTGTACCTGGGCTAATAGTGCCTCCTGGGCCAGCTAGGGTTGAGATAGCATAGGTGGTTTTAGCGTTGCTATTAACTTGCACGTAATCAAGCCATACTTGGATGGTTGCCCAAGCGTAATTTTCTGCAATCCCCTCAATGAGGGTGAGGTGGTTGCTGTTTTGGAATGCAGAATAAGTGTTGTAGTTGTAGGTTAGTTTGGTCTGTCCGTCAATGATTAGTTTGAGTTGTTGGTTGGGGTTATCTAATTCGAGGGTTACCTCGTAGTAGGTGTTGGCTTGTATGGTTGTTGTGTCATAGATGGTTATGTAGTTTGGCCATTCGCCAATCCATAGTCCGAAATGTTGGGAGCCATCAACAAATGCGTAGACGGTTGCGGCTTTGGGGTTGGAGGAGTCAAATAGTTTGGTGAAAATTATAGCGGAATTGCCTTGACCGGTAGTGGGTATGGTGTTGAAGCGTATTTTGGAGGATACCGAAAACACCTCAGTGCGCTTTATGGGCAATTGGTCCTTTATCACATAGCAACCAGCGCCATTACCGCCTGTTACAGTAAATTGTGCAACACCATTTGAGATCGTTGGATTTGCATAGGTTGAACTCCAAGCACTAAAAGTTCCACCCAAAAAATCATCAGTAAACACTGAGTATGCATTCACAGGGAACAAAAAAGTAAACATGGAAAATAGCAACAAAAATACAAAGAAGATACAGGTTGTTTTTTTGAGTGATTTTAGCATTTTTTCACCAAAAAATATTACTTTTAAAAGCTACAAGGAACTAACCCCTATAAGAGTTATAAAGATATCTACAATTATGTACTAACACCACAGCTAAATTAATTACCTACCGTAGGCTACAATATCACCTCTAGGCTCTCAGACTACTCGATACTGTGTTAAAAGATCCAATGAAAAATCGAAGTATTTTCATCTTTGTCAGATAAAATAACAGCATCACTTGTCTTAACAGCGACAGTGTTATGCATTCACCACCATGAAATCGTATTTTTGAGTTTCACAAGGGTTAGATCCAAACTGCCACTAGAAAAATAATAACAAATATAAAAAAATGCTGACACGCATCTCAACTTAACACCGCAGGTGCACGGTCAAATTAGTAAAGAAAGGGTTATTGTGTGTTGGATGTGGGGGTAGAGGTGTTAGGTTCCTCTGTGTTGGATGTGTTGTCCTTTTTGTGTTTGAAAGTAAAGATTAGGGCTATGATTTGCACTGCAAGGATAATCACGTTTACGATTGTCCAACTATCCACTAAACCCATTGGGCGACTAAGATCCTCCGTAAACAAAAACACAATAATACCTGCAATCCCCAAAATGACACTAAGGACAAACCACAAAAGACGTCGCTGCTTCTGTTTCTCCACTTCAGTTTCCTCTATGCTTTGATTATCGGCATACTTAGCATTCTTAGTCTCCGTTTGCTTAGTCTGAGACTTTGTATGTTTCTGGCTACACTGCAACAACACGCCTATAGTTAGTAAAATTGCCAATATGACCCCAACAACACTCAAGATTAGATTTACAAGCGCCCAAACCGGTACCTCATCCACATTCTCCCCAGGAGGTGAGACAGTTGGACTCGGAGACGGCGACAAAGTTGGTACAGGTGTTGGTGTGGGGGAGGGAGCTGAAGTTGGTGGACGGGTTGGAGTAGGTGAGGGAGTTGAAGTTGGTGGACGGGTTGGGGTGGATGTGGGTGATGATGTTGGGGTAGCTGTTGGGTTAGGTGAGGGAGTTGGGGTAGTTTCTGGTTTCCATTGTGCCACATAGGTGGCATCACCCTCAACAGTAGACGATTGATTGGGTGCCCAGCCGATAAAGCTCCAGCCGGGTTGACCAGTTACCACAGGTGCCTCAGGTGTCAAATCCCCCAAAGCACACACAAAACTAACCGCCTCAAAAGTACCATACTCACCAGGCAAATACGATATCGTATAGGTCAAAGAAGGCGAACCCTCCTCAAGCCATACTGCAAATAGTGTAACATCGCCTGTGAGACTAAGATAGGCCGTTGAGCCAGCGGCAAAATCGGGTGTTTTAGCATCTGAGATGTAGGCCCAGCCTTGGAAAACATAGTCCGCTCGAACCATACTGCCCTGAGCCGCTACCAGAACCGAATGGCCCGCCGGATAATAACCACCCAAAGGCACCTCTCCGCCTGTATATCCATTACCATCATAGCGCACAGTGTAAAATATTGGTTCTACACCACCGCCTCCAGTCCACTGGGCCACATAGGTCACATTACCCGATACGGTAGCAGACCAAGCTGGAAGCCAGCCTGTAAATATCCAGCCCAATGTGTGATCAACCGTATAGTCCGCGCCTGAGGCGGTGCCGAATATGGGTGTAGAATCGCCAAAGGCTAAGCCTGAGTAGGTTTCATCCCCAGGTTGCCAAGTGCCCTGCTCCCCGGGGTCATAGATCACTATGCAACTAGCTGTGTAGCTGATGTCATAGTTATTTATACCAAAGCGTTGACCACTTGACCACAACCCATCCATAACCTTAACTTGATTACGATACACTTCAGTCTCATGTACACTTAACTCGGATAGAGAAACAAGAACGCTAGCCGCATTATCCTTAAACACCACTCCACTCTCGACATAGAGCTTCTGCCCAAGAGCATCAATATCACCAATGTTAGTAATCCAAATCCCCCCACCATTATTGCCCGCTACATTGTTTGAAACAGCTCCAGCCAGCAACTCAAAAAAACCAGTAGAACCCACATACACACCCCCACCATTAAACTCAGCAGTGTTGTTACCAATCACACCCGCCCTCATAAGGAGATCACGAGTTGTGTATATGCCTCCTCCGCTACTAGCAGAGTTATTAGCAATGGTACCACCATTTATTGTAACAGCATCAGGGAGTGCACTAGTGGTGTATATGCCGCCGCCATAGAGAGCAGAATTATTAGAGATAACCACCGCACCACTCAAGAATAGAAGACCGTTATTGGTGTTTTGCACTCCACCGCCATAAGAAGCAGCTGAATTACCCGAGATTTTCGCATTATCGGAGAGGCTGACAAGTGAAGGCGCAGAAGTAGTGTAGTAGTTCCAGTTATACACCCCACCACCATATAAGTATGCATCGTTGTCTAAGAGGGCTGCATTGCCAGACATATTGAGTGTACAGTTGTGATCGTTGTACACCCCGCCACCCCAGGTGGCAAAATTGTTTGAAATGATTGCGTGGTCAAACATGTTAAATGTGCCATCGACATAATTGTGCACACCACCGCCCCGACCCTGAGTATGGTCGGGGGTAGTGGCGCTATTGCCTGAAATTATTGCCTGTCCAAACATGTTAAAGGTGGCGTGATCATCATTGTATACACCGCCACCACCAAAACGCGCTGTATTATTAGCAATGATTGTATCACCCGACATATCAAAAAAAGCATGACCAAGGGCGCTACTTCCATTGTTTGAGACCCCACCACCATATGATTGGGCGGTATTGTCCGAGATTTCTCCACCCAACATATTGAATATATGATAATTTAACACTCCTCCAGCACCATTGGCAGAATTACCAGAAATTTTTCCAGCATACATAGTAAATTCATCGCTATTACGCACTCCACCTCCACCACCACTAGCAGAGTTACCTGAAATCTCACCACCAAACATGTTAAACACAGCATGATTATTCACTCCAGCGCCATCATAACCGGAATTATCGGAAATTACTGCATTACCAAACATGTTAAAAATGGCACCACCACCATTAAACACACCACCACCATCATGTGCAGTATTGCCTGAGATGCAAACTATTTCAGAAGAAGAACTCGCACCTAGGTCAAATGTGCCGCCATCATTATATACCCCTGCACCAAAAGAGGCCTTGTTACCCAATATAGCCGCATTGCTTGAGATAGTAAAGGTGCCGTGATCATTATACACTCCTCCGCCGTCATAAGCAGAATTACTCTCACCAATATTGGTACCTCCGATTATGCCTCCAGCCATATTGAAAATGGCATCAGTACCGGCATTATATACACCTCCGCCACGATCATTATGAGTAGTGCCAGAAACCGTATTGCCAGAAATCACACCATCAAACATTTCAAAGAAACCCAAGTTGTATACACCACCACCCTGATGAGCAGTGTTACCAGAAATCACACCACCCTCCATGACAAAGTCGTAGTAGATATTGTACACACCACCACCATCAGCATATGCCACATTGCCTGTTAGGATTGCATTGTCAAACATGTTAAAATCACCGCCCCAGTTGCACACACCACCACCATGCTCGGCAGTGTTACCAGAAATCACACCACCCTCCAGGTTAAAAGTGAGTGAATACCCAACGTAAACACCACCACCATAGTAAGCATGATTATCAGAAATCTGACCAGCAATCATAGTGAACACCCCAGCATCACATGCTACACCTCCACCTAGAAAGTCTGCAGTGTTGTGGGCAATTACGCCTCCACTCAGGGTAAAATCACTAAAACCACCACCATCACAGACACCTCCGCCAATGTCGATGGCTAGGTTGCCTTCTGCAACGGTGGCACCGCCAATAATACCCCCAGACATCTTAAAAATACCCAAGTTAAACACCCCGCCGCCATCATACGCCTTATTTTTAGAAAAAATGCCATCTAGGAGGACAAAGGTGCTATACGCATCGTTGTAGACTCCCCCGCCAGCACCATTAACGGCAATATTTTCTAAGAAAGCACCGTTGGTCAAGGTGAAGGTACTATAAACGCCGCTAAAAACTCCTGCGCCATTTACCGCTTGGTTTCTATAAAACGTTCCATTATTTATCACAAGGGTGCCCAAATTAGCAACTCCGCCTCCGGCACCTGCGGCAGTATTTTCAGAGAAAGTACCACCATTTATAGTAAAGCTGCGTATGCTATACAATCCGCCGCCATTATATGCCGAATTTCCACTGATCGTACCTCCATTCATGGTAAAGGTACCCCAATTATAAACACCACCGCCCAATTGATCATCAGTAATAGTATCACCAGTGTAGATGTCGTTTCCTGTAATCTCCCCACTACTTAAGATAAGAGCAGCACTAGAACCAACATACACCCCTCTACCTTTGTCATCACTATTATGTGTAACAATAATACCATCAAGTACCAGGGTACTACCAGATTGGACAGTAAGGGTGCCTAAGGCATTTACTCCAATTAGTTTTCTAGGCGTATCATCATCATTTATCAACACGATATGTGTATTTGTAGGTATGGCAAGTGTAGAAGTTGTTAGCTGAATATCAGCGCCTAATGCAATAACATATTGATTTGGCGCTATACCTAAAGCAACATTAACAGCAGCTCTGAGATCTAACTCATTATAGACAATATCATCAGGAGTGTATGCTGAGACAAAAGGGGAATCCCCGTTAAATGTTGCTGTATAAACAATAGAGAAAATCAGCAACATAACAAATAATAGCAATGTCATTAACTTAATGTGTACAAGTGTTTGAGGTTCTTGTTTGATAACGGCTGTATGGGGTAAATATTTGGTTAGGAACAGTTGTGCCTGTTAATTATTTTGTGTTTTTTCCGTGTTATAGCATCATTGTTTGAAATAAGAATAACATAATCGTAACGGGGTTAGGCGAACCGTAGCATACGCTCCATTTCACAAAATTTCACGCTCTGAACTTTAGTAACAACGTTTCCGAGTATTACAGTACTTACCCGCAAAATTGCCCTTATTACGCACAAAAGACCGATCCGGTCGAACCGGCAAAACCTGCATCTTTAACATCTCAATCATAGCTAAAAAACGCTCCCGCTTCCTCACCCCATTAGTCTCCAATAAAACCCCCACCAACTCATCCTTTAAAACCCCAATCGCAAACCCCCGATTAACAACCATCCGATGCTTAGAAACCTTCTTTTGTGCATCATAAAGCACCTGAGCATCATAAATCATATCCTGAGCCAAATTAAACAAAAAAACACACGCCAACACATCCTGCACAATTAGAACAGGCTTAGTTCCAGTAAAATTCTCCACCTCCAACTGATTCTTCAGCATATCAAACGCCGTCTCCACTTCCCAACGCAACCTATACACCTCAGCTATCTCAGTGGCACTAAACGACTCATCCAAATTAGTAACCACACTAACAGTCGAACCATCAGGCCGAGCAACATTTACCACCCGCAGCATCACCGTTTTAGTCTGTTCCAAGAGGGGGTAGATTGGATTTTTTTTATGACGCACTAAACGGGGCGGGGTGAGTGCTATGGTGAGTTGTTGATCATTGGTTTGCATTTGGGAGCGTTCGTCTTTAAAGTCGTGTGATTTGAGCCGGATGACAAATTTCTGATCGGAGGCGATCCAGGGAACAAAGAGGGCAAGGGAGGGATAGGCACGGTCTAGAGTTATGATTGTGGGTATGTTGTCTACTGTGGTTGGGGTTTTTTGGTGGTGAATTTGGGTTTGGGCGATTTCGTTAAATTTCACTCGGTTTATGGTGAGGTGTAGGATTGTTTTGTTGAGTATGTCGTAGCGGCAGGAGAGGCCTAGGGCTGCTTGGGGTTTGGTGCCGTGGTTTGTGCTGTTACCGTATTGTTTTAGGGTTTCTTTTGTGGTGGGTAGGTTTAGGTTTGTGCCATCGTCAGCTAG
>WRCX01000038.1 GCA_009783705.1 Candidatus Bathycorpusculum hydrogenotrophicum | reverse complement strand
TATTATAGATCGCCCGAGCATGATGGAGTATACCAAAAAAACATAGGCGTCAAAGTGGTTTGGAGTGCTCCTTTTACTCAGGGCTACAACAATTATGACATAAGCTACACAAACGGTAAACCCGTTAAACTCTACACCGTAACCGTAAACGACAGTTATGCAAAAACATCAGGCGCAGGCAGTTACCTCCCAGGCATAGACGTTATAATTATGCCGGGAATTCGAATAGGCTACACCTTTACCGGATGGACAATAAACGAAGGCAACATAACCCTCAAACCAGCAACAATTGTTTCTGCCGCATTAATGTTTGTAGATGACGCAGTTTTTACTATGCCTGAAAACAATGTTGTTGTCACAGTAAACTGGAAAAATACTACCGAAATACTTGTTGGAACTGAGAATGAACTTAGGGAAGCCGTTAAAAATGCTATAAGCCACACCACCATCATATTTACCGCAGACATCCCCCTTACAAGCACACCACTCAGCATTACGATCGGCAAAAACATCACCCTGACAAGCCTAGAACCTCTTTCTTATAACCTTGCAACAATTGATGAAAAAATTGCGATACCAATAGATCGCATCCAATCTGGAATAATTGCTTCACCCATAGACAGTACACAGCCTATTATGTTGCCGCCTAACATCCGGCCTCATAGATGGTTTAAGCTGATTGGCGAAAACACCGTAGAAACCATCACAGTTGAAACTGGCGGAGAGTTAGAGCTGGCAGGCATCATTGTAACTCACAAAGACAACGCCGCCGGCGGTAACGGAGTAATTGTTCAAACAAACAGCAAGCTTTCCTTGTTGGATGGTGAAATCGTTGGCAATACAGGAAGTCCTGATATCGAGTATATTGGATACCAAGTGGGTGGCGGCGTGAAAAACTATGGCCATTTCAGCATGATAGGTGGCACGATCACAGATAACACAACTAATGATTGGGGAGGCGGCGTATTCAACAGTGGTGCATTTGAAATGTTAGGCGGTACAATCACAGGTAACACAACTAAAGGTTGTGGAGGCGGTGTACACAACGCACGGAACAGCAAATTTACCATGTCTGAGGGCGAGATTTCCAACAATACAGCTAACTCTGGTGGCGGTGTATACAATCAAGGCATTTTTACCATGGAGAACGGCATAATTTTACACAACACTGCAACATCTGGCGGCGGTGGTGTACACAATGATGGTAACACCTACACCAACAAATTTACGATGTTAGGCGGGAAAATTTTCAACAATAACGTGACATATTATGGCGGCGGTATATACAACAACAGAAGCGGTCATATAACCATAGCGGGGGGCGAAAGTTCATACAACAAAGCACTCCGAGGCGGCGGCATATACAACGACAGCGGAAACTGTAGTTTATCGGGCGGCACAATATCATACAACAACGCCACAGATTCTGGCGGAGGCATATACCACGATTTTGGCAAATGTGATTTAGCAGGCATCTCAATTTCAAATAACAGTGCAAACGCAAACGGTGGAGGCATACACAACACCGGCAATGGCGATTTCACCATAAAGGACAGCATAATTTCAAACAACACCGCATGCTATGGTGGTGGCATGTACACCAATGGCGATTTCACCATGATGATGTCTAAAGGTGCAATTTCAAACAACACCGCATGCTATGGCGGCGGCATATACAACAACTATGGCAGTTTTACTATGTCTAAGGGTACAATCTCAAACAACAATGCAAGTTCAAGCGGTGGAGGCATATACAACAACCGCGGCTGCAACATCAACATAACTATCGGCACCATTTCCTACAACACCGCAATATATGGCGGCGGCATACACAACACCGGTACAATCACCCTGACTAACGGTACAATCACCAACAACAAAGCCGAAAAAGGCGGAGGCATAATCAACGCACACAAAAGTATCTTCACCATGGATAATGGAGAAATTTCCTACAACACCGCAACTGTTGCTGGTGGCGTAATCAACAACGGCGAATTCACCCTGTCTCACGGCGAAATCAACAACAACAAAGCTACAGACACCGGTGGCGTATACAACAACGGCACATTCACCATGCATGATGGAGAAATTTCCTACAACAACGACCGTGGTGTACAAAACTGGGGGAACTTTACTATATATGCTGGTGCAATCTCAAACAACACTACAACCGGTGTTGGCGGCGGTGTGCTTAATTTCTATGGGGCCAACTTTACTATGAGCGGAGGCACAATTTCCTACAACACCGCAAAAGGTAACGGCGGGGGCATATTCAGTAGGCAAGCCACTATCAATTTATCAGGCAAAAGCGAAATCACCAACAACACAGCCGCTTATGGTGGCGGCATAGCCAATTATTGGGGCAAAGTTACTATGACGTCTGACAGCGAAATCACCAACAACACAGCCAAAGCTGGCGGGGGCATATTCAATCTTGACAACGATGACAACAAAAACGAAGTCTTTGTTATGTCTGGTGGAAAAATTTCAGGCAACACCGCATATCAAATCGCTGGGGGCATATGGCACCGCGGAGGAGTTTTCACCTTAGAGGACGGCATAATCTCAAACAACACAGCCAACACCTCTGGCGGGGGCATATATCTTCAAAGTGGCATTGCAAAACTAAAAAGCGGTACAATCTCAAACAACACAGTCAATGGCAACGGCGGCGGAGTTGGGGTTATTTATGAAAACTTGAACAATCTCTATGTTGAAAATGCAGTAGTGTTTTCAGACAACAGCGCATCTAAAGCATACTATATAGACCCCCAAGATTTGGACTTATACAACTCACATATAGGCAACCAAGTCACATGGACCAAGCCTTTCACCCAAGGCTACAACAACTATGACATAGAATACACAAAAGGCCCAAAAATAGAACTCTATGCTGTAACTGTAAAGGACAGCTACACAAAAACATCAGGCGCAGGTAACTACCTCCCAGACCAAAATGTCAATATTGACGCTGGAATGCGATCAGACTGCACTTTCACGGAATGGACTATTAACGAGGGCAACATACAACTACCAAACATCACCCCAGCAGTATTCATTATGCCTGCCCGCAAGGTTGTTGTTACAGCAAACTGGAGCGATAAGCCGCGTATACTGTGACTGTAACGATAGCTATACCCGAATATCGGGTACAGATAGTTACCCCAAAGGCTCAAAGGCTCTTATTATTGCGGACTAGATCCGACTACCTCTTTCCCCGCTTGGACCGTTGATGGAGACAAAATACTCCTCTAGCCAAACTCCAATCTCTAGTATTTACAAATACTGAGGCTTTACTATGCCTGAGCGTATTGTTGTTGTTACAGTAACCTGCCCTTTATCTTTCCATTTCATACTGTGTAACAACGTTTAGTTCTGAGGCACCGTATCATCAAACTTCTTATAAAGAATAGGCTGTTTTTCTTTTTGTTGTCTCGTTTTTCTGAAATATAAAAATAAACCGCTAGCAATACCAATCGCTAAAACTATTGAAACTACACCTATACTCCTGTCATTCTGAGGGTACACATCATTGCCCCGTGTTGTGCTTTGTTGTTTGAGATTGTACCGCCTGTTCTGCTAAATTTAGTTCATTCGTTCTTAAAATGGTCACGCTGTCTCCATAGTTAGTTGTGGTGTTGTGTGAAATTGTGCCGCCAGACATGCTAAATGTGCCATCATAGTTGTAAACACCACTCGCTATAAGTTGCTTATGGGTTGTCCTTGTACAAAAAAACTATGCCAAGTTGCCGAGGGGCGGGTTATGTAAATAAGGTTGGGTGTGTGTTTTGTTTTTTCTGGTTATTCGCATGCATAGTTGTCAAAGTAGCCTTTGATTAGTATGATGGGGGTTCCTTTGTCTCCGCTGCCGCTTATGAGGTCGCATAGGCTACCGATTAAATCAGTTAGGCGGCGGGGGGTTGTTCCTTCGGTTTCTTCTTTTCCTATGAGGTTTTTTTGTTTTTGGCGTATGCGCTCGATTATGGCTTCTCGGGCTTCGGTTCCTCGTTTGTGGGCAAATTCGGTGTCGGCGATGTATTTTAGTTTGAGTTCGTTTGGCAGGCCCAGTAAGCCGTTTGTGAATGCGGGTGATACGACTGGGTCGGCGAGTTCCCATATTTTGCCCACTGGGTCTTTGAAGGCGCCATCTCCATAGATGAGAACCTCGATTTTTGCGCCTGTTTTTTCATAGATGAGGGTTTGGACTTTTGTTACAAATTCTTCGCAGGAGTGTGGGAAGAGTTTTACTTTGTCTTCGCTTGCTTTGTTGGAGCCTAGGAGGCCGTAGGTTTGGTTGTATCCGCTGTTGTTGATGCTTTGGGTGAGTATGTCCTCAAGACCATAGACTGTTCCGGCTCCTGCTGTGAGGAGGCGTTGTTTTGTTTTTGTGCGTGTGTGTATGTCTGCGACGATGATTTTTTTGGTGTATTTTAGTATTTCACAGGGGTCGTTTGCTAGGATGATTTTGGCTTGATTGCCCAGATTGCGGTAGAGTTCAAGATAATCGATGGCGGTGAATTTGTGTTTGAGGTCTGGGAAGAGTTGGCGGAATTCTTGTTCAGTAAATACGTCTTTGTGGGGGTTAATGTTTGCTTCATAGATTTGCTCAGTGCTTATGATGTGATTACCAACTTCATCAGTGGGGTAGCTGAGCTGGATGTAGAGCTCATCAACTGCTGTTGCTATGGCTTTTAGTAGGATTGAGAATCGGTTGCGGCTCAGAATTGGAAAGACGATTCCAACTGGGCCTGTGGGGAATTTAGTTTTAATATCGGCGGCGATTTGGGCGACTGTTGCATAGTTGCCCTGAGCGCGTGCAACTACTGCTTCGGTTATGCCGATTATGTCATGATCACATATGGTGGTATTGGTTTCTTTGGTGTGTTCGATTATGGCGTTGGTGATGATTTCTGGCAGGTTATCGCCTTGGTGTATGATGGGTGTGCGTATTCCTATGGCTTGGGTTCCAAATGTTCTCATGTTATTCTCCCCTGATTATCGAATTTTGAGTAGAATCAATGTTTTGCACCTGAAGCATATACAGGTATCGTCACAAACTCTGTACATTTGTCGATGAAGCCTGTGAATTGTGGTGTGGGTTATTGCTGTCCATCTGTGATCAAGTAGCCTGCTGATGTTGTTGGTAGTGTGCATTAGTAATGAATAAATCTGTGCATTAGTATTGCATAACCTTATATTTTAATAATGCACACTTATTTTGATGATACTCAAAGAGACCCTGCGCCACATAATCAAAATACAACAAAACGACCTCCCACATCTAAACTACGGAATACCCCGAACAATAGCCCCTGACATAGATCTAACTCTGCCATTTGCCACCATAATATCAGGCATCAGACGTTGCGGCAAAAGCACCTTAGTGCGTCAAGTAATGCGCACAACAAATGGCAAATACTATTTTAATTTTGAAGACCCCAAAGCAAACCATTTCGAATTAGATGATTTCCAAAAACTCGATGAGTTATTTGAGCAAGAGTTTGGCCCTCATAACTGCTATTTTTTTGATGAAATTCAAAACGTTGAACAATGGGAACTCTTTGTAAGGACCCAGCTCGATAGGGGTAAGCATTTCCTAATAACGGGTTCAAATGCTTCTCTGCTAAGCAAAGAACTGGGCACAAGACTCACCGGCCGACATTTATCTGTGGAGCTGTTTCCTTTTTCCTATGATGAATTTCTCTCTTTCACAAAAAGCGTCTCCGGTCCCGAAACCTTCAATATATATCTCAAAAAGGGCGGGTTTCCAGAGTATCTGCAGTTTGGCCGTAATGAAATCCTCCAAGAATTATTGACCGATATAATTATGCGTGACATAGTTGTCCGACACAAACTACGAAGCCCTAAAGCAATAAAAGAGTTAGCACTTTATCTAATTTCTAACATAGGAGTCGAATTTTCCTACAATAAACTTGCAAAAACCTTCAATCTAGGCTCAACTAATAGCGCTATATCGTTTGTTTCCTATTTGGAGGACAGCTATCTCTTGTTTAGCGTTCCAAAATTTAGCCATTCTCTAAAAAAACAATCTGTAAACCCCAAAAAAATCTATGCGATCGATAACGGACTGGCCGATGTTAATTCTGTTTCTTTTTCCTCAAACAAAGGCCGAATGCTTGAAAACATGGTCTTTTTGGAATTGAGACGACATGGAAAAGACATATTTTACTTTAAAGGCGACAAAGAATGCGACTTTGTGGTAAAAGCATCAAATAAGATAGTGCACGCTATCCAAGTTTGCTACAATCTAGCTGAGGAGAACAAAAACCGCGAAATTGGCGGTCTTGTAGAGGCCATGGAAACGTTTGATCTGTCTGAGGGGCTGATTTTGACTTTTGATCAGCTTGATACCTTAAAAATTGGTGAAAAATCTCTTAAGGTAATTCCTGTTTGGCGATGGCTCAACGGTGGCTCTTTGTAGGCGGTTTATTGGTTGTAGTGATTGTGCGGGAGTCTATTGTTTGTCTTGGCCTGTAATTTTTTGCTAAGCTAAAGAGTGGGGATGTGGTGGTGGTGTGGTTGAGAGTTTGTATTGAAGGGGGCTGCACAATAATTGTGCGGGGCGCTTTCTTTGTTTTCATCTGATAGATTATATCTTGCGTCTTATGTGGTTGAGGTGTTGTATGTATCGGTTTTTTATTATTATTTATATTAGTTGCCTGAAACTGTATTGTTATGTAGTGCAAATGTTTAAAAGTTGATCAGTTTAATAACTATGTTTTATGGGTGTATGGTTGTCTTTTGTATCACAGGCAAAAGACGGAAAAAACTTGAATGGAGAGGTTCAGGTCTGAGTAGATTTAAAGTGTTACCTTCCGATGAGGTGGAGCTATGCCGGGCTATCTTTTAGCTGTAAACTCGACGCTTATGTGCCCCCACGCCGGACAATTCTCCATAGTCACCTCAAACAGCAAAGTAAAACTCGACGGCCAGCCCGCAGTAACCCAACAAGACACCTACACAATCTCAGGATGCCCCTTTCTGTTAGCGAATTCGCCGCATCCATGTGTCCTTGCAAAATGGATGGTAGTAGCTACCCGGGTCAAAATAGACGGCAATTTTGCAGTCCTCAAAGACAGCACAGCACTCTGCCAAGCATCTGATCAAGCCCCCCAAGGTTCCCCCAACATAGTCGTAACTCAAATGAAGGTAAAGGGGACCTAAGATGCAATTTAGATATCCCTTCCAAGCTGACACCAGCGGACGAACCGCAGTCACCAATGAAGACGAACACATACGCCAACTAATCGAACAAGTCCTGTTTACCTCCATAGGCGAACGCGTCAATCGACCCACCTTTGGCAGCAACATAAACCACCTCATTTTTGCACCAAACAGCACTGAACTATCCGCTACCACCCAGTTACTCGTACAAGGCGCTCTTCAACAATGGCTCGGCAATCTCATCCTAGTAAAATCCGTCAATGTCCAAAGCAACGATTCCACCCTAACAGTCACCGTACACTACACCATACGACGCAACCAACAACAAAGAGAAACCACCTACACAAGGACGCTCTAACATGACCCAAAACCTAACCAAATGCACCGCAAAAGACAGACGCAACAAAATCGCCGGCTCTAAAATAAACGGCATAGACTACATCGAAGTCATAAAACTAACCTCCCCCAATAGCCCCTATACTGATCGTCTTTATCTTATCGTCTATTTTTTTAACCCATTAACCAATTCTGATGACCCTAATGATCGAATAAATCTTGATGCACATAATGTCCGAATTGAGGGCGGAGTTAAAATAAAAAATATCCGCATCAAATGGGCTATACCCTATGCTGAATATCTTGCAGCAGATGATGTTAAGTCTCTCTTCCGATTTTTAAACGACGAGCAAATTAAGGATATTAACTCTCTCAATGATCCTAATTACATAGATCTTGAATCGAAAGATAAACTTTTGATTGTTTGCCCATCAAGTGATGGCGATTTTTCGACCTATACTTTGCGAATAGTTGATTCGTTGGGTTCAAATTCTCCTCCTGAGGACTTTGATTTATTACTTTCAAGCATTGATTTTTCATTTAAAATTGACTCCCTCTCCAAATTTGACTGTAAACTTGCCTCAGTGTCTTCTCAAGAAGTCCCCCAAGAACCCCTCATCGATTACCTCTCAAAAGACTATGCAAGCTTTCGCCACTTAGCCCTTAGCCGTTTAGCTCTATTGATACCCGACTGGAAAGAGCGCAATGTTGCTGATATGGGCATCATGATGGCTGAATTATTAGCCTACATGGGTGATTATCTGAGCTATTACCAAGACGCAGTTGCTACTGAGGCCTATCTTGGCACTGCAAGAAGCAGAATCTCGGTAAAACGCCATGCCCGCCTACTAGACTACTATATGCACAGCGGTTGCAACGCACGCGTCTGGATAAGCATACAAACAAAAGCTTACTATAAACCGCCAACAGATGCTTGTGAAATTTCTGCTGAAATTCCTGTTAACACTAAATTTTTGACCGGTCGGGGCAATGGAGATAAAGACTGGGTAGTAGCTCCCGAAGATCTTGAAAAAGAACTATCCCAAGGCGCCAAAGTCTTTGAAGCGATGTACCCTCTCAAACTCTATTCATCTCATAATACCATAGCATTTTACACTTGGGGCAATTCAGATTATTGTCTTCCAAAAGGTTCAACCCAAGCAACCCTATGTGGTAAACTCTGTACTTGTGATGATGTTAACTCCTGTAGTTGTAAGCCGCCAACTCTTAAGCTTAAGCCTGGTGATGTTTTAATTTTTGAAGAAACCCACTCTTGTGAAGGTGTTGCAGAAGACTATGATATTTCTCATCGGCATGTGGTACGTTTAACAAAAGTTAACGCTGAAACTGATAATCTAACCAAAATTTCTGTGGTTAGTATTGCGTGGGCTTTAGAGGATGCTTTACCCTTTCCTCTATGTTTAAGCAAGAATTCCTCACCTGTTGCAGTTGCTCATGGAAACGTCTTGTTGGCTGATCATGGTAACTCGTTGAAGGCTGAAAAGCTTGTTGATCCAGATGTTCGATTAAATTTTCGACCTCACCTCAAACACGGCCCGTTAACCTTTAGGGGACCTTTTGATGCTTCTGCTTCTGCCTCCTCAGCGTTTAACTATAACTTAGATGACGTAACAGCCGCCATTACTCTAAGGCAGCTCAACAACGCTCCGCCTAATGAATTTGCAAACTTGGATACACTTGGTTGGGTGCCTGGTGAGTGGATGCCTCAGCAAGACTTGTTTTCAAGTAACAAGTTTAAGACCCATTTTGTTGTTGAAACCGAAAATGATGGCACAGCAATAATTCGATTTGGCGATGGTGTTCATGGGTTAAACCCCCAGACGGTTGCTGGTGAAGCCCCTGAGTTACTCTATGGATTTTACCGGGTGGGTAATGGCGTTGATGGTAATGTGGGGGCCGAATCCATTAGACGCATCGTTGCCTCAGAGAACACCTTTGATGAAGGTGTGATTAGTGACATTCGTAATCCCATAGCTGCTAGGGGTGGGCTAAATCCTGAGAGTATGGTTATGGTTAGACAGAATGCTCCTGAGGCTGTAAAAATTAATGAACGCGCCATAACAGATGCTGACTATGCTGATATTGTTATGCAGAAGTGTCCTGAGGTTCAAAGTGCTGTTGCCAAAACGCGTTGGACCGGTAGCTGGTATACTATCTATGTTATGGTTGATAGGTTTGGCCGCAGAGCGGTGGATGAAGCTTTTAAAACTAAAATTCAAAAGATCCTCGATCGCTATAGACTTAGCGGATATGACATTGAAGTTTGTGGTCCCCAATATGTTCCCATAGAACTTGAAATTAAAGTCACGGTTTCCTCCGACTCGCTTTGTGAAGAAGTTGAAAAAAATCTCCTTGACGTCTTTAGCACCCGTACTCTACCCAATGGTGTTCGGGGATTTTTCCATCCTGATAATTTCACCTTTGGACAACCGCTTCTTATACGCGACCTATATTCTGCTCTAGCTAAAGTTGAGGGTGTCATTTTCTCCTTAGTAACAAGCCTTACACGCGCTGACAAAGTTGATGATAGTGCATTAGAGTGTGGCCTAGTTGAGCTTAGTCCTTATGAAATTATCCAGTTAGATAATGATGCCAACTATCCTGAAAATGGCCACATAACCTTTACTATGAAAGGAGGCCGTTAACATGTCTCAGCACAATACCGGTTCTTGTGGGTGTTATGAGAAAACAAAAAAGTGCACACCCGCAAATCTATTCAATCCCCCTGGACTCTCAACTCTGAAATATCGCGTTGGTACCCATAGTCAATTCAAAACTGACATGGTAGAGGCAATCTCACACAAACCGGCCCTTAAAAACCTCACCACACGCGAAAATGCAGATCTGGGCATAGCCCTTCTTGATAGCTGGGCCACCATTGCTGATGTGCTGACGTTCTATCAAGAACGTATTGTAAACGAAGGTTATCTACGTACTGCAACTGAGCGGCGTTCAGTGCTAGAGTTGGCCCGCGCAATAGGCTATGAACTTAGACCCGGGGTTGCAGCCAGTGTACCCTTAGTGTTTATGGTCGAAAACACAGAGGGCGCTCCACAGCAATCACGTGTCGATGAAGGCACCAAAATTATGAGCATCCCTGGACAAGATGAAACCATGCAAATTTTTGAAACCATAGAAACAATTGAAGCCAAAGCCGCCCTAAACGACCTTCGTCCCCTCCAGTTTGCGCCTAAAAAAATAACGCACGTAACAACAGAGCTTTATTTGAAGGGTGTAAATACTCATTTGGTTCCGGGGGATGCTATACTGATTGCGGAGTCAGACTGGTTGGAAAAAGATGATACTATCTGCCCTATTGATGATGAGGGCTGGGCTTTCCGTTTTATTCACACGGTAACTGTGCATCCTGATAAAAATTATACACACATAACTTGGAAAAAAGGCCTCGGAAAGATACGTAAAAGTAATGAAATTGGTCCGCTAAAAAATCCTGCTGTTTTTGTTTTTAAACAGCGGGCATCCTTTTTTGGTTATAATGCTCCTGACTGGCAAGCCATGCCTGACACAGTAAAAGAATCTTATGAAAATGGTTCTGATTGGCCCGAGTTTGATGAAATTTTTGACACTGCGGACTTTGCTGTTAACGATGACAAAGATATACCGATCGTTACGGTACATCTTGATGCTGTCTATCCTAAAATTCTTTCTAAGAGCTGGGTGGTTTTTGTCGGTCAACAAGAAAACAAAACAGATAAACAAACCCAATTTTGTGTGTCGCTTGGTAGAGTGCTTGGAGTGGAGGTTGATGCGCAATGCAATTTCACGTTAAATGCTAAAACTACCAAGCTAGAATTGGATATGACTGAGAAAAATATTGAGGGCTTTCTACGGCGTAGTACGGCTGTTTTTTGCGTTAGTGAACCTTTGGGAATGATTAATCCTCCCTTTGGATGTTCTGTGTCTAAAAACGGAATCGTGCTTGATCGAAAAGTACCTGAACTTAAAAAAGGGCAAAAAATAATTATTCAAGGAAAATTAGCCAATGATTTAGAAGCCCCTTCATTAGTAAGTGAGATTGCCGTAATCAAGGATTGCGAGGTTGTCACAATCAAAGATGGCGAGGTTTCCGCGATCAAAGATTTATATAAAAAATCTGCGACAGTGTCTTCTGAGGGTGGTGTGGTGTCTTTTGATGAGACTGGGTCTGAAATTGAGTTCGAGATTACTAAAATTATTCTAGAGAATGAGTTGTTGCATTATGATTATGATCTAGATTCGGTTCATATCTATGCTAATGTTGCTTTTGCTACTCATGGTGAGACGGTGTATGAAACGCTTGGAAGTGGTGATAGTTTAGCGACAAATCAGCAGTTTCGTCTTAAGAAGCCGCCGTTGACTTATGTGTCTGCGGCTGCTCCAAGCGGGGTGAAAAGTACTCTTAAAGTTTATATTAATGATGTTCAGTGGCAAGAAGTGCTCACGCTTTATGGTTTAGGTCCCAAAGATCTTGACTATTTTGTTCGAGTAGAAGATAATGGGGCTACCTTGGTGAGTTTTGGTGATGGCCTTAGCGGTGCTCGATTACCAAGTGGGGCTGAAAACATTACAGTGAGTTATCGCAGTGGCATAGGACTTCAGGGAACTGTTGCAGCTAACAAACTTACCTTACTTACAAAAAAGCCCTTTGGTATACGTAGTGTAACAAATCCAATTGCTGCTTCTGGAGCTGCTTCACCTGAAAAAATGATCGATGCCAAAATAAATGCACCATCCACGGTTCTAACTTTGGGCCGTATTGTATCTTTGAAAGATTACGAGAATTTTGCTAGAACATTTTTAGGTATCGCTAAAGCAAGAGCCATTGCTGAAGAAGATGGTACTGATTATATTGTTCGTTTAACAGTTGCTCCCGTAGATGCCCAATATCTTTCTTCAGAATCACTGCTCTACATAAATCTTAAAGAAACCATTGAGGCAATTTGTGCATACGGTCAGAAAGTACGTCTTGTGAGCTTTATTTCTGTATACTTTAAGGTGGTCGGTACGGTATATGTGGATTTAGGCTACCGCCCCGAAGAGGTAGAAGCTAACATTAAAGTCGCTTTAATTAATGCTTTCTCATTTGAAAAACGTTCACTTAACCAAGCCGTTACCTCCGAGGAGATTTTAGCGGTGATTCAAGCAGTTCCCGGTGTTATTTACTTCAATAATGCTACTGAGGGAAATAGTTTTTTTGTTCAGTCGGTGACGCCATCGGGGGTTTTAGTTGAGGTTGTTGTGGATAAGTATATTTTAGGGGTTGATGAGTTGTTGATGATTGATCCTGATGGTATAGATTTGGCGGTTGAGGCATAATGAATCGGAGCGATAAAAATCGTATTTATGGGTTGCTTCCTTCGATATATCGTTTGCAGGATTTGTCGCAACAGACCTCTGATGGTCATCGTCCTTTGCAGGATTTAACCGCTCTTATGGAAGAAACACTAAAGATTCTTGAAAATGACCTTGAAGGGTTATATGAGAACTGGTTTATTGAAACCTGTGATGAATGGGTTGCACCCTATATAGGTGATCTAGTTGATGCTGATTTGCTTCGCTCCGTTAAAGGGAATGCCACTCTTAGTGGTAAAGCATATGTTGCAAACACAATGCATTATAGAAAAAGAAAAGGCACTGTAGCAATTCTTGAAGAAATAGCTCGAGACGTTACAGGCTGGGATGCACATGTTGTAGAATTCTTCCACTTGATGTCAACCACTCAAAATATCAACCATACCCGGCTTGAAAACCAATGCACTCCAAACATTATCGATCCTGAATTAATGGGTCATGTCGGTGGCGCATTTGATACTATACCCCATACATTAGATGTTAGGCGCATAAAATCTGGTCATGGCTACTACAATGTCGCTAACGTGGGCGTTTTTTTATGGCGTTTAACTGCCTATCCTGTACGCAGAGCAAGAGCTTTCTACCATGGCAAAGGCCGATACTCTTTTAATTCCATAGGTGAGGATATGCAGCTGTTTAATCACCCCTCAGACCAGTATGACGATATTTTATCAAAAGAAGTAAACGTATCTGTACCCATCCGACGAGAAGCGGCCAAAAAATACTTGCCACTGTATTACGGTGAAAACCGAAGCATACTCATAGAAGAAAAGACCGCTAGCGATCTCCAAGAGATCAAAAAAACAAAAATTGTCATCTGTGACTTAAGCGATATTGATAAAGCGGGCAATTGGAATAGGCCTGTGAACTTTGTTAATTTGGATCCTTCAAGTGTTGCAATTGACCCTGTTCTTGGTCGTATACTATTTTTAGATGAATTAGAAGAAACCATGTCTGTAGATGAATTAGACAGAACTATACCTAAACATGATGTGTTTGTAAGTTACTACTATGGCTTTAGTGCTGATATGGGCGGCGGTTTCTACAAACGAGATCTCTACGAAAGTGAAACAAGCAATATGGAAATATACTCCATATCTGTTGGTGCTCCCAAGGGTGTTGATGGTAGCTATTCATCTATTGTTGCAGCTATTGATGCGGCATTAAAGCGCTGGGAGACCGCTAAAGATTTCCCTGATATGCCATCCCCCGATGTCATTATTCTGGAAATAGTTGATAGTGAAATATATGGCGAAGCTATTTCGGGCATCATTATTCCTGCAGGTAAAACATTGATTTTACGTTCAGAACAAGAAAAACGGGCAACTTTGACTGCTACAAAGGAAAACATAATTCAGGTGTCTGGTGATGGGTTAGGTAGCTGTTTTGTTCTTGACGGGTTGTTGTTAAATAAAAACATACAACTTAAAGTCGTTGTGAATACGTCTAACACAAATGGTTTAACTAAGCTTATTATTCAAAATTGTTCACTTGTTCCCCCTGAGGACGATAAGTGTAGCATAGTTGTGGAAGGTAACAACTATCTTACTGCTATTTTGAACAAGTCTATATCTGGCAAAATCTCGATGAATCAACCCTCTAGAAGTCAGCTGGTTCTCAAAGATTCCATAGTGGATAAGGGTTCAGACGTATGTGCTGTGGATTGTTTTGAGGCTTCCATTGAAAATTCTACGATACTTGGTAAATCTAACTTTGAGATATTGACTTTTGCTAGTAATGTCATTTTTACTGACACAGTACGCGTTAAGAGGCGCCAGGAAGGCGGGGTACGGTTCTCCTATATTGCTCATCGTTTTGAGAAAGACGGTTCGCCTTCGCGGGTGCCTAGATGTTATCATTGTCAGCCCAGTGAGACAGATATGGGGATTGTACCGCGGTTTACATCTGAAAAATATGGGTCACCTGGGTATGCACAGTTACATAGATGTATTGTAAAAGAGATATCTGCGGGTGCAGATAATGACTCTGAGATGGGTGCGTTCAATCAAGTTTATCAATCACATCGTATTAATAATTTGTTGGCAATCTTTGCAGAGTACTTGCCGTTTCGATTAGAAGCAGGAGTCATCCTAGTTACGTGAGAGGGGTAAATAGTGAAAGCAGATATAACTAGATCAACATTCAATAAAAATAAAAAATACACCAAAGTAAACGCCCAACAGGGGCGCATACAAGTAGATGCGGACTGGAACGAACAACTCGACATCCAAGAGCACTTTAACAAAACCATACTATGTGACCTCGTGGGAAAAACCGGAACTCCCATCGAAGACAACGGATTTGAAATATCTTGTCCTGTTGGTAAGGCGGCTACACCTAGTTTTACTATTGGAAAGGGACGCTACTATGTTGATGGAATAATATGTGAAAACAACTCAAACAATTTAGATGCACAAGATCAAGAAGACCTTCTGTATTCCCCATTGTTTGAGCAATTATTTGCTGACATGATTAAAAAACACTCTATTCCTTCCACAGTTCCTTCCATAGCTTCTAAAAAATACGGTTATTATGTTGTTTATTTGGATGTTTGGCAGAGACATATAACCTCTCTTGAAGATCCTGATTTGCAGGAAGTTGCTCTTGGACGAACCGACACAACTACCCGTACAAAAAACGTTTGGCAAGTTAAAACCCTACTATACGATGACATCGAAAATGCGCAAAAGGCGATAGCTGAATTTGAACGCCCTATACCTTGTGAGCGTGGTACATTACAAGTTAAATTAAAAGAATCTTCCGATTCGGATTCAAGCGAGGGCATTCCCACTGGATATAGTGGTGATGAGAACAGGCTTTATCGTGTTGAGATACATTCATGTGAAAAGGGTGGGTCTGAACAATCTGTAACATTTAAATGGTCAAAAGAAAATGCGATTGTTGCCGCCAAGATCTCGGAGGTAAGTGTATCTGAGGATATATCCGATAGTACATCGGATAGCCTGCTGATGAGTATAACCATCGAGAATAGTGGAAAGGCGGATGATCTGTATACCTCTAACAATGATCAATGGATCGAGCTTACAGATGATTACCATGAGCTTTGGAATATCCCTGGTTCAATGTTGCTAATAGATGCGGTCGAAGCTGTTCCTCAGGAAAACAAAAGTATTCTAAAAGTCAAGGTTAAAAAAGACATTAAAGAATCATCTGATCCATTATTATATCATATAGTCAACAAAAACGTTCTTATAAACAGCGACGACAATTCTGATGATAAACGTGTATTGAAAAACCCCACAGTTAGACGCTGGGATGCATTCGAAACTATAGCCGATGCAGATATGACGAAAGATGCAAAATATCTGGATTTGGATGCAGGTATTCAATTACGGTTTGATGGGGGTGCCTATACTCGAGGGGATTATTGGCTGATTCCAGCTCGAACAATAACAAAAAACATAGAATGGCCAACTGATGGTGATGGGCCAGTTGCATTACCATCTGCGATGGAACACCATTACTGTTCCTTAGCGTTGCTACACTATTCTCCGGCTGAATTTGTGGTTGAATGTGATTATAGAAATTTCTTTCCTACTGGAACTAGTGCGGCTCTGAATTTTTACTCCGTAAGTGGTGATGGTCAAAAGATAACGCCTAAAAATGTCTACTTAGATCCTGTAGATGTTGGTTTGTCAGTTGTTCCCCTTGAGTTATGTGTTGGTGCAAGTATAGGTGACAAACCAGTTGGGAAAACAATTGAAGACCGATTCTTTGTGCATTTTGAAATTGATGTTGATGATGACACTGTTGGTAAGCTATTGTGTGCTGATTCTGAAATGCATCTTAAATCAGAGTGTGATGTTCCATTTACAGGTGGAATTGCAAAATGCGACTGGGTTTTTTGCCCTAACGATGATTGGTACCAATCGGGGTCGAATAAGGTTACACCTGGTAACCAAAGGGTATCTGCAACTTTGAAGTTGAAGTCTGGATTTGAGCAAGATGGCGTTAGTTCCTGTTTGGTTGCTCCGGTGTATTTTAATGCGACATTTGTACAGCCTGAGTTACGGTATGTGAGTGGTGATGGTCAAAATAAAAGAGTTGATGGCTTTGCTCCTTTACCCCTAGAAGCATGTTTGGAAGTTGCCGGAGAGCCCTTGACTGAAAGTTACCGATCTCTCTGGAAAGCAAAAGCTCAATTCACGATAGATTCGAACAGTAGTGGCAGTTTATTTCTCTCAAAAGATGGTTCTGATGTTGTATTTGGTTCTCTTGGTGAGTCTGATACGTCGTCAATTTTCCCGAATCCTGATGGGGTTGTTGGTTGTTATTGGAAGCTTGATGGTTTACCTGAGTATCAACAGGTTAAAGCTCGACTCGTAAACTATAATAATGATCCATTTGGTTCAATCTTGTTTTTCAAGACAACTCTACAGTCATTTGAAGCTCGATTGTCCTCCGCCATCTCTGGCGTGATAGAGCTTGTTTCCCCATCGAACTCTGTTGGACCACTAATTTCTAATGCTATCTCTCACACACTTACAAGTGATGTCCCACCCGCAATTCTCCTGTCTCTGATTCCTTCCAAAACTTCTCCAGATGTTTCCTCATTCGAAGATTTTTGTCTCTATAGCTTGGCAAATATCAACTCAGGTTCTATGTTCCCACGATTCAAAGCAGTTGACGTTACTAAAACGAGTTTTCGCATTTTGATTGAACCATTATACCCAAAATTGAAACAGACGTGGTATTTACGATGGTGGGCAATTCCTGCACAATCTACACTACCGGAATCAGTTGACCCTGTTTATATGGAGCCTAGAATTGAAATAACAGACAAGAATTGGGTATCTTGTGATACTCTTCAGACTGTTAGCTCTTTTGGAGTCAGAGTAGTGAATAACTATCGAATACTGGATAACTATTCTGAAGACTCTATCAAAATTACCTTAAGAATATACCCAACAGACCCCAGTCAGATGGGTGGAAATTATAATGAAAAGTTGCACTATATAACAGAAAACATCACTCTGTCACGTATTAATAAAAATAGCTCTTTAGTTGATTTTATAGGTACATTCATGATGGAAGTGAATTTGACTCTGTCTAAATGTTGTGCTACTGATGCATCTGACGGTACACCTACTGAATTTAACTATGCGTCACCCTTAGTACAGAAGCCAGGATTATACGCACTTCTAGATGCTGAAGATCTGGATTTGACGATATCTGTTGACTATACCTATGAGCTACTTGACAAAGGTTCTCTGACTGCTAGCGTTAAATTTAATCGGTCCACCGCTACTGATGTCAAGTCACGATCAGAATTTGCTAGCCCTCAAATAGATACTGACCTAAATCTGAAGTCTGTGCAAACATCTGTATTACCGCTTGTTCCCTCAGAAGTGTATATCGGTAGTAAAAGTGGTACGGTGTTTCATTTGTCTTCTTGTCGGTCGTTGCCTCAAGAACAAAATAGGGTGTATTTTAACGGGCGGCAAAACGCAATAGATGCCGGTTATACCGCTTGCCGTATATGCAAACCCTGATATACATCACCCGAGACATTAACACCCCCAACCATACAAGACACTAAATACCATTAACAAAAAAACAACCAAAACACATCACCACCCCAAATAGACACCCTAGCCTTCCCACCCTAACTCACATACCGCTCACCTCTTGGGGCCAAAGAGGCGAAGAGATAGATAAACAAATCCGCTTCCTCTTAGTAGTCAACAAAGACACCACAATGCTCTCTACTTTAGAGCTTTGCCGGATAATATTGTCGATGTTTCCTTTCTTTGTAACACCACTGAGGAGCTAAAACAGTATGGGGATGGCAAGTTATTTTTTGTGTGTTGATACGGGATTTTTTTCTAACTCACCATGTGGATCTCTATGACAAAGGCCTTGCTTTTTTGGCTGGATTGTCTGCGTCGGTATCTCTGTACAAAGAGCCTGTGACGGGTGAGGTAAGGGGGTTGGAATCGTCTTGTAATGTTGCGATGTATGGGAAACGGGAGTTGTTTGTTTTGCGGAAAAAGGCTGAGTTGTTTGGCCGGGTGACTTTTGCATATGTGACGTTGAATCCAGAGCGTAAGGGTCGTGAGACGAAGCGGTTGATTTTGCAGACGACTGCTAATAGTGTTAAGCAGGGGGATTTAGAGTATATATTTTTGCGGTGTGGGATGATGTTTTGGTTTTTTCTTTTGAGTTTGCTGTAGAAGGATATGGTGCCTTTGTATTATCTTCGGTAGTGTGCGGAGGTGTTGTTTGGGTTTGCTTGTGGTGATGTGGGTAGCCTTTATGGGCGCATCGGGAGAAGTCGCTTCGGAGGTTTTTGTTTTTGCAGTTTTTGTTTTTGATTGTTTTTGCGTATCTTAAAAAGGCACTGGGTAATGATTTCTCGGTGGCGGCGGTGTTGTTTGGTATGAGAAATTCCAAGTGCAAAGTTTATACGAATGAAGTGTTTGTCTGTGAACCGACTAGAGCGCAGAAAGAGATCTGTAAAAAACTAGACATAGTAGTCCCAAAACCTTGGGACTTTAGGCATTCCTCATACCAACATTCCTTATTCTGATAACCAGCATTTTGGTTACAAAAAATAAAAAGCCAAGTCGGCACAAAACCAACCCTTGTACAAACTCCAGCCTTAGATCAAAAACCTCAACAATCCAACCAACCTAAAAGGGAATTAAGATATCTCCCACAGTATCCCCAATAGCCCCTCCCGTCTTTTCAAATGATTTACCATACGTGTATACGTCTTTGCCTTCTTTACTGGCATCATTATCCAAAATTGAACCATTGGCCATAACAACACTGCTGTTATTATATACGCCCCCGCCCCGGCCATCACCAAAACCTCCACCACCCTCACCATCATCAGCCATGTTAGCCTTATTGAGAGAAATCGTACCGTTGAATAGCCAAAAAGTGCCACCATCTTCATTATAAACACCACCACCAAGACCTGACATATCACCACCGCTAGTATTCTTAGCAACAACCTTATTTCCCATAATCTTACTTTCAGTATTTTTACTATCTACGGGACTGACATAATCAGACATCTCAAAAACCCCGCCATTGTATACGCCGCCGCCACAACTATGACTATCACCATTGACAATACGCATAGCGGTATTATTTGAAATTTTGCTGCCCTTCAAAATAAAAGAACCAAAATTAGCTACACCGCCGCCATATCTAGCAGAATTATTCCTGATTTCACACTCATTCTGCAAACAAAGCACACTGTTTTTGCCAATATAGATTGCACCACCATACGGTTCTATAGGATTTGCGATCGTATGTTTACAATACTCAATAATCACCCCATCCAATGTAACAATAGTGCCCATATTATTGATATGTATACCACCCCCCTCCTTCTCCGCCTCAATACCATTGCCCGCAATAGAATTACCATTTGGCCCCTGCAACTTCACTCCCTCAAAAACAAGAGCAACCTCACCCCCCACAATCTCGCAATGCCGCACCCCCTCTTTACTTATAAAAGATACAGGTAACTGATCACCATTGGGCAATTTACGATAACAAATTGACCGAACACCACCAATGTTGATTCGCAAAGGAGCAGCTAAGCTAATATCTTGCTTAACAAAAAGTAGCTCAAAATTCTCCTCTGAGACAGCTCCACCAAGCACACACTCCAAAGTTCGCTCCGCTGAAAGTGCATCAAAAACAACATTATCAAAACCATACAACTCCAAATCCTGGGTACGCTCAGACACATCAGTATCAAAATCATACCTATCACTGAAATGATAGTCCGCAGCACCATATGCTTCAAACCACAAAACTCGATAACCCTCCGGACAACCCGTAATTTGTAAAACATCCGGCACCTCAACCCTGCCCGAATTGGGACCCTGATTCCTCACACTACCTTCCCAAGTCCTATTCAACCTAACGATAGTGAATTTCACGTTATAATACCAATCACCCTGAGGATAGCTAATATCATAATTATCATACCCCTCACCAGATTTCCACTGCTGAATAGCGATATTAGCGCCATGAACTTTTGCATCATCAGCTGAGCATCTAGTTCTTCTGGGTGCTTTGTTGCCTGAAAAATCTGCTAAAGCATCAGGCTCTTCGCTAATCTGTAATTTGTCTAAGTGTTTAGTATCTATCCATATGCCCCCGCCATCACCCCGCTTTGCTTGGTTATTAGTTATGATGGGACTGCAAATAATGAGAGGCATTGGACCCTCGTGGTATATGCCGCCGCCATCTTGCTGGGCCGCATTTCCATCAATTTTACAATTAAGTACCGTAAGAGCGCCAAGGTTGTATATGCCGCCGCCATTTATATCCGCAGTATTGTCTAAAATTGTACCGCCGGTGACAATCCCTGATCGTTTAGTGTCTATGGTGAGTCTGCCGGTGTTGTGTATGGCGCCTCCATTGGCTGTGGCGGTATTACTGTTGATGCGGGTGTTGTTTTGCAGGTTAAGGGTTGTGTTGTTGCCGCTCACAGAAATCGCACCTCCATATTCGGCGGTATTGTTGCAAATATTACTGCTGATGCTTTTGCTGGCGGCGGTGGTGTTGTTTTGCAGGTTAAGGGTTGTGTTGTTGCCGCTCACACAAATCGCACCCCCATATTGATTGTTACAATTTGTAATGTATGCGCCTTTGAGTGTAACGGTGGTGTTTGTGCCGCTGATCTCAATACCCCCACCACCCTCAAACTGGGAGTTTTGTCCTTGTAATTTTACTCCCTCAAAAGCAAGCGTAACATTACCGCCGGTAATGCTAAAATGGCGCTTGTCTTCTTTGCTTGTAAGAGCTACGTCTTGGCTGTTATTGGTTGGGTTGTGGCAGGTAAATGTTTTGTCGCTGGAAATATTTATGGGCAACTCCTCCGCGGGTAGCTCATCTAACTGGATGTCTTTTGTAACAATGATGTGTGAGAATTGTGTTTCTCGGTCCTTTTTTTGGTATTTGAATTCTATGACCTTTTTTGCTGAGACAGCATCAAAAACCACATTGTCAAAAGCATACAGCACTAAGTCGCGTTCATATATGGGGGTGTTAAAGTTCCATTCGGTATTTGTTCTAAACGTTTTATCTTCATACCAAAGCGCCGCCGTATAAGTCGTTGCTAAGTTTTCTAAACTTTGGTCGGAGGCGTCTTTGAATAATCTTTTGAACAGCACTTTAAAGTTTGTATTTATGTTGTTTGGCTGATTAACTATGCCATTTTCTGTTTTGATTGTCCATGTGATGGCTTCAGTATCGTTTAAACTAATAATGTTAAAAGTTACTCTACATTCGCCGAACTTGGAGGCTTTTGTATAGGTGTAGCTGATATCGTGATTATTGTAACCTTGTGATAACTTGAATGTATTGGAGGTGCCTGGCACTACTGTGTTGCTCCAGTGTTTGCTTTTGATTCTGTCGGCATAGAGTGTGTCGTGGTCTGGGTGGCGGTTAAATGCTTGGCATGCGGTGTTGCCTAAGAAAACAGTGGGGCGTTCATAAGATTCCTTTGTATCGATATATAACTTGTCCAAGTCCGCTACCCAGATACCGCCGCCATTACCCTTGCGCGTTTTGTTGTTGGTTATGGTGCTGTTGTCGATATCAAAATTCTCCGCACTCCCATGGTATATGCCTCCTCCGTTGCCGTTGGTTGCTGTGTTTTTGTTTATTGTGCTGTTTTGTATGTTGAGGGTGCCGTTAATATGGTATATGCCTCCTCCGTTGCCGTTGGTTGCTGTGTTTTTGTCTATTGTGCTATCCTCCAGAAAGAAGGCGTCATTGGTGATGTCGTTGTATATGCCGCCGCCTTGTGTTGCTTTGTTGTTTGAGATTTGTCCGTTTTGTATGTTGAGGGTACCTTTGCACTGGTATATGCCTCCTCCGTTGCCGTTGGTTGCTGTGTTGTTTGTTATTGTGTTGTTCGTCATAGTGAGATTGCTAGTACAGTGTATGGCGCCGCCACTGTTGGTTGCTGTGTTGTTATCGATTGTATTGTTCTTCAAGGTGAAGGTATTGTTGGTGTCGCTGTTGTTGAAGATATTGCTGGTGTAGCTGTTGAATATGCCTCCGCCCCAGTTTGCTGTGTTTTTGTTTATTGTGCTGTTTTGTATGTTGAGGGTACCTTTGCACTGGTATATGCCTCCTCCGTTGCCGTTGGTTGCTGTGTTGTTTGTTATTGTGTTGTTCGTCATAGTGAGATTGCTAGTACTGTATATGCCTCCGCCCCAGTTTGCTGTGTTGTTATCGATTGTATTGTTCTTCAAGGTGAAGGTATTGTTGGTGTCGCTGTTGTATATGCCGGCGCCATAGGTTGCTGTGTTTTTGTTTATTGTACTGTTTTGTATGTTGAGGGTACCTTTGGTGTGGTATATGCCTCCGCCAGAGTTGTTTGCTGTGTTGTCTGAAATTGTGCCTCCATTTATAGTGAAAACTCTGTTAGTGGTGCTGTTGTATATGCCGCCACCAGAACTTGCTTTGTTT
>WRCX01000037.1 GCA_009783705.1 Candidatus Bathycorpusculum hydrogenotrophicum | reverse complement strand
TCAAGGGTACTGCGCCATATTTAACAATTATTGGTTGATGGATAAATTGGTTTTTCCATTTTGAATCTGCTTGTTTTACTCTCAATTTAATGCTCTATAGCTAAAACAAGCGTAAAACATCCTATTTTGGTGTTTTTATTTGGTGCAGGGGTGGGATTCGAACCTCGCCGTTCATGGCGATATCGCCATAACACTCACTCCTCTTCGCTAATTCTCCATCTTTCTCTTCTTTTAAGTTTTAGTGCTGATCCCTCTAGAAAGCTCATTAGCAAGTACTGTTTTTGCTGTTGCGCCAGTTTTCACGATTTTCCTGACCTCAGGAAATTCGTCATCAATAGTGTGTCCGCTGTTTTGACAACTATCATGGTGCGTTGGATAACCTTGGCTTGATATTTGGGTAGAGTGTATGTCCAGCGCGGTACTGTTACCCGTTCTTTTAAAGTATCACGTTATGTTTATTGGTCTTCTGTGTTATCGTCTTTTGATTCGTAGAAATATTCAATACGCTTTGGTGTTTCTTTTTGTGGAAATGCTCTTCGTCGTTCAAGACGTTCTCTTGCTTCTATAAGGATTGTTTTGATTTTTGTTTCAAACTCTGCTTTTGGCGGCAGATGAGTCCAGTATTCTGCAACAGCTATACCAGCTTTATCCATCTCAAGAAGCTCAACTTTTTCCCGACTTGCAGTCGCACATAGGATAATTCCTATAGGTGCTTCTTCGCCCTCTTTGCGCTCATACCGGTTTAACCATTTCAAATAGAGCTCCATTTGACCCTTATAAGATGCCTTAAACACCCCAAGCTTTAACTCAACCGCTACAAGTCTTTTCAGTATCCGGTGGTAGAATAGCAGATCCAAAACAATATCTTCATCATCAATAATCATGCGTTTTTGACGCTCAACAAAAGTAAACCCGTGTCCAAACTCTAGCAAAAACGCTTCAAGCTCCACAAGAATGGTTTTCTCTAGGTCTGCTTCAACAAAATTCTCTTTTAACCCAAACAAATCAAGCAAATACGGATCCTTAAAGACATTAAACGGCACAGTAGAGTCTTTTGATAGTTCAATGTTTGCTATTTCTCTGCGTTCGTATGCTTTGCGTGCTATCTGTTGACGCAATTCACGAATACCTAACTGTCTAACGGCGGTTTCGTTTGCGTAGTATAGTCTTGCTTCTTGGGTTTTTAGCGGTAATATTTCTATGATGTGTGACCAGCTTAATTGTGTCGACAGTGTCGTCACAATCTCTTGGTTTGAGAATGTTTTGCAAATTGTATCATACGGCGTAAATTTCGCATCTCAAAGGTTTTTCCATATTTTTCTGCCAATTGTGTCGACAGTATCGACACAATCTGCCTGCCATAAACCGCACGCTCATCCCCCAGCAAAACCGAATTAACATACTGCCCAACTTCCCAAAACATCAAAGTAGTTTCTTGACTGACGTGCGCAATAGTACGTTTTTTTGCGGTTCTCTATGATTTCTGCTACCCGCAAAAACAACAAATTTTCATCAACTTGTGGTGTATCTGCTATGGTGTGTTTCTGTTTGTTTTTCCTACTTATCGCCATCGCCTAAACCCCTCAAAAGTTCCGCTGTTAATGTATTCTTTGCTTTTATTTAGTTTTACGAACAACCTATCTATTTGGTAGTATGTGATTGGTGAATTGGGCAATATTTCTTGCCATGGTTGTGTTAGGTGCCAGACACACTCCCCGTCTATTTGCACTGTATGTTGGATTCGAACCCACATCAATACCAACCAACTGATTTTTACAAATATACATCGCTACATACTAACCCTTCAAATTGACCTGAATGGTTGTCCAAACATGCGGATATAAAAAAGGCTATACGCTCACTTGTTGATACACTAACTAACAGGGATGGTTCTAAATGGCTGACTATTGTAAAATGTGGAAAGATTTAAACATGGATCTAGAAACTCCTGATCAACTGTGTAAGTGTTGCCCCAAGCCTTTGGAGCGGTATATTTTTTACAGAAAAACTAACTCCGAGAATATAGTGCTAAACATTCACAGCATAATAGACAAACACGCTTAAATTGGGTAGTTTTACTGTGAAAATTGCTATTATGGAGTATTGTGAACATGTCTGATTTTTGTAAATATGAGGTGCATAAAATGTTTTCTAGGTATTTTGCAACAGAAAATAAATGTGAGGTTGTTAAAATTATGTCGCAATATCTGGGCCTGCTTGCAAATGGCACCTTAAAATATGTGGATAAAGATCAGGCCCTGTTGAGGGGTGAAATTGATCTCTACAAACAGTTTTTGGATTCTGAGTGTTTGCCTATTAATTCAGAATGTCCTGAAGAAGTACTAAAGCAGTTGTCCAAATATTTCCAGCGTGCTGTTCAGTGGGAAAACGCTGAAACGATGCTAAACATTACACCGCCGGCTAATTTGGTAAGTATTGCTAGTTCGGCATATGCGAGTTTGTTTAATCCTAATTTTGCACAAGATGAACCCTCGGGTTACTTGTTAGCTACCGAGTTGGTGGTTACAAAATTTTTAGCCGAGTTAGTAGGTTGGGATGTTAAAAAGGCGGGCGGGGTGTTTACCTTTGGCGGAAAAGGTATTGGGTTGTATGCAGGCAAAATTGGATTGGTCAAAGCCGTTCCCAATGTTAGACGGTTAGGGGTTGGCAGTAGTCAAGCCGTAATTATTACTAGTGATAAGGCTCATCCGTGTCATTTTGAAATTAGTGATTGGCTGGGTCTTGGTAGTGATGGCTGTTTGAGTTTACCCACTGTTGCAAATGGTCAAATGGATTTAAAAATACTAGAGGATACACTAAGAGAAAAATTAAGTCAAGGTGTAAGAATTGGTTGTATTATTATTAACGGTGGAACAACCAATGAGGTTATAGTTGATCCTATTAAAAAAATAGTGGATATTAGAGATAAGCTTGTTTGTGAGTTTCAATTGGATTATCGGCCCCATATTCATGTTGATTCTGTGATTGGCTGGGTATGGTTGGTTTATAATTACTATGACTTTAAGAAAAATAGGTTAAGTATGTCCCAAGTAGAGCAGACAAAAATGTCGGCTATGTGCGATAAAATTTCTGAGTTGAAATATGCTGATTCGTTTGGGGTTGATTTTCATAAAACAGGGTTTTGTCCCTATATTTCAAGTTGTATAATGGTGAACGATAGGGCTGATTTGCACGCATTAGGTGGTAAATCGGCATATGATATCGATTCCTTAAAACATGGGGAGTATTCGCCCTTTGAGTGGACTTTGGAGTTGTCTAGGGGATCTGGTGGTCCAATTTCGGCCTATACGGCATTTAAGTTATTTGGTGTAGAGGGTTTTCAAGAATTAATACATACTATGTTTTCTAATGGTGAATATATTCGCAGTTTATTAAATGAAAAAAATGATTTTGAGGTAATCAATAATGAAACGGAAGGATTTGCCACTTTATTTGTAATTCTTTCCCAACCAAACACAGTGCGGTACAGCGACTATATAAAATTAGACGCGGACACGCCCGAGGCAACGTCTTTGTTGGTTTACAATCAACAGTTCTTCTTATTTTTATTAAAAAAACATGAGGCAGGCGAGATTGGCTTTAAGATCACATTTTCCACGAATTATAAACCCCAAGGTGCCAAAGTTAAAACGGGGTGCTTGAAAATCTATCAATCCTCACCCATAGCAACCAGAGAAAAAATTCACAAAGTAATCAACCAACTGATTGAGTTAAAGAAAGAGTTTGATAACAGCAACAAAACCTTTGAAGCACAAATAAACCAACCAGCCGACTTTGTTTACCGAACTCAAAAAGATGTTGATTCAAGAAAAATTTACTAATGGCGTATCTAAACAGGGCAGGTTTGTTTGATTTTTAGGTATCATTCTCTTCAGAATTTTCGTCTAACTGGCACACAATTTGATGGTTCTGTGCTGGTTTTTAGCTTATGATTGTGCCTATGTTTTCGCCTCGTACGGCGGCTAGCATGTTTTGGGGTTCAAAGCCGCTTACAACCACTGTTTTTATACGGTTGGATTTGAGGATTTTTACGGCTTCGGGGTCGATGATTTGATGGATGCCTGCTTTGTGTTCATTTTGATCAAATACCGCCGATAGTTCTTCAAAGCTTAAGTGGTCGAGTTTGACTGCATCGGTGTGTTTGCGGGGGTCTTTATTGTAGACTCCCTGCTGGTCTGAACCTTTCAAGAGCATATCAGCCGCTATTTTTTCTGCAACTAAGGTGGCTACGGTGTCGGTTGTGATTCCAGGTTTTAGCCCGCCCATAACTACAATGTGGCCCATAGTAAGCTCTTCTGCGGCTTCTTCTAGGGTAACTGAGACTTTGTTGCCGGTATATTTGTCGAGTTTTTTGAGGAAAAGTTGCGCAAATAACCTTGAACAGGAAATGGCAACCTCATCTTGGGCCTCCATGGCTAACTCGAGCTCTTTGGCAAATCCGATAAACTGTCTTGCTAAAGCGCCGCCTCCGACAACAACCACAACCTCATGGCCTTGTTGTTTGAGCAAAACGATGATATCTGCATATTTAGCTAGTAATTGAGTGTTGATGGGGTTTGCAACTACGCTACCACCTATTCGAACCACAATACGCATCCAGAGTCCTCTTGGTTGTTATGGTTTAGGAAGTTAAAAATCTTTAATACCAAAACCCACTTTAAAACACAAGGGACCTAGATGTCTTTCACTGAAACGTATACTCTTCAACCAAGGGAGCCCCTAGATTTTGCGTTGAGCTGCCAGGTTTTCTCAGACGGCACCCCCACAGTACGTGCCTATTTGAATGGGGAGTTTAGCCAAGTCCTGCAAATAAACGGTGATTTAGTCCTGGCAAAAGTTGTTGACAGCGGAAGCACCAAAAAACCCTGTTTAACAATCACCCTAAAATCCAACAAATCCTTGACGGCTAAAACTCAACAAACCGCACAAGAGACGTTAAACTATATCTTTAATCTAAATTTTGACTTAACCGCCTTCTATTGTGAGGTCCAAAAAGACCCCATTATGCACAAAATAACCCAGCAGTTATGTGGCTTCAAATTCCCCACTACACCCACAGCCTTTGAGGGGTTGGTAGATGCTATTGTGGAACAACAAATATCGATCAAAGTTGCACGTACCATAGAAGAACGACTTGCCCAACGATTCGGCAATAAACTCGAAATCAATAATGAAACCTACAGCGCCTTTCCAACCGCACAAAACATAGCTGAGGCCTCTATTAGTGATATACGGGCATGTGGGTTGAGCCAGCGCAAAGCGGAGTACATATACAACGTTGCACAACACATTCTATCGGGTAAGCTCGATCTGGAGGCCATGAAAACTAATCCCCATCCAGAGAGTGTAATCAAGGTGTTAGATGAGTTCAAAGGGATTGGCCCTTGGACTGCTGAGCTCACTTTGCTTAGAGGTATGCAACGCTGGGATGTTTTACCTGCCGATGACTTTGGTATAAAACGCGTCATCTCAACCTATTACTACGGAGGCAAATCCATAAAGACGTCTGAGGCCCAAGAAACTGCCAAAACCTGGGGAAAATGGCAAGGACTGGCCGCATTCTATCTTATCTTAGCTGAAGCCAAAAACATCCTTGTTTAGTCCAGTTTGTAGTTTATTTTCGATAGTTTAAAGGCTGAGATAATTCGCGAACTGCATGCAAAGTAGTATCAGCATTTAAAACGTGTATGGCGATAAAACATGTCTTTTTTGCGGAATAAAAGAAAGTAAACAAAGGGGAGGCTATGTTTAGCCTATTTTTCGTTTGTGAGGTATTCGTGGATGCTTTTTGCTGCGATTTTGGCGGTGCCCATTGCGCTGATTACGGTTGCTTCGCCGGTTGCTATGTCGCCGCCGACGTAGACGCCATCTAGACTAGTTTTATAGTTTGTGTCGTTGGCTATGATACCGCCGTGTTCTGTTTTGAGGCCGGGGGTGGTTCCTTGTATGATTGGGTTGGGGGTGCGCCCGATGGCTACGATTACGGTGTCTACTTCTAGGGTTTGTTGTGAGCCCTCGATGGGGACGACGTTGCGTCTTCCTGAGCTGTCGGCGTCACAGAGTTTCATGGTGATGGTTTCCATGGATTTGACGTTGCCTTCTTGGTCGCCGTTGAATTTGGTTGGTGCGGTTAGGTATCTGTAGATGATGCCTTCTTCGTCCGAGTTTTCGATTTCTTCTTGGCGGGCGGGCATTTGGTCACGTGTGCGTCGATAGATTATGGAGACTTCATCGGCGCCTAGGCGTAGGGCGCATCGTGCTGAGTCTAGGGCTACGTTGCCGCCGCCTATGACGGCTACTTTTTTGCCGACTCGGATGGGGGTTTTGCTCTTGGGGAAGTTATAGCTCTTCATGAGGTTTGCGCGGATGAGAAATTCGTTAGCGCTATAGATGCCGTTTAGGTTTTCTCCGGGGACTCCCATGAATTTTGGTAATCCTGCACCAGTGCCGATAAAGACTACTTGATAGCCATTGGCGAACAATTCTTCTACGGTAAAGATTCGGCCAATTAGGGCGTCGGGTCGGAATTCTACGCCTAGGCTTGTGATGTAGTCGATTTCGGATTGGACGATGCGTTTGGGCAAGCGGAACTCAGGTATGCCATACACCAAGACTCCTCCGCCACAGTGAAGGGCCTCAAAGAGGGTGATCTGATAGCCTAATTTAGCTAAATCAGCGGCGACAGTTAATCCTGCTGGTCCGGCGCCGACAACAGCTACTTTTTTACCATTTGACTCTTTAATGGGTGTGGCAACGATGCCTTTTTTCTGCTCAGTATCTGCGGCAAATCGTTCTAGTCGTCCAATTGAGATTGGTTCGCCTCGTTTGCCCAGAATGCAGGTTTTTTGGCATTGCTCTTCTTGGGGGCAGACTCTGCCACAAATGGCGGGTAGGCTGTTGCGTTCTTTGATTTTAGCTATAGCCGCATCATAATTTTTCTGCTGGATAAGTCCTATAAATCCGGGGATATCTACACCCACAGGGCAACCCTCGACGCATTTGGGTGTTTTACAGGTTAGGCATCGCTGGGCTTCAGCTACGGCTTGTTCTTCAGTGTAGCCTAAAACGACTTCTTCAAAGTTTTTAGTGCGGATCGCTGGTTCTTGTTTAGCAACTTCAACGGCTTTTAGCCGATTATTGGGTGTGTTTAGTGGTTGTGACATTTACAATGACCTCCAGTGGGCTCAAAAGATAAGGCTTGTTTTTCTTCTTTGCAATAGCCTCTGAGTCGCAGCATGAGTTCTTTAAAGTCGACTTTGTGGGCATCAAATTCGGGTCCATCCACACAGGCAAACTCGGTTTTACCTGCGATGGTAACTCGACATGCTCCACACATGCCCATTCCATCAACCATGATGGGATTGAGACTTGCAATGGTTTTGATACCATAGGGTCGAGTTATATCCGCTATAACGCTCATCATGATGGGGGGTCCAATAGCAAAGGCGCGATTGAATTGGTAGTTTTTCTCAAGTAAGGATTTTAAAACATCACTTACAAAGCCTTTTTGGCCTTTGGTGCCATCATCGGAGGTAAAGTAAATTTCATCAGAAACGGCGCTCATCTCTTCTTCGAGTATGAAGAGTTCTTTTGAGCGGGCGCCAATGATTGATATTACTTTATTTCCGGCTTCTTTTAGTGCCCTAGCAACTGGATATGCCACTGCTGTGCCCAAGCCGCCGCATATGATAACTGTTGTGCCAAAGTTCTCGATTTCGGTGGCATTTCCCAGGGGTCCAACAACGTTTTGGATTTTTTGTCCTACTTCGAGGTTGCCCAGTTCAGTGGTGGAAAAACCGATTTCTTGAACAATATGAGTAATTGTTCCTTTTTCTTTATTCCATGCGGCAAGTGTGAGGGGTATGCGTTCGCTGTCTTGATTGACTCTGAAAATAACGAACTGACCCGCTTTAGCTTTCGCCGCTATATCCGGTGCATAAATTGTAATTTCTTTAATCACGGGATTCAACTGTTTCTTTGCCGTGATTTCGTTTATTTGAAATTTCTTTTCGGACATTTTTCTCCAAACCACACCTGGCCAGACACTTATAAAAATTTGGTCCCTTCTTGATCCCATTCTCATCTAAGGATTATGTTTTTAGATACAATTTAGCTAAAGGTCCATTGGAATTGTGAGAGGGGTCGAAAGGACTATCGGGGGTAGATGCTAAAAAGTGTCCCCTCTCACAATATATAGGCACATATTGAGCCTAATAAAAAATTTTAACAAATATATAGCAAAAAAATGGGTAATAAAAACACCTGCATTTAACTGGTGATTTTGAAAGCACCAAAAGAATATACACTAAACTGCACAAGCAAAGCTTAATTCCCCAAACACTACACTAAACAAGTGAACACCATGTGCGCCCTAAACTATCGCTTCAAGCTCTGGGTAGTAAACGATAAAAATGAAGCCATCTTTGGCGACGGATTAGCCCAGTTACTCGAAGAAATAGCAAAACGCCACTCCATTTTAGAAGCCTCCAAACAACTGGGCATGTCATATCGCTATGCGCTACACCGAATAACCCTTGCCGAAGAGCGCCTAGGCGAAACACTGGTTATTCGCATAAGAGGCGGCGCAAAAGGCGGCGGATCCTCCGAAGTTACACCATTTGGAAAAACCTTAGTAACCCAGTTCAGACAAACACAAAATAACATAGAAACCACACTCAAAAAACCAACCTAACCCCTAAATAGCAACCTAAACAGAAAACTATCTCGCTATTCACTTAGTTATCCGCCAAATATGTGCCCAATGGCATCAGAGAGTATCTTACCAATACTCTCATGAATTACCAGATTTGCGCGGTTGTCATAGGGGGTTTCAGTTTTATTGATAAGCACAAGATTAGATCCGCCAAAATAGCGCAGTAAACCTGCGGCAGGATATACCATAAGGGAAGTTCCGCCAACAATCAAACAATCTGCCGCTGCAATCGCTTCTATCGCCAAATCCATAACTTTTTTGTTTAATTGTTCTTCGTATAAAACTACCTCGGGACGAACTAAGCCGCCGCATTCGCTACATTTTGGAATAACCCCCGGCTCACAATTTTTGGCGTTAATAATATAGTCTAAACAATATTTTTTATCGCATTGTATGCAGTATTGGCGATGGTTTGAGCCGTGTAGTTCAAGCACATTTTTGCTTCCTGCAACTTGATGTAGTCCATCGATATTTTGCGTTATTATAGTGGACAGCAGGTTGTTTTGTTCAAGTTTGGCAAGAGCTAGATGGGCGGCATTTGGCTTTGCGTCTTTGTATATCAGATTTTCCTTATAGTATCGGAAAAATAATTCGGGGTTGTGTTCAAAAAATGTTCGACTCAAAAGTTCTTCGGGTTGATAGCCGTAAACTTTTTTGGCTGTGTATAGGCCCTTTTCGGAGCGAAAGTCAGGGATATCACTCTCGGTTGAAACGCCTGCGCCCCCAAAAAACACTGTGTTTTTGCTGTTCTGGATTATACTTGCAAGCATTAGGGCACCTCAAAATCTTGTGAGGTGAAATTTGCATAATATCTGCCTGATTGGGCAGTGAATTTTAACACGCAATAATCGGGATCGGTGACCCCTTTGGAATAATATAGGGTATCGCCGTCACGCCAGATCATCTCTTTAGCGGTACTGTCCTCTAAAACAGTCATAGTTCCAAGTAATTGAACACCGCGAAAGAAGCGCTTATCAAAAAAATATATACACGCCTTGGGGTTTGCACGATATTGTGCCACGCGACGTGAAGAGGTGTTGGTGGTGAACCAAAATTCTTTGATACCCTCTCGTTTGCGTGGCGGAAGCATGGCTTTTAGGTTAGGAAATCCCGCGTCATTTATTGAACCGATAAATGCTACTGTTTGCTTATCAATCAAATTACCAATTGTTTGTTCAGGATTACGCAAATCATATCCCCATTCTACGCCTTAGAGACGAAGCGTTACAAACGTCAAGTTTAGCTTGCCCTTAAAGTTTATGTGCATTTCTTTGGGACAATTAAAATGTTGTATCTTCGTCGGGTTTATTTGCCTTTAAGAGTTGTTTTAGGGTTTTGTGGCATTTGTTGCATTCAAGCATGGCGTTACCGCAGTGAGGACAGTACAACTCTCCATTTAGAAGTCGCTCTAGAAGTGTTAATAGTTCTGCTTTGTTGTGCAAGTCTAGCTCTGTGTCCACTTTAACCGCAGTTTCTTGGGCGGGTTGGGGTGGTTTTTCTTCATTTATAATTTCTTGATAAACTTTGGAGATGCTTGTTTTTCCTTCGCGAAGTTTTTGTTTGTCATCTTCGCTGGCTTTTTCTATGATTTTTTTCCCCGCTCAAGAGTTCGGGTTGATACACCTGCTTTTTTAGCAACCGACTCAGCAGGTTTTATCTTAAGTTCAGGTCCAGAAAAAGCATCTGTATCCTCCTCTGCATCATCATCGGAGAGGGATTCTTCTTGTTGTTGTGGGTTGGATTGGTTTTTGTTTTTTTTGTTTTGTTGTTTTGCTATGGCTTTTTCGATTTCTAGGAGGGGTACGGCGAGTTCGATTAGTTGAAAGTTGTTTAGGGGGCGTCGTCTGAGGTTGGCTTCTATGACGAATTTTTTTTCAAGCAGTTTGTCGTCGAATTGTTTTACTTCAAAGTCGGGTTCGATTTCAAGTTCGGTGCAGGCGCGGAAGCGGTGGTGACCGTCGAGGACTTCGAGGTTTTCGTTAACAATAATGGGGTAGTGTTGGCCTTCGGTTTCTATGGAGCGTTTGAGTTCGGTGAATTCTTCTTCGGACATTCGGGGTAATAGTTTGTCGTATTCAGGGTTTAGGTGCAGGCTCATTGATGCTCACTCTTCTTTGAGGGGTTTAGGTATTTAAAGGGTGGTATGGTTAGGGGGTCATTAATTGTCTGCTTGAGATAGTGTAGATAGCGAGATTGGGGTTTGTTTATGTTGTAGATGAAGTTTTGTGTTTTATTTTTTTGTTTTAGGGGGTTGGTTTGGGTTTGGGTTGTTAGTTTTGTGTGTTTTTGTGTTGGGATTGCTTGCACCGCAAGTATTATTAGACGGCATGTGTTTAGCTTCTTGATCAGTCTCATCATTGCGAGGGTATCACTCGCTATAATGCGATTAACAAATAATCAATCAATCTAAATAGATAATAATTTACAGGAGTTGCATATTTACGGGAACATCCCAAACCTTTACTATAAAGTACGTTGTACATGCTAAATTTGAAATCGAAGGTATAGTCGAAAAGCCAGATGTTATTGGCGCAGTTTTTGGACAAACCGAAGGCCTCTTTGGACCAGAACTTGATCTGCGCGAACTACAAAAAACCGGCCGTATCGGCAGAATCGAAATTGACCTCCATTCTAAAAACGACCGCACAAACGGCTCCATCACCATCCCCACCAGCCTAGACCGCGTATCAACCGCTCTTATCGCCGCAAGCGTTGAGAGCATAAACCGCGTCGGACCCTGCAGCGCCAAAGTCAACCTTGAACGCATCGAAGACATACGCGAAGCCCGCCGAAAAGTAATCATCGACCGCGCCAAAGAAATCCTCCACAAATGGAACATCGAATCTATCCCAAGCGTCGATGAAGTCTACAAAGAAATCAGCGACACCATGAAAGTCGGCAAAGTCGAAAAATACGGCCCCGAAGAACTCCCAGCCGGACCCGGCCTAGAAGGCTCCAAAGACATATACGTAGTCGAAGGCCGAGCTGATATCATCAACCTCATGCGATGCGGCATATTCAACACCATCGCCCTAGAAGGCGCCAAAGTCCCCGAATCCATCAAAAAAATAACCAAAGAACGCAACGCCATAGCACTCCTAGACGGCGATCGCGGAGGCGACCTCATCCAAAAAGAACTCCTCCAAGTAACCAACGTCAAATACGTAGGCCGCGCACCCCGAGGCAAAGAAATCGAAGAATGCAACTGTAAAGAAATAAACGAAGCAATCGAAAACAAAATCCCAGTAGCAGAACTACGCGAAACCACTAACACGCCCACCCCCACCACTACAAACAAACCCTCCCAACCACCCACACCACCACAAGTTCACCAAATACCCAAAAAAGTCGCACCCACACCAACACCCCCAGCACCTGAGCGCCGCAAAATCGAGGTCCCCGAAGCAGTAAGCCAAGCCGCAAAAGCACTCGTAGGCACACTTGAAGCAGTAATGCTAAACGAAAAACTTGAACTAATCGAACACCTGCCCGTCAGCCAACTCGCAGAAAAACTCCAACAAACAACCGACGTAAACACCATCGTCTTTGACGGCATCATCACCCAACGCATCGTCGACATAGCCGCCGACAAAAACATCAAACGCATAGTAGCCTCCCGCATATCCGAAGCAGTCAAACCCGCACCCAACGTCGAACTAGTAACATTCCAACACGCCCTACCCCCAACATAAACAACCCCTTCCTCTTCTTCGTCGTCTTATTTTCTTCACCCTTTTCACAACATCAGACAATATTTGTACGACACATCAATTCACAATGTTCTGGTTTCTGTAGATCCCGAACCAAAAATATCTGAACAACTTAAGTCGATAGAGTTTTTTCGAAACCCTTATCCGTGCCCCAAAGTTTACCTAGAGTGAATTTTTGTTGGTATGTCATATGAGTTATAAGGTGCAGTTAATAAACCCCCAAGAAAAAGACCGCTTTTTTGAAAATTATGCGCCCCAATTGCTCTATACAAGTAAAGCCGATATCTATGGTTGCTGTATTAAGCTCTTGACAAATTCCCGCCAAATAAAGGATCTGTGGGAAGACAATTTTTATAGCGCAAACGAAAACATCCGCAGTCATGGGCGCCTCATCGTGCTCCAAGAATCCAATCAACCCATGAGTGTTCACTATGATCCCTACACCAAAACAGCTTTTCTCATAAATGTAGACTACTACGGCTGGATCAAAAGTATAGCCCTTGCCCTTGCAAGTGATATTTTAGAGGATGAACATCGCATCTACTCTGTTCATGGAGCGGTTATTGACATTAGTTGTTTGGGAGTATCTATTATTGCACCCTCTGGAACGGGTAAAACCACTCATTCCTGGGGGTTGCTGCGAATCCCAACGGCGCGTTTAATCAGTGATGATTGGTATTTTGTACGTCTTAGTTCACGCGAGCCCTTAGCACTTGGCTCTGAAAAAAACACCTACATCCAAGCTGATATTGGCAAAATCTGGAATGAATATGAACAGCTGGTAGATAAGGCACGATTAGATGAGCGGGGTAGAGCAATAGTTAATGTACGCTGGATAGTGGGTGGGGGCGGTGTTATTCCCATGGCAACATTGCACAATATTATTCTGCTCAAACGCGACCCCACCGACAACCAGATCATAACACAGCTAAGTGTCAAAGAAGCCCTAAACTATATGCGTGAGCACGACTTCTGCAATCCCCATCAACTAGTCCGCGATAAACGTAAACTAGAACTCAGAACCAACTTTTTTGAACAGATCTTTGAGAAATGCAAGATACATCTGATAAACACCACCGGTACCCCGCAACAAACCCAAACCGAGATCCGAAAGCTTTTAACGTTAACAACCCCCTTCGATACGAAATATTCTAATTAGTTTACAGGCAAGCCATAACTAAAGAGGAAACAGCTTGAAACTACTCTACATAGCCATCGACGGCATGGGCGATCTGCCAATCAAAGCATTAGGCAACAAAACCCCCCTTGAAGTAGCACACACTCCCAATCTAGATTCACTGGCCCAAAGTGGACAAACGGGTCTGATGTACACCGTTGGTAAAGGAGTGGCACCAGAGAGTGATGCCGCAGTAATTTCTCTGTTAGGTTATGATCCCTTCAAGTACAGTCCAGGCCGAGGCGTCATCGAAGCCGCCGGCGCAGGCTTAGAAATGCAAGACGGTGATTTAGCTCTGCGGTGCAACTTTGCAACCCTAGGCACGGGCAAAACCATTCTAGACCGCCGAGTTGGACGCAACCTCACAACTGAAGAGGCTATCGAACTCACTGAGGCTGCAAACAAGCAAATCAAGTTAACCTCCTATCCAGCCGATTTTGAATTCAAAAATACTCTTGGTCACCGTGCGGTTTTGCTCATCAAAAGTAAAGCCCAGCCCCTTTCCAGCGCTATCACAAACAGTGACCCCGCATACACTACAATCAATGGTATCGGTGTTGCCCAAATCAATGTTGATATGATGTTAAAAACTGTCCAACCCACCGATAATACTGATGCGGCCAAAGTCTCGGCAGGCTTAGTTAACGAGTTCATCGAAAAATCTCACACTCTTTGGGAAACTTGTCCCCTAAATATTCAGCGCGCAAAAGAGGGTAAACTCAAAGCAAATGTTGTTTTGACACGTGATGCAGGTCATTTACTGCCGAGATTCTTCAACATAAATCAACAATACCAGCTCAGTTTTGCCTGTCTTGCAGATATGCACACCGAACGCGGTATTGCCCAGCTTGCAGGTATGGATGCCTCCTTGCTTCCCCCGCCTACCTCAAACATCCAAGCTGACCTTGAACTTCGAGTAGAAGCACTTCTCCAAGGGCTACCCCATCATGATTGCTTCTATATCCATCTAAAAGGTCCCGACGAACCAGGTCACGACGGCAACTATAACCTAAAAACAGACCTCATCACAGCCATTGACAAATACTTCTTTGGCCCGCTCCTTAAACAAATCAATCTAAAAGACACCATTATTTGCGTAACCTCCGATCACGCCACACCCTGTGAAAAAAAAATCCACACCGATACACCTGTTGCAGTATTGATTGCCGGCGGTAAAACCAACCCCAGCAATAACCCCGCCAAATTTTCCGAGAGAGAATGCGAACAAGGTAAATTGGGCCTCATTGAGCAGGGTTATGAATTGATGCCCAAACTTATGGAACTATTCAAAAAATAGCTCAACTCCAAGCGCACAATATGCGGTAAATAAACTAGGTAAACAAAGTTATTGGCATGGCTAGTTTACACCATATATTTTGCTCCATTCCCTTTGTGAGACCTTCAATAATTTGTTCTTACCCATAAAATGTATGGAACATACACAAGATTACCCTTGTTAAAGTTCTATATTTTTAGAATTCGTTACGTCTAAGCTGAATAGAACACGATAAACAAGTAAATTTCTGTTAGACTTATAATCAGTTGTAGTATGATTAATATTATAAAAAAAGGTGTGGAGAAGTTAATAACGGAGTGTAATTAAGACATTTACCTTGTTATCAATTTTGGGGGCGTCTTCGTCGCCTACTTTGTCATTGTCGTTGCCGATTACAATTCTAAGCGAAGCGGGTAAGACTGGAAATATTAGTGTATGCTTCTCATTTGCTTTGCCAAAGTATTCTTTGAATGAAATAGGCGAACCATTGTATGTGTAGCTGACTTCAATGTAGCAGGTATCAGTTGAATTTGGTGTAGCTTCTACTACAATGTAGCTGGCGTAGCGCATTGTTTCGTGATAGATGGTTTCTTTGTCTCCTGCGGTGTGAACTACGGTTTTGTTGACGATAAGCTCGGACTCTTCAAGGTTTACGATCTTTCGCCAGTCTTCAGCTCTTTTGTTTGCAGCGGCTAGTTCTTCGTTTAATGTTGCTATTCTATTGTTTAGGCTGTTAATTGTTGCGGTCTGGTCGGGGTTTTGATTTTGATTTTGCATCAAAACCGCTATTTCGTTTGTTAATTTCACTATTTGGGCATTTAGATCTTCAATTTTTTTGTCTTTTTTGTCTAACTCGGTTGTGTCATTGGTCTTGAGGGTAAATGCGGCTATTGTACTTGCAGCCAGTATAATGCAGATTAGGCCTAATGCAATCACCATTATACTGGGGCTCTTTTTTGTTTGAGTCTCCGGAATCATTTGAGTCTCTTCCGCTTCTTTGTGCTCTTTTGAATCTTAAATAGTTTTTCCATATTCTATCCCCTGACTGTATAACCTGAAAGGGGTAGTTAGTATTTGATGTTTAGATAGAACAGCACAAGAAGAGCCGCCATCTCAAAAAGGTCAGGCAGAAATGCAAATGGACCTAGGCCGAAGAGTCCAAAGCCTAAAACACCAATTACAAAGGGACTCCAAGCTACTTCCTTTATGAGTAGAAAAGTTGCAAATAACAGCAAGCCTATGGTAAATTCTGATTTGGTTCTTAAGTAGATGCTTACATAACTAACAATTAGAACTGAAATTAACACTACATTTATGGTTGAGAGTATGGTTCTTGCCCAATAATATAGCTCAAGATCAGCCGGATTGGGACGATATACTCTTGCTTCAAAAGGAAAAGGCTGGGAATTTTTCACTTCGGTCTGGTAGAAGGTCATTAAAACTGCAGCACAAACAGATAGAACTAACAAAGCGATAAGCAGAACCAATATGGCTTGTTTTCTATTCATCATTTTCTCCCTCTTACTTGTTCTCCTTTTTCTACTTTTTCCCGATTTTCTTCACAATCTCCTCAAACAGACCATAGTTATCCTCAAGAGTCTGTGAAAGAAAATATGTTGCCCCATACCTATCCCCAACAGAGGTCACCATACGGTTTTTTTCCAGCACCTCTAGATGATGCCGCATAGTTTTGTAATCCATCTTGAGCAATGATGCCAACTGATTGGCGTTCTGGGGCGTTTCTTTTAATGCATCAATTATTTTCGCACGAGTCAACCCGCCTCGGGTGCCTGCAATTAACCAGCCCAACACATATTTTAGTGAACGAGCGTTTACAGACATCCAGTTGCCTCTCATGCTTCTTGGGGGAATGTTATTCTGTTGAGGTTATAAAGGTGCGCTTTTTAGACCCAACAAAGAAGAAATTAGACAGATTACAGATCGCCATTATTAATTGCCACCATGACAGATACCGCCAGTTTTACGCTACAATCACACCCAACAACAGCCTAATACAATACTGATCTTCTGCTCTTACCAGTTGCACAGGCGGTTAATTTCGATAAAAAAGAAGCAGAAGCAAGTTACAGCTAATTTGGGTACAATTTGGGTATAATTATGAAAAATTATTTAATAATTATAATACTAAAGATGAGAAAACCAAGAAGACTTGAATAACTGGAAATATAATGCTGACTAAGGTCTGTTCAGGTTTTTCTTGTCAAGTTAACATGCAGGTGTTGTATATGGGAATAGTAAACCGGGCAGTAAGAAACATTTCAAGACGAAAAATCAGAGCGTCGCTAGTTATCATTGCACTTAGTATCTCTCTATCAATTATGATCTCCATTCCTGCAGGGCTCATGGCTAATCAGGAAGCGGCAAATGATATGGCTAATAATTTAAGTTCAACCATAACCGAAACCGGTGAATCAATCACTCAGGCGCTAAGCCAAATAGATGTCACCATGTCTTCGCGGTTTGCCGGGTATGGGTTTAGTCCTGATGCTACCCCCACAATAATCCAAGGGGGCCAGATACCCCGAGACGGACAAGTCCTAAATCCATCCAATGCACCAGGATTTGGTGATAGATATGGCGGGTTTAGAGGCGGCGAAATATCAGGTCAGTTTGGCGGGGCCCTGCAGGCATCCACACCGATGAATCAAGAGCTCTACTCAGACATAAGCAACATCAACGGCGTTGCTGCGATGTTGCCCTCACTTGAAGCCTCCGATGGAAGCCAAGAACAAACCCTAGAAATGATGGGCCGATCCTTCACGACCCAAATCATTGATTACACCATAAAAGGCATACCCCTAACTTCTGAGTTGCTATCATCATACAATATTTTACCCTCAAATATTGTTGCAGGACGAAACCTTCGAGCCGATGAAACCGGCGTAGTTTTGCTTAGCCAAAATAATTCAGCATTTTTCTCTGCAAAAGTCGGCGACACCATTACCATCTTTGACACAGACTTTATCGTTGTAGGCATCTATGAACCCAGCGCATCAACCGATAATTTGATTCTCTACATGAATCTCTCTGACGCCCAAACCATAACCAACAACACCGGATACATAACAAGCCTCAAAATATTCACAACCAGCAGTGAGGTAGTCAACACAGTAGTTGAAGAAATCAGATCACTCCACCCCGAGGTAACAGTAATTACCGGACAAGAACGCCTAAACCAACTGGAATATATGCAGTCAAGATACAACGAAGCCATAGAAAGCTCCCAAGCATCCATAGCCGCCACACAAGCAACAGCACTCCAAGAAATCATCGTGGTTGTAGCCGCAACCAGTTTAATTGTGCTCTTTGTGATGCTCTACACAGTGCGAGAACGCACCAAAGAAATCGGCACTCTCAAAGCCATAGGATTTAGCAACCGAGCCGTCATGGCACAATTCATACTCGAAGGCCTCCTGCTAAGCACCATTGCAGGCATAATCGGCGTCGCCATAGCCAGTTTTGCCGCACCAACCCTCTCCTCACTACTACTCCCAAGCGTCCAATCCAGCTTAGGCTTTACCCTCAGCGCAACCGGACCCATTGTTGCCGCAACAACAAATCCAGTCACTTTGAGTGTTGAACTTGTGTTAGCAACACTTGGAGGAGCCATGCTACTTGGTGTGTTGGGTACGCTCTACCCATCGTGGAGAGCCGCAAAAATACGCCCCGCGGAGGCAATGAGATATGAATAACCCAGTACTGCAAATCGAAAACCTAACCAAAACCTACACCCTAGGCAAAAATCCAGTTAATGCCCTAACGAATCTAAACCTACAAGTCAACCGAGGCGAATTCATAGCCATTATGGGTCCAAGCGGAAGCGGCAAAACAACCCTGCTAAACGTCATCGGATGCATCGACAAACCCACAAGCGGCAAAGTCCACCTCGACAACATTGATGTCACAAACACACCCGAGAACAAACTCTACAAAATACGCCAAGACAAAATGGGCTTCATCTTCCAATCCTTCAACCTCCTGCCATATTTAAACGCCAGAGAAAACGTAGAACTGCCTCTAGAAAACAAAATCAAAAACAAAACAGAACGCAAAAAACGAGCAAGCGAACTCTTAGGTCTTGTCGGCCTCTCAGGCAGAGAAAACCATCGCCCCCAACGCCTAAGCCAAGGCGAACAACAACGCGTCGCCATCGCACGAGCACTAGCCAACGAACCCGCCATCATACTAGCCGATGAACCCACAGGCAACCTATACAGCCAAAACAAACAAGAAATCATAAAACTCTTAGCAAACCTCAACCTAACAAGGGGCACCACCATAATCATGGTAACCCACGACATACAAGTGGCAAACCACACAGAACGCATGCTTCTACTAAAAGATGGCAAAATAGTCACAGAAAAAGCAGGCCTGCACATAGCCAAAAAACAAAGCAAATGTCCCCACTGCAACTCATCCATAAAAATCAGCGATGAAACTTGCCCGACCTGCAAAAAAGCACTCTTTGAAACAGACGAATTCTTTACCACATAGATAGAAAAAACGGGCAAACACAGTTTTCCACCCTTTTTTGTCTTCAGATAACTCATTATTCATATGGTTTTAGGTTTGTCTACCCATAGGGTAACCAAAAAAATTCTGCGTAAATCTTACCCTGATCAAAGCACACGATAGACTGTGTTCTAGCACTAAAACGTAAAATATACAGATGTACCAATTGATAGGTTTAAAAGGTAATCAGCTAACCAGTTGTTGGTGAAAAATTTGGGCGTGAAAAATAAAAAAATCGCTATCCCAATCATAATCCTTTTGGTTATCAGTGTCGCGCTATGTCTAGGTTTAGGTTCAATACTTAGTAACAGTCAAACATCAAACACACAACCAAAGAGTATTGTTTATGGCAAAGAGACAGCCATTGAAATTGCTTTGCCTTTTGCTCAGGCATATGCCCAAGAATATAACCGTACCCTAACAACAACCAAAGCAACTCTCAGAGAAACCGATAGACCTTATTGGTTCATAGAAATTGGACTTGAAACTGTAGAAAACCCTGAATCTAAATATCACCTCAAAACTCCTGGTTATGAGGTAACAGTATGGGCAGATACCGGAGAAATATATCATCAATGTGTAATACCTCCGTATAGTGAGCAAGATTTTAAAATCTCTCTTGAGAAGGCAATTGAGATCGCTTATCCTATCACTCAGGTATACGCTCAAAATAACAATCGCACCATAGCAACAACCGTAACAGGCTGGGCAGGTTATGTAGATTCACGCCCATGTTGGCAAATTGACATAAACTTTGAAACAATGAGCGGCGATGAGAAAGCACTACATTTAGTTCATGGACATCCATACGGAATCCAGGCATATGCAGTCACTATCTGGGGAGATACCGGAGAAGTACGCTCACAAAACGAACAAGGCTACTACTAGCTAAAAGATCACAACAAACCTGTTCACACTCAAATTTACACTACAACAAATGACGCTTCAAATCATCTAATAGATATTTTGTCTGTGAAAATATAGCGAAGAAAAGCTTCTTTTAATCAATGCAACTCTAAAACGCTGTTCTGTTCACAAAAGTACGGTATTCGAGCCCTATTCGGTGTAGTGTTAAATAGAGGGGGGTGTTAGTCAGTTCGTTCGTGAACATCATTACCCTCAGTAGCGGTGTTGCCATAAATTTCACCGCCTAATCTATCAACGGTTCCATACATGTTGTATACTCCACCACCATATCCCTGTGCGGTGTTGTTAGTAATTACGCCTCCAGACATCTCAAAATGACCTTTCCACATAAATACACCCCCACCGCCAGCATACCAATCAGAGACAGTTGCTGTGTTACCCGATATTTTACCGCCCGACATCTTAAAAGTACCCTCATTTACATACACTCCAGAGCCACGTTCGGCAACGTTATCCGAAATCACTCCACTAACTAACTCAAAAACACCACTAGCCGAGATGTCTACCCCGCCTGTGTTACCGGAAATTTTGCCATCAACCATAATAAGAGTACCAATAACAATTATACCCAAACCTGTAGAACCAGCCTCATGGGTCACAATAATACCATCAATCGTTAATCTGCCGCCATTCATAACACGAATAACACCCTGACCATCCCAACCAACTAATCTAAAAAAATCAGTTTTACTGTCACTTGTTAAGGTAATATCTGCACCTGTTGGAATGGTAAGTTCAGGACCAAGAAAAATATCGGTAGTAAACGCAATAGTTGTAGGCACACCAACCGCGGCATTATTAATGGCTTCGTTAAGCTCAGACGCAGTCTTAACACGTATAAGACCATCATCGTCTACTATCAAAGATCGATATACAAACAGAGCAGAAACCAACACCACGACCGCAATTATCACAGAAACAACTATCAGAGTTCTACGATGTGAAGCATTTAAACTAGACTTGGGTGTAACAGCCACACAATAACCCCCATTAAATTGAAACTAAATGATACATATGACTCTTATTTCTTTCTGTTCATCTGTGTAATTTTGCACTCGCAGGTTATAGCTGACTAAACTATATCAATTTATTTGACACGGCAGTTTACACCCATCAATGAATCATGCTAAAACACTGCAAAGAATCATTTTAGACAATGTACATCATGTTGTAGGGTTGTTACAGCCACATAGGGATATGTTAGGATAAGGTAATTTTAGTGTGGTGTTGGATTTGGTTCAACCAATTTTTAAATGTCCCTTCTGTGATGTTCCGCCCTGGCACACCCGTATGATGTTTTGGAAACACATCCATGAATGCTTACAGGCTACCCAGGGCAGTCAAAAGATTCAAGTTGCTACGGTTGTTAACATAGAAGAACCGATATAATCAAGTAGTAAGCATTAACAAAATCGGTTAATAATACTATTTTTTGTCTATCAGTTGGCAGTTATTTAGATGACGGTTAGGGTTAGGGTTGATTTGATGCTGCTTATGTTTCGGATGCGTTTGAGTACGTCGTCTTTTATGTGGTCTAGGGAGTCACCTTTGACTTTTGCTACCAAGTCATATGCGCCTAATGCGAGATAGACTTCTTGAACTTCTTCGATTTTTTTTAAATCTGCAAGCGCTATGTGGCTTGATTCTGCTTCGGCGGTTATAAAAATAAATGCACTTCGTTTAGGCTTCAAAACAGGTTCTTCAACAGTAGTAGTGTTGATTATTGGCCTCTGCTCTATCAAAATGTTTTCCAAATAATTCAGCTCCAATATGATTAATTATTTTACATAGAACTGTATTAAACCTAAGTTGCTGTAATGATGTAACAACAAAGCAATATATGCGCCATATTAGCGCTAATAAGAGGAAAAAGAAGGTTGGTTTTATAGTCAGTGTTAACTGTCGGTTGTTTGTTTTCTTTCCAATGAGAATATTTCGTATTTGTTGCCTAGTACTTTTCGACCATCTAGATAGTCTAGCTCTACTAGAAATGCGATGCCTGAGACTTTGCCGCCCATTTTTTCTACGAGTTCAAGGTTTGCTTTAGCGGTGCCGCCGGTTGCAAGTAAATCATCAATGATAAGTACGGTTTGATCTTTGCTGATGGCGTCTTGGTGGATTTGTATGGTGTCGCTTTCGTATTCTTTTTGGTAGGTTAGATCAATGCATTTGTAGGGGAGTTTGCCTTTTTTGCGAATTGGGACAAATCCTGCGTTGAGTTCGTATGCTATGGGGGCTCCGATGATAAATCCGCGGGCTTCGTTTGCAACAACTAGATCGATATTTTTGTTGCGGTAATGGTCGGCAATTTGTTTGATGACTGATCGGAAGCAGGTGGGATCTTTTAGAAGGGGAGTTATGTCCCAAAAGACTACTCCTTTGAATTCTGGGATTCTTCGGATATGGTCTTTGAGATTTATTTTATCAGGGTTATTCATCCTTGTTTTCTCCTATGCGAAGGCGCTTTTTAGGGCTTGGTTGCAGTTGCAGGTGGGAGTGTTGGGGGTTTTTGTGATGGCTTCGGTTATGATGCGTTTTACGTTTTCTACGCCGGTTTTCATTATGTTTACGATGTCATCGACGCATACGGCGTGGTCTTTCCAGCAGTCGTAGTCGGTTACGGTGGATATGTTGGCGTAGCAGATTTCTGCTTCTCTGGATAGGACGACTTCGGGAACCATGGTCATGCCGATTATGTCTGCGCCCCATTGTTGGTAGAGTTTGGATTCTGCTTTGGTTGAGAAGCGGGGGCCCTCGATGCAGATGTAGGTGCCTTTTTTGTGGTGTTTGATGTTTAGGGTTTGGGCGGTGTCAAGGAGTACGTTGTGTAGTTGGGGGCACATGGGTTCTGCGACGGATATGTGGCATACTTTGCCCTCTTGGAGGGTGTAGAAGGATTGTTCTCTGCGGGTGGTGCGGTCAATGAATTGGTCACAGAACACGACGTCGCCGGGTTGGTAATCTTCGCGTAGTGAGCCCACGGTGGATGCGGCTAAGATGCGTTTTACTCCTAGGCGTTTTAGTGCCCAGATGTTGGCCCGTACGTTTATGTCGGTGGGTCGAATGGTGTGCAGTTTGCCATGTCGGGGCAGAAACGCTACCACTCGTCCGCCTAACTCGCCCACAGTGATGGTGCCGGAGGGTTGGCCATAGGGTGTATCTATGGTGATTTCTTGGATATTTTTGAGAAGTTTAGGGTCACAAAGACCCGTTCCGCCGATTACTCCAAATTCAGCTTGCATGTTTTCTAAAATGCAGGCGCTGGGTTAATAAAAATAGCGACAAAAAACCCAACCAAAAATTGTGCAACTATCCCGTAGATTTTCGCGTTAAGTTTTGTTGTCTAGGTAGGCCTTTTCGCGTTAAGTTTTGTTGTCTAGGTAGGCCTTTTCGCGTTAAGTTTTGTTGTCTAGGTAGGCCTTTTCGCGTTAAGTTTTGTTGTCT
>WRCX01000036.1 GCA_009783705.1 Candidatus Bathycorpusculum hydrogenotrophicum | reverse complement strand
TAACACTTGCCATGGGCATAGCAGGCATCATCGTATTCCTACTCACCGAAGACATGAGCAGAACAATGACTCTAGTAGACAAATGGACCATCGTGAATGTCATAATATTTGCAGTACAGATCATAGCCATAGTCTTTGTCTTCAAACACCAAAAGACCAACAATGCAGACAACACAGAGGAGCCTAACTCCTCTGTCCCTGCATTCGACGCACAATAATCTTTTTTATTTTTGATGAAATAGGCGAGCGTCGCCTTGCCACATTGTTGCGGTAGGTTTGCGCAACCAGTATGTTGCGCTAAACCCAAAATCGAGCATTCTTTCTTTAATTTTAAGCAACTATTTTGTTCTGCCAAAAACTAACTCATACATTATCTTTGAAGAGGGTTTCGCGGTTTTCTTCTAAGACTTCGAGCATTTCTCTGGTGCTTTTGACCGTTAGGCGCTTCATACGCAAAATATTGTTGAATATGACTATACAAAAAATATATTTGCTCCCAAAGTGTGCATCCGCTCAAGGGTAGCCAAGAAAAAAACAAAAACTACTTTTGTCCCAAGGCCAAAAAAAGAAGAAATATTCAAAATTAAATAGGCGACTATTTTGGGAGTTTCAATGAAGCTATCGGATTCTAAGAATGAATAAATAATTAAAAAGAGCTGATTAACTCTTGAAAGGGCTTGATTTAAAGCCCCTTCAAGAGCTCACCTTAAGCGTCAAATTTGTTTAACGCTTAAGGATTTCCAATATTGCCTATCCCTTGAGAATAATATCAAACATCTTTATGTTTGAACCATTACCCTTGATATCAAATCTCAAGAAATAACCATCCCCAAGAGCAATCTCGCCATCAATATTACGGTTATTAGCATTAGTACTGAGAACAAATTCTCGGCCATCAACAACCAATGTTAAAACCTTACCATCAAGACGCAAATTGTTCTGGCTCAAACCATTCCTCAATATTCCTGCAGCCCGCTCTTTTAAGAACTCAAAGTCTTTTGTAACATCCGGCAACTTGTCAATAATTCTTGTGTCAAGTAGGGTATCGCAATCAGAACAATAGATACCCATCAAGCCCTCAGCCTCAACAGTCGCCTCAGTAATCGTCTTCTCATAAGTCCCGCCAACATGATTGTCACCATTAACGGGAATTTCACGGTATTCAATATGTGACGCATCATTAGCACACACACGCATTTCCTGACCAACATCAGTACAAGTAGCAGGAACAACAACTACGCCAACATAATTGTGACCAAGAGCTGGAACAACATCACCCATAGTTTCACTGCAACGCGAGCAACCGTAAATAGTGTAACCATCGTCCTCACAAGTTGGAGCAACAACAACATCCACTACAACCACAAAATCATGACCAAGATCAGGAACAACCTCGAAGTAATAATCAGTACAACGCAAACAAACGTGAAACATTGAACCATCAGAAGTACAAGTAGCAGGAACAACAGCGGTAAAATAATTGTGGCCAAGAGCTGGCAAAACTGTGTTGCTGATTTCTTCACCGCAAACAGAGCAAGTCACCTTAACGTAACCATCCTCAGTACAAGTAGCCGCAACTCTTTCAGTCACTTCAGTATGACCAGTCGCATCAATAACCTCAAAGCTAAGTGTCTCACCGCAAACAGAGCAAGTCACCTTAACGTAACCATCCTCAGTACAAGTAGTCGAAACAGTCTCAGTCTCTTCAACATGATCAAGTTTCTTCAGAACCTCAAATGCAAAATAATCACAACGACTGCAAGTAACAGTTATCACACCATCTTCCTCGCAAGTTGCACCCACAGTAACAACAATGAAATCATGACCGATGTTAACAATAGGATTACCATACATTTCAGCGTTAGAAATCGTGCCGGTGCAGTAGTTGTTGATTACGCCGTCTATGTTGTGGATTATAACTCTATTACCGCTAATTGTACCAAAGTTGTGGATAGTTTCGCCTTCGTTGTCGATTTCGCCGTTTATTTCGTGTATTATGCCCTCGATATTGTTGTAGATTACACCGTTGTTGTAGAGTATACCGTTGTTGTAGATTACACCGTTATTATAGAGTATACCGTTGATAAAAATTCTGCCGTCAAGTCTTAGTGTAACGTCATTGTTGATTGTAAGGGTGCCGTCAATAATGACGGTATAGCCAGTTACGATTGTTATGTCAGTTTCGCCATTGATTAACGCGTTTTGCAATTCGGCAGCATTTTTTACTTCTGTTGTAAAAGTTGCAGATGCTGTTATAGATATCGTAGGTAGTAGCATGAATGCCATGGATAGCACCATAAGCATCATTGTTATTTTCTTAAATTCTGTTTTCATCTTAAAACCTTACTTCAGCAATACAGCCACCGATTTTAATACATTGTCTTGACAGCTAACAATTATAACACAATAAACATTTCTTTATTGGTATTTTAGTGGTAAATCGGCGGTTTTATTAACATACAGGTACTTTGCTTGGGTTTTAGGGCATTTGTGTGCTAAATTACTAACCTCATAATCAGAATTATGTTGGTGATGTAACTCAAAGCAACCTCAATCAAAGCAACAACTTGCAGAAATGCTTACTTTTTTACCAACACACCCCTGATAGAATTATTAACGGACACACTAAAAAATAAGCGTGAACTTAAAAAAATTTTGTATTAAACCCAAACTTGATACTCTTCACATAGGTTATATCGATAAAGCTGAAAAAATCATAAATTTGTTCGTTCTTTTAAAATGGCCATGACTATCTGTTGACGTTAGTGTTTGTTTTATTGTCGGGTTGTATGTGTATCGATATATGCAACGCGGCCTGTGTGGCTTTACGGTTTTGAAAGTATTGTTAAGCAGTCTACTTGATGTAGAGGTAAATTGTGTGTGATGGATGTCCTATTTGGGGGTTTTCACAGAATTTCTCAATTTTTTCTGGGTGCCATCCCATGATTTCGTAATCGTGTGATATTATGCGTGTTCCTGGTTTGAGGTCATGTTCTAGTTTGGGTTTGATTTTTTCGTTGGCGCTTGTTGTTAAATATAGGTAGACTACATCTGCGGAGGTTAGGTTGACATTGAACATGTCATCGTTTATGATGGTTACTCTGTTTTCTAATCCGTTTTCATGGATGGTGGTGCGTGCTTTTTTTGCTAGATCCTCGCGTAGTTCGATGCCGACGCTGTGGGCACCGAAAATTTTTGCGGCCATAATAACTGTTCGGCCGTCTCCTGAGCCCATATCAAAGAAGATTTCATCAGCTTTTAACTCTGCGAGTTTTAGCATGTACTCTACAACACTATTTGAGCTTGGAACAAACGGGGAGAGCGACATTTTATTTCTCCATGATGGTTTAGGTTACATATGTTTCTTTTTTGGTTTGTTGGGATCTGCGGGCTTCTCCGCATTTAGCACAGCTTTGTGCACAGAGATCAATGTATTTTTCTTCATCTTCTAAAACTGTGGCGGCGGCTTTGGTGCATAATTTGCTTGGTTCGTTGCATCCTTCTTTGGCGCATAGTTCTGAGATGTATTGGCAAATTTCTTTGACGTCTTGGGGTTCTAAGACGGCTCTTTGGGTGCGTACAAGCAGGCAGAGTTCTCGGGCCATGACACAGGTTTTTATAAATTTTATGCGTTCTAAAATTTCTTCTCGCAGTTTCTTTCGGCTTATTTCCACAGCTACATCTCCTTGTGCAACAGGCGCAAACAACCAACAGAATAGACGATTCTACACTTAAAAAGGTGCTGTTAACCTGTTCAAGAGTTGCAAAATAGCTAAATAAGTTCCTGATAATTTTTCAAAGGCATGATGCATGATCACCGTGCATAAAAAACAGATTCTGCTCACAGTAATCCTAATAGCCTTGGCCCTAAACACCTACACCTTTAGTCTAGGCTACTCCTCAGCTGCTGCTCCTGTGCTAGAAGAGTATGCTAACGATTTCTCAGCCTACTACATCGGTGCCTGGCGGCTTTTTCACAACCCCACCCAAATCTACGCATCGGGCCACTATCTCCCAGGCGATTATCTAATTGAGCCCACCCCCCAAATTTTCAAATATACCCCCTCCTTTTTGGTGTTTTTTTCTCCCCTTTTGGCCCTTAGCTACCAAGATGCCCTTAACCTCTTTGATATCCTCCAGTTTCTCTCTGTTTTTGCCTCCGCCTTTTTTGTCTACCAACTCATCAAAAACCAAAACCTCCTCCTAGGCAGCATAGCAATCATAGTGGTTTTGCTGGCCCCTGCTGCGCTAAGTTTTGATGCTAAAATCCTCTTCCAAGGCTACTACTGGGGCTACACCATGGCAAACGCCCACATACTCCAAACCGCCCTAATTGTAGGCGCCCTCTACTTTGCATACACTAAAAAACCCTTGGTTTGCGCTTTTATGGTTGCGGTTGCCTGTTTTGATCCCCGTATTGTTTTGCTGGCTCTACCGCTTCTACTCTGGTACAGTCGACACACATTACATAAAACTATACTAGCCAGCATAGGCTTTATCACTGCTCTTAACGCCCCATTTTTCTTCTACCAAAACATCGGCCAAACCTTTCTACAACAAGAAGTCCAAGGAAACATCATCACCCAAATGTATGCCTACAACTGGGTTCCCATACTTGCCGTCATCACATTAACCCTAATCGAAACCACCTCTTTAATCAAAACACATTTCAACTCAATAACCCTAAACGCAAAGAAAAAACCGCATTTAGACCGCTGTTAGGTAGTGGTGGTAGTGGTGATTGTTGAGAAGCGTTTGCTTAGGGCTTTGCGTTCTGCTTCTAGGGTTTGTTCATAGAATTTGTCTGTGAGTTTAGATTCCTTCTCTAAGATAACCCCTATCTCGGCTAGGGGTATTCGGCGTGCGCTTAGGGCGGTTGCGGCTGGTTTGCCATAGTGCTCGATGAGTGAGGCAGTTTTTTTAGCGACGGTTTGCATTTTTGTTTCTAGTTTTGTGAGGTGTTCACCTTTTTTCTCGATGAGTCTTAGGGCTTTGGTTTCTTCGATTTTGAGCATGCCCAAAGCATACGAATTGCAGTTTGGACATTTGGGGTTATCAGGAAGATCTTTTATGCGTATCATTTCCACATAGTCCCAACATTGGGTGCAAACAAAGTTGTTGGTTTCATTTAGCAACCGGGCTTTGGCAGACTCGATAAGGGCTCTGCGCATCTGCTCAGAAGGGATTAGATCACTTTTCATGCTGACCCGCTCAATACCCACACGTGCCACAGGCGTTGCACTACCCTCCGTATTAACAGGGGTTAACTTAATTTCTTTGTTTTTGAGACAATCAAGCACTTTGATCAGTCCGTTTGCATCGAGGTCTTTGCTAAAAACCTCCTTTAAGCCCTCCTCATAGATCGGTGTGCCCTCAAAGTTGCTTATCAGTTTTTGAAGGCTGAGGTTGCTAAAATCAGCCCCTCGCTTAATCGCTCCAAAGCGATGCGCAACTTGAATAATTCGACGCTTAAACAACCCCGTTTTTATCGTTGAGAGCGTGAGTGTGTCGCGGATAGTTTGATGGGGCAGTGTCTGAATTTCTTCTATTACCTCGGTGAGCCGCTGAGCGGTTAGGGTACCCATGGTTTGCACAAAAATGCGGTAGGGGTCATGTTGTACAACTATGGCCTGTCCCAGCTTATCAGATAGAATCTGCCCTAACAATTGGCCAAGTGCCCGATTGATAAGCGAGCCAAAATTGGCGTGAAGAATAACAAATTCTCCCCAATCTTCAATGATGATGCACTCCAAACTAGGCACCGGCAAGCCGCTTTGGAGCTGTTCTAGGTTTCTTGGAGTGCATGCTGAATTGTTTGGGGACTGGCGGGGTAGCGCTCCGATAATGCTTGACTTATCTGCTGAGGCGTTGCACCCTGACGGTGTTGGGTTTGGGTAAAGCTCCTGATTTCTGCAATTTCCTGCGCAATCTCGTGTGGCACAGGGATTTCTTCACCTACCCAACTGGGGATACTGCCGGTGGGATCATCAACTGGACGCACATAGACCCTGTCTTCGGAAACATGAATTATCTGCCAGGGACTGCCGCGGATGACAAATTTGATTCCCGGTTTGCAATATTCAGCCATAAACGCCTCATCAAGCACCCCTATGGAAACCTCATTTGTTTGATCGATAACTAAAAACTGTTTTTCCTCAGGAATCATGGATAGATTATCAAAATAGTACTCAAAGAGCGCTTTAGACGGTTGAGGTTTTAAAACCACTTGATCCTCAACTGAAATCCAAGCCAACCGCGGAAAGCGTTCATGCATATACTTGAGAATCTTTTCCACATCTGCTAATGTTAAATTCTCAAACGGGGCGGCTTTTTTGGCAAACTCGAGAATCTCTTGGAAGCTTAGACGGTTGGTTTTGAGCAGTAAACCTGCGATTTGATGTGTTAGCACATCGTAGGGTTTATCGGGGATGGTAAGTTCTTCGAGTTGTTCTTGGAGTGCGCGTCGGGCAATAACCATGGCTTCCAATGTGTCATCGGAGTCCATGCCTATGATTAAGCCATCAGAGAGACTGCCATAACTGTGGCCTGCTCTGCCGATGCGTTGGATCAGCCGGGAGACCTGTCTTGGGCTCATGTATTGGATAACGAAATCAATGCGGCCAATATCTATGCCTAGTTCTAGGCTGCTGGTGGCGATTAGGCCTTTTAGGGTTCCTTGTTTGAGTCCGTTTTCTGCGGCTAGGCGTGAGGTTTTGGCTAAGGAGCCGTGATGTATGGCGATGGGGCAGTCTATGTCCCAGACTTTGAAGCGGGAGGCTAAAACTTCACTCACTGAGCGGGTGTTGGTGAAAAGAAGGGTGGATTTGCGTTTTTCTATGTGGTTGCGGATTATGCGCAGGCGGGCTGCTACTTCGGGGTGGGTGAAGAGTTTGCTTGCTAGTTGGGTGTCTTCTTGGGTGGGTTTGGGGTAGATGACCTCTAGGTTTACTTTTTTGGGTACTGCTACACGTATTATTTCGCTGGGTCGGTGGGTGCCGGTGAGGAATTGGGCGATTTTTTGAGGGTTGCCTACGGTTGCTGATAGGCTGATGGTTTGGAATTCTTTGTTGATTAGGTTGCGTACACGCTCAAGGGCTAGGGTGAGTTGGGTGCCTCGTTTGCTATCAGCTAGTTCATGTACTTCGTCGATGACTATCCATTTGAGGCTTTGGAGGTGTTGGCGCAGGAGCCATCCTGAGCGCATGGCTTGGAGGGTTTCGGGGGTTATGATTAGGATGTCGGGGGGAATTTGGCTTTGGCGGGTGCGTTCTTTTTGTTCAGTGTCGCCGTGGCGGACTGCTAGTTTGATGTCGAGGTTGTTGCACCACCATTGGAGGCGTTCTAGTAGGTCTCGGTTTAGGGCACGCAGGGGGGTGATGTAGAGTGCTTTTATGCCTGGGGTTTTGGGTTGCTGGAGAAGCATGCTAAGTATGGGTAGGAGGGCGGTTTCTGTTTTGCCGGTGGCGGTGGGTGAGATGAGTAGGATGTTTTGGCCGGTGAGGATTTTTGGGATGCCGCTTTGTTGGGGTTGGGTGGGTTGGGTGAAGCCTTTTTGTTCTAAGAGTTTTCGTATGGGTTTAACTAGCATGTCAAAAGCGTTGGCGTTGGGGGGTGGGGGTGTTTTTTGCACTCTGGCGGGGCCTCTTGTAGTGAGTTTTGGTGGTGCTATTAATTGCTGTTGGGGTTTTTTTGTTGGTTGGTTGGGGTTTTTGGTGTTTTTATGATAATTCAGTGTTTGTTTATGATTACTTTTGACATGTTTTTCAATACGCTTCTATAGAGTTGACATAAACATGTCTAATCCCCATGATGAAAAAGAAAATATCGATGAAAACACTATGGAAACTTTTTTATCCTATCCCGCCAAAAAGCATGAAGCGATAATACGGAGGAAATTTGTACAATGGCTAAATGTCCAAAATGCGGAACAGAAGTTGCCAAGCCAAAAAAAACCTGGAAAATGGCAGGCCGCCCAGACAAAGCAGGCAAACGAATGCAACTAGAAATCGGCCTCTACGAATGCTCCAAATGCAGCAACGTATTCCGCGAAGTCTTAAGCAAAAGCAAAATCTAAACACACAAAAAGTGCCCAACGAAGCACTCTCTATTTTTCTTTATCCAACCACCAAACCCAAAACCAATCCCCTATAACACCAACCACCTAGTGAAAACCAAACTTACCCAAACCAACCCCCATTCCAAAAAACAGTTACCGCCCTGTTCACCATTTTCACAACCACACACCAACAAAACAGAACCTATACTTCCAAACCAAAAATGACGACAACGCCAAAACCCTGACCCAACCCAATCACCCCACAGAATACAACTCACACAATCTGGTACACCGACCAAGACATACGCCAAAACCTAATCATAGGTAAAACCATTCTACGCATCCCCTGCATAGACTGGATCACCCGCACCATACAAACACCCCACGACAATATCCACAATCCTAATCCTAATCATCTGCTCATAGCCGCCAAATTTATCCTCCCCATACTCAAAACACAAAACAAGAAAAAATGACACACAGAACAACCCCAACCAACACCTCCTGCCCCACCAGATGTATTTATAACAAAGCAATCGATAAGTGAATATTGATTGTTGGCATAGAGGAGAACTGAGTGCCTGAACTTAAAGCTTCAATAAGCATCGAAAACGTTGTCGCATCTGCAACGCTCAACCAAAAAGTGGACCTAAACTCCGTCGTTAAAGGCTACCCCGGAGTAGAATACCGTCCCCAACAATTTCCCGGCCTAGTTTTCCGACTAAAACGACCCAAAACCGCCACACTCATCTTTAGCTCAGGCAAAATGGTCTGCACAGGCGCCAAATCAGAAAAAGAAGCCAAACGCGCCGTCGTAAAAGTAATCAAAGAACTCAAAAAAGGCGGCATAATCATCATCAGCAAACCCGAACTAAAAATTCAAAACATCGTAGCATCCGGCATCCTAGGTGGCATGATCGACCTCGAAAAAGCCGCCTACACCCTAGGCCATGCAATGTATGAACCCGAACAATTCCCCGGCCTAATCTACCGCATGACCGATCCAAAAGTAGTGATTCTACTCTTTGCCAGCGGCAAACTCGTCTGCACCGGAGCCAAAAAAGAAGCAGACGTCTACATCTCAGTAGAAAAACTACACACCCTGCTCGAAGAAACTAACCTCATATTCTACGAATAACCCTTTATTACTGCATCTAGTAGCTGGGAAAGCATACGTCATTTGAAGATGAGTTTTGATTGTACCGTTTCCGTTTGCCTCTGATTTTACATTGTCACACGGCAACGTAAATGACACATGGCACTGTATTTAGCCATTTTGATGTGTGTTATGTCGAATCCGGTTATTCATTGGGGGGTTGATGAAAAACTGGTTATTCAAGGCTGGATAGTATTTCAAAAGAAACGATAATTCCATTAGAAAGTCTTGATTGCATAATAAAAACCTTAAAGATTAATGGTGAGCTAAAAGGAAAAACCTCTAATAAAAACGGGGTCTGGGCGATTATAGGGTAACCTGAACCTTTTCTGATGGTGTTGTTGGTTCACTGGTGAGAGGGTGGCATGTATGGAGAGCGTTATGGTTTTGCCTTTAGGTTTGTCATGTCAGTATGTTTGTTGTGGTGTGTTGCTTTTCTTTTGGATCTGAATGTGAGTGTTATTGTAATTAGTATGGTGAGTGTCAGTATGATTGCAAGGATATACTCGATGGGAGTATTGATTGGGGTTTTTGGTGTGGTTGAGATAGGTGGGGTGGGTGAGGGGTTTGAGTTGGCTGGGTCTTTGGGTCCCATTTCATTGGGTGTGTCGTAGGCGTGGATGAGTGGGTAGTGGTCAACGCTTTCGCCATTCCAGTAGTGGTCCGTGCCGTCCCAGATGTCTGTTCCGAATACAAATTTGATAAAATAGGATGTGTCGCCTATGCCTGAGTGGTATTTCTCAGTGGCATTGGGATATTTTGTGGTATAGTCGTTCCAATAGTTTCCGGCTGTACCGTTATCCCAGTTTCCAGAAGGTGACATCGGGGGACTAATTGGCATGCCCGGCTCAGCATAGGAGTGAACTCTGAGCATTTGTGTGTTGTTCACAAAATTATTTAGATATATCAAATGTTGGCCCGCAGTGTTTCTTCCAGCACGATTACCCAAGTCCAATACCATTTTGTTGTTGGTGATGTTGTTTTGGGTTATTGTTGTTCCGTCGCTGTTTAGTATCTCAAATGCCTGGCTGTTGTAGGTTATTTGATTGTTAATTATGAGATTGTTGTCTCCGGTGCTGATCACGGCATCAGTTTTAATGTGGATCCCTTGGGTGTTTTGTTGTATGATATTTTTGTCGATGATATAGTTTGAAGCAAATAGTGAAATGGCTCGAAAGTTGTCTGTAAATAGGTTGGCTGTTATGGCGTTATTGTTGTATGCGCCATATATGCCTGCGTTCCAGCCGATTATGCGGCAGTTAGTTATGGTTATGTTACTTGCCCACAGCGATATGGCTATGCCTGTGGATGATCCATAGAGAGTGTGGTTGGCTCCGTTTAGTATAATGTTGTCTCTTTTGATCTCAATAGGCCTCGTGAGATCGGCTGTTAGGGTGTAGGTGTCGCCGTCTCTTTGGATACCACTTGAAGGGTCAACAGTGCCATTTGGTAATATTGTGATGGTTGGACTTTGAGCATCAGCATCCTTGATAACTATGCCAAAAGAGCACAATAATAGCGGCAGTAGCGTCAACGTTATGGTAACAGCGATTATTTTCATGAGCTTTCCCTGAGGTGTGATGTGTAAATGTGCTTTTAGTTCTACGTTTGGAACATGCTGTTCCAGATGCGGAACAATAACGTGTCCTAAGTCAACACGTAAAATAGTTAAATTCTAAGACGCGAGTGATGGTCTTCCATGAAATATATGGGATTTCCATTTGTTCATACTTGCTGTAGAAGTATGTGATTCTTACCTGTTGAGTTGTTAACTAATGTGAAAAAATTGTCTTTTGTTATTTTTGATATGATGGACTTTGTGGTAATGTATATATCGGCTGTTTGATTATTTATTTTTAAATTTGTAGATGTAGTTGTGAGGGATTGTTTTCATGTGTGTGAATGGGCGGTCTAAGTTTAATCTGCAGAGTCAGCGTTTGGGTAGGGGTAAGGTTTTGTTTTTTGTTTCTTTGTTGTTTGTGGTGTTGTTGGTTTTTTCTTGTTTTGTTTCTATGTTTAGTGTTGTTTCGCCCTTTGTGTTAGGAGCTTCTAATATCGTGGTCAGTGATGAAGCTGAGCTTGTGGCGGCTGTTAATAATGCGCCATCGTGGGTATCTGTGGTTATTGCTCTTGATAGAGACATTACCCTTACAAAACGACTTGATATTTTGGAGGGTAAAGATATTAGGCTGATAAGTGAACCCGAGGTTGCAAATTTTAGGTTAGTTGGCGCATTTGATTCTGATACGCTCTCTGTTGGGTATGGTGGAGTGTTGTATCTTGATGGTATTTGTGTAACTCATGAAAACGGCTATGCGGGTCATGGTGTTTTTGTTTATATCGGGGGTACACTTCTCATGTGTAGCGGTAAGATTTCCGATAACCAATCTGATGATGGGGGTGGTGTATACAATATGGGCGCTTTTGTTATGTCTGGCGGAGCAATTACCAACAACACAGCTGGTCATTATGGTGGGGGTGTGTGCAACTGGGATGCTTCTTTTGTGATGTCGGGTGGTGAAATTTCAGGTAATGCCGTTTCGAATAATACCTCTGATAGTAGCGGTGGGGGTGTGTATAACCAAAATAGTGTGTTTACTCTGTCAGGTGGCAAGATTTCTAATAACGTGGCCAAATTTAGGGGTGGTGGGGTGTGCAATCAAAAAAGTAACTTTACTATGTCGGGTGGTGAGATTTCGGACAATACCGTTGATATTATGGGTGGTGGGGTGTCTAACCGGATGGCTGTGTTTATTATGTCTGGGGGTGTGATTTCGGGTAACAGGGCTATATTTGGAGGTGGTGGTGTGTTTAACGCCGGTAATTTTACTATGTTGGGTGGTAAAATTTCTAAAAATTCTGTGGTACATACTGATAGTGGCGGGGGCTTTGGTGGTGGGGTGTATAATGGCGGTGATACTTTTAATGTATTTGGGGGCGTGATTTGGGGTAACTATGCTTCTAAGGGTGGTAGTGATGTGTATAATTATGGTGAGGTATACTTTTTTGGTGTGAGATCGGATGTGATTATTGTGGGTTGTGTGGGTGTTGTATTTGTGGTTGCGGCTATGGTTTTTATATTCAAAAAAAGGCGAAGGGCTCATGTGGCAGAAAAATTGAGTATCCGCAGTATTGAGGGTTGATTTGTGTGTTTGATGTTTTAGGTTAGGTTTTAGTTGTGATTAGGTTTTAAGTGTGCACCATAGCAATATAACATAACAATCAAAGTCTGAGAATTGCAGTTATTTGGTTGTTTGGTTGCTGTAATGTGTGGTTTTGTTTGAGATGTTGGCGTAGTTGTGTATAGGTTAATTTGTTGTTGTGTTTTTTGTATGTTTTATGGTTTTAAGGATCCGTTAAATGATGATATTGCTTAAATATGAGTTTTTTTGAGTTAATTATTTGCAAATAATTGTTATGTGTTTGATTATGTAAAAGTCGTCTGGTTTTTAAAATTTTGGGGTTGGAAGTTAGTAGTCTTCCATTTGGTAGAGGTCCAGGTCGAGGTTGAGGGTTTTTTCTGGACCGTGGCTGTCTTCTAGGTCGTAGAGACTGTTTGTGGCTTTTTCGATGGTGCTCTTTTTTGTTGTCATTTTGGCTTTTACCATCCTTGCTTTTACTTTAGCCGCTTTGGGTTTGCGGGTTATGCCTGGTGCGGTTATGGTTAGGGGGGTCTCGATGATTGTGGGTGCAACTTCAATTTTTGCGTCGTCAGGGGTGAGGTTGCATTTTAGTTCGTCGAGGTGTTTAGTCAACGCCTTTGCGCCTCCAGACTTCTGCGCTGATTAGGTCTCGTATGGCTACTCGGATAGCTTCGGCTCGGTTGGGGTAGAATCTTTCGTCTACCAGCTGATCCAAAGCTTTAATATATGTTTCAGGTAGATACAGAGTGATTAGTTTCAAGTGGTTATTCTTCCCTGCGGCTTACAGCTATACAACGTTATTGGGCACTTATACTTCTACATATTATGTGGCAAATATGTACATAACATGTTGGTTCCACTATTTATAAATAAAAAAACAGGTGTGTGTCATGTATCTGTCAATTCCCGACAAACACACAACACGTTTTTATGCCCAGAAGCAGCAACTAACAAGAAAACAAATGCACACCATTTTCATAAAAAACTATGGTTGCGCCAGCAACACCGCCGACGCCGAAACAATAGCCGGATGCCTAAAACAAGCCGGCTACCAACTCAGCACCAACGAAACAGAAGCAACCATCATAATCTACAACACCTGCGCAGTCAAAGGCCCCACAGAAAACCGCATCATAAACGACATAAAACAAACCCCCAAAAACAAAAAAATCATCCTCACCGGATGCCTACCCAAAATCAACCTCGAACGCCTAACCAAAGAAGTCCACTTCGACGCCGCCACAGGCCCCTCAACCGGCCAAGAAATCCCAAACATAATCCAACAAATCATACAAAACCAAAAACCCACAATAACCCCCCTAACCCCACCCAAAGAAAAACCTCCACTAACCCTACCCAAACTCCCAACAAACCCCCTCATCAGCATAATCCCCATAAACTTTGGATGCCTAGGAAACTGCTCCTACTGTTGCGTCGTACACGCCCGAGGCCACCTCCAAAGCTACACCATACCCCAAATCACCCACCGCATCCAAACCGACCACCAAATCGGCTGCCAAGAATTCTGGCTAACCTCCCAAGACACAGCCAGCTACGGACACGACATAAACACCAACCTCGCCCAACTACTACACCACACAACAACAACCCAAAACCTACCCCAAAACATTCACATCCGAGTCGGCATGATGACACCCAACCTAGTCACACCCATACAAACCCAACTCATCAACGCATTCAAAGACCCACGTATCTTCAAATTCCTCCACCTGCCCATCCAAAGCGGCGACAACAAAATCCTATCCGCCATGAACAGATTCTACACAACAGAAGAATTCCAAACAATCATCCAAACCTTCAAAGAAACATTCCCAAACCTAACCCTAGCAACCGATGTTATCGTAGGCTTCCCAGGCGAAACAACCCAAGCCTTCAACAACACCCTAAACATCCTAAAAAAAATCCAACCCGACATCACCAACGTCTCAAAATTCTTCGCCCGACCAAAAACCCCCGCCTGGAACATACAAGAAGGCTTGGTAGACAAAGACGAAATCAAACACCGAAGCACCCTCACCGCCGAATTAGCCAAACAAATCTCCACCCAACGCAACAAAACCTGGATCGGCTGGAGCGGCGAAGCATTCGTGGACGAAAAAGGCAAAATGCCCCACACCTGGATCAGCCGAAATTTCGCCTACAAACCCATAGTCATCAAAAGCAACACAACCCTGCTAGGCAAAACCCTGCAAGTCGAAATAACCGAAACATCCCCAACATATCTAAAAGGAAAAATCATCAACTAAAAAAGAAATGAGCCAATTAACTCCCACATACCAAACCAACTGCCCTAACTGTGTGGTTAGGGTGCAGTTATGGCTTTGTATATGGCCGTAGCGATTATTTGCGCGGCGGGTTCATTACCTATGATGTCGGGTGATTGTGTTGGATGAATGCCATCGGGGAAATATTCGGGGTAATCAATCAGAAGCGAATACACATCAATAACCGGCACGTTGGTTTTGCTTCCAACTTGCTTAATGCTGGGTATGATGGTCTGCTCAAAGTATGTAGGACTTATAAGTCCTCCACAGTCGCTAAAAATTGGAGGCGGTTGTACCAGCCAAATTTTTGGATTACTTGGAAGCTTTTGGAAAGCCCGGATTAGGGTAGTGTAATTCTCTACAAAGGTGGTATTGTATTGGAACAGACTGGGCTGAGCATCATTTGTTCCCAGCATGATAATTACTATATCTGGGTTAAAGTCTAGTGCACTCTGAAATGCATTTGTACTCATATAGGGTGTTTCAGATGCCAAAGCAACTGTGGTGCCGCCAACCCCAAAATTATGCAAATCATAGTCATCTCCGAGTTTTCCCATAAGCTGATATGGATACTCTGTTGATTGTGTAAGACTATCTCCAACACATGCAACTCGAATACCTAAATGAGTATGATTATGATTGTGGTCATGGTCGTGATCGTGGTCTGTGTCGTTGGTTTGGCCAATTAAGCCAATTAAGCAGGCTGTTATACCCGATGATGCAAGCAAGATGATTATCCCTATTGATAATATACGTGACATCTTTTTATTCAAGTTAGCATCTCACAGTAATATATCGTCCTAGACTCTATATTGATTATGGGGGTTTCTAAATATAAATTTTTCATACAATTCCCTTTGTTTGTTAGGTGACTATTTTTTCTAGTCCAGGTATTTTTTTGAGCAAAAGAATTATGCCCAATGAAACAAACAGCGTGATAATGGTCAACAGCGGAACCTCGATTATGGGGTTGAGTATTTCGCGGTTGAGCATAAAGCCCAAGTAACCCTGCTGGATGGTTTCAAGCACAATAACATGGACAAAAAATATGCCATATGTGTTTTTGCTGATTACTTCTACGAGTTTGTTCCATTTGGTTGGATTGGTTTTTTGTTCAAGTGCTGATGGCGTTTTATCTTTTAACAGTAGAAACGCCATGACTCCTGTAAAAAGCACTGTAGGGCTAAGATATGCTTGGAAGAGATACATGCCTTCTCCCGCACCGGAAGCCGCTAGTACATATGTGGCCAAGGCCGTTAATGTGATTCCCAGAAGCATTAATGCTCCTGTTATTCTGCGGCGGATCTGTATTGAGCAGAGGTATATGCCTAAAACAAAGTAGCCTATATACCCCGACATAATGAAGACGTTGTTGTTGAGCTGATAGGGAAACAGGGGTCCTATAAAGGGCAGAATAGATACACTGATGAACCATACTGCCATAAAATACTTGATAAGGGTCTGGCTTGCATGAGTCATGATTACCCGCAAAAGCGGCGTTAAGATGTAGAGTCCAAGAAGCACATAGACATACCAGAACTGGGTGTAGGCTCCATTTAGGGTACCCTGCACAAGAACACCTAAGCTAAAGGGTCTGTTTTGAACTAAAAACACCCAGCCAAAATAAATAATCGTCCAAAATGCAAAAGGCTTACCGATTCGAGCGGCATGTTTTTTGAAAAACTCTCTAAGGGTCTCGTTTTCTTTGATTTTATCAGGATGCAACAAAAGTAACCCCGACACCATTAAAAACAGCGGCACACCCAATACCGCAAAACTTTGATAGATAAACACTACCGACCAGCTTGTCATTGCCACTGGTGTTAGCTGATTTAACTCTTGGCCGCTTATAGTCCATCTGCCTGCAACATGAACCATAACAGCTGCTATGATCGCTACGGTCTTAAGCAAATCAATATGGACATTGCTTAGTTTAATGTGATTAAGCCTCTCCATCTGAACCTAAATCCAAAAAACAAACCCTAATGTTATATAGTTTTATTATTAAACCACAAAAATCCATTGATCTTAGTAGTTGTTTGCGAGTGCTCTATTTATTTAAAGCCCCTTGTGGTTGCAGTGTGTTGTTGCGCAGGCTTATATGTGGCGGCATCTGAGCTTTTATTAAGAAAGGGCTTTTTTTGAATAGAGTAATCCTGCAGAAGGCTGACTTGTCATCTCTTAGTGGTGCTCAACCCCAGACACAACCCTCCAATCATGAAGTTTTAACGCTGGATGGAGCGCTGATTTTAAGCGGTCACCAGCCTACTTTTCTTCCCTATCCTGGGTTTTTCTATCGTATGTACCATTCAAACATCATGGATATTTGTCCCTACGATCCGCTGAGTCGTCACAGCGACCGCTATCAGCACCGTGTTAAAATTGGTACCGATACCAGCTGGAGATGGCTTACCCTGCCTCTTGAGGCCTCCAGTGGCTGCACGATCATGGCCGCTAAACTTAAAACTAACTTCATGAGTGAGCGCTGGTCTGAACTCGAACGTGTCTACCACAAGTATCCTCTGTGGAGCCAATACAAAGATACGTTAAAGGAGATTTTTTTGGGTTATAGCTCTCTTTGGGAGCTCAACTTTAGATTGATACTTTGGTTACGGGATTTGTTGGGGATCAAAACCTATCTCTCCATCTCCTATGGTGCAGAGGGTGTTGATACAACTGAGCGTGTGGCTTCACAGTTTAGTGCCTATGGTTCAGTTGTTTACCTTGCAGGCAAGGGTAGTCTCAAATATTTAGATATGAAAAAATATGAGCACCTAACCAATTCCACTTTGGCCATAGTTACCTATACCCCGCCCCATCCCTTCTCGGAAGTTTCTATTTTGACTCCTCTTATGCTCTATCCGCCCCAAAAAGTCCTTGAGATTCTAAACATTCGTCGAGAACTCATAAAGGTGATAGTTAACGGTGAGGCATACAACGTTAACTACTTAAACAGCTAAACACTGCCCGTGCTCATCAGTTTGAGATAGATCGCTTTTGCGGCATACAAGCGGTTCTCTGCTTGCTGATAAATCACTGATTTGGGACTGTTGATAACCTCGGTGCTTATTTCATAGCCACGATGAATAGGCATATCATGCATAATGGCGGCTTCACTTCTCCTTAGAAGTTCTGCGTTGATCTGGTAGGGCATCATGAGTTTGATACGTTTCTCTTTTTCAGCCTCAAATTTAGGATCAGTAAAGAATTCCATATCAATCCAGGTGTCGGTATAGACAAAATCTGCCTCAGCTACCGCTTTTTTGACATCTAGACTCTCTTCCCAGAGCCCTGTCTTTTTAGCCTCCAAAAGCAAATCCTCATCGCGTGCCGCCTCGTTAAAGAGCGGAGTTACAGTGGTCAGTTTGATGCCTGTTTTGGAGGATGCCTCGATGAGACTGTTAGTAACATTGTTATGAACACCAATATAGACCAGTTTAGTCCCCGCAAGTTTACCACGCTTTTCTTTTATTGTAACCAAATCAGCTAAAACCTGGCTGGGATGATATTTCTCATCACAACCATTAACTATGGGCACCCGAGACACCGCAGTCATTTTCTGCAAATCACTATTAAAGAGTAGCCTTGCCATGATACAGTCCACATTACGCGAGAGAAACTCGATTTCATCACCTATATCAGCTAAGGTAAAGTTTGTACTTTTCCAATCAATAAATAGAGCATGCCCACCCAACTGGGTCATAGCAACCTCAAAACTAACCCGCGTACGCGTACTTGTTTTCTGAAAAATTAAAGCCGTAGATCGACCCTCAAGGACTTTGAGAAATTTAGCTGAATTTTGCTTTGTTTCTATGGCTAAATCCACAAACGCCTCAAGCTCTTGACCTGTTAATCCCTTAAAGTTAATTAAATGCATCTTTATCCAACAAATCAATCAGCCAAACAATAATAAGCTTAGTGCTTCTTCCAAACACCTTCTCAACTCTCAACACCCTCTGCAAGTGTTACTGGGAAACTTGCAGATTAGCTGTCTGAATTGTATGCAGGGTGGTTTAGTTTATTGCAGAGAAGTAAAATTTTTACCCCTCAAAATGCAGATAACTTTGAACTCCGATGATACTGATAGTCTACTCAACACTCGATATTGCAGGTGTAAACATTGCTCAACAAATTCTCACACACTACCCCTTCATAAAATCCACCCAAACCTACCAAACCCTGCCCCTCTACATCGCCGATATCACCGGTCACCAAACTATCCTAGTAGCACTCCAAAAAGAAGCAATCTGTGCCCAATATCTCCCAAATGACTTCCCAGACGCAGAACTCATTGTATTTATCTCACGCCATACCAGCCAAAGCGGCAAACCCACCCTAACCGTACACCCCCCAGGAAACTTGGGCGCCGCAGAATTTGGCGGATACCCCAAAACCCTCTCAGTTGCCCCCGCCCTTGCCATGCAAACAGCCCTACAAGCCATGGCGCACTACAAAGCACGTCTGTCTCTGAATGACTATCAAGTATCATATGAATGCACCCACCATGGACCCAGCCTAAACATACCTGCTATGTTTGTGGAACTAGGTAGTTCACCAACACAATGGAGTGATACACACGCTGCAAAAGCAGTTGCGCACAGCGCCCTAACAGCCATCTCCACCTTCACAAAAACCCCTGCCTCAGCAGTTTTAGGCATAGGCGGAACCCACTACAACGAAAAATTCACAACCCTATCCCTAACAGGCACAACCTCCTTTGGACATATGATCCCAAAATACGCACTCTCCAACATAGACACCGACATGATCAAACAATGCATCAAACAAACCTCTGAGACAGTGCACCTAGCATTGCTTGACTGGAAAGGTATCGCCAGCAAAGACAAACCCAACATACTTGCCGTGTTAGAACAAGCTGACTTACCCTACCAAAAAATTTAGTTCCCAAAATATACATCCCAACATCCTGACCAGTATCGGTTGATGGGAGCCCGTCAAATATGGTGCTGACTGATATTGAGATATTGGGTTTGATTTTATTTGTAGGTGCACTTCTGATTGTTGTTGCTGTATTTTTTTAGGTCGCAAAAAAGAGTCAATAAACAATCTGTTGAAGCTACTTAGCAGTCGCAACAGCAAATTGGATCAAATATTGCGCTCAAACGCAGAATAGGTTGACTATTCGAAGATTATAAATACAACCTGTTACCACACATTTAGAAAACATACAAGTCTAAACTTGTATCGTTTAAAAAATTATGAAAAGATATAATGAACCGCGAGAGATAGAATAAAAATGTTTAATAAATTTTCAAAAATAGAACAACCAAAAAAAACAATCTATGCAATAGCGCTACTAACGCTGCTAACCCTGTCTCTATTCGCAATATTAGCCCCTGCACTAAGCGCAGACGACAGATACAACCATACAACCTACATTCATACGGTTGCGATGCCAAACCCCCAACTAGTAAACAAACCTGTCTACATAACATTCATCATCGCTAACGTTCCCCCCTCAGTCTATCCCGTAGAGGCTCCTAGGTATTTCTGGTGGAGCGGAATCACATTAACAATAACCTACCCCGATCAAAGCGTTAAGAACATAACTGACTTAGAAACCTCCTATGCAGGCTCAGGAACCTACGAATTTATTCCCCCAACACTAGGTAACTATACCGTAGTTGCAAGCTTTGCTGGACAAACCATCCCCTCCGGACCAAGCGCAGGAATCAACTATGGGCCCTCAACTAGCAAAGCCACAACATTTGAAGTAACAGACGATGCCTCCAAAATAGTAAACCTCATCTCCTATCCTTTGCCAGAGGAATATTGGACTTTCCCCATAGAAGCACAAAACCACCAGTGGTACATATACGCAGGAGGCTGGCTGGCAGGAAGATTCGCTGAACCAGGCGTACAAAACACCTACAACCCCTATACCAGTGGACCATACACAGCACACGTAATGTGGTCAAAACAATGGACCATGGGCGGCCTAGTAGGCGGAGAGCGCTCCAATGAGCAATACACTTTCGGAAGATGGCCCGGTGGTAGCGACCAATACTTCTCACCATACATCTCAAATGGCATCATGTATGCTAACCTACCACAATACTACACCACACAAACTGGCGCCACCCAACGAGCTGGATTTGAAGCAATCGATCTAGCAACAAATGAAGTACTGTGGAAACAAACCGATTACAACAACAGCATTACTTACCTGCAAAGATTTAGCTATTCAAAATCAACAATGGCAACAGGCACAAACGACCTGCTCTGGGACACCTCATCAACAACCTGGCGAACCTTTGACCCCCTAACCGGACAATTGGTACAAACCATTACCGGAGCCGCCACAGGCGGAAGAGTAACCTCTGGTCCCGACGGCGAACTCTTGATATACTACATTAGCGGTGCAAACGGCTGGTTAGCCTGCTGGAACTCAACATACTTCCAAGGCGCAGTAGCCCAAAGTATAGGTTATACATACAGCCCGGTTTATGACCCTAACACTGTCTACATAATTCCTCAGGGAACATGGAACTTTTCACTAGGATACATGTGGAACATCACCATACCCAAAGTATCTGGTTTAGGTTTTACTGCTGGAACGTTCCCAAACGACCTGCTGATCTGTTCAGCTTCAATTGCCGCAACCAATACCACTGAACCAATAAATCAATTGTACGCATTTGATATCAAACCCGGTCAATACACAGCAGCACCATCTAACACTAGAGGCTTAGGTGCAATACAATCAACCACGGGCAGTCAATCCGCTAAAGTCCTCTGGGGACCACAAAATGTTACTGTATTCTCAGACGGAGGAAGTTATTCTGGCAGAATAGAAGCCGCTGGATACAGAGATGATGGAACACCTATGTTTGCAATCTACAGACACTACGCTCTAGTAGCCGATATCTATAATGGGTTAACAGGGAAACTATTGGCTACCACAGACCCCTTTGATAATGCGTTTGCAATTTTTACTGGTGCATCAAATAACTTCCAAATCGGCGCCGGCAAACTCTTCGCATGTGGCTATGACGGAACACTATCTTGTTTTAATCTCACTACAGGCAAACTGATCTGGGACTACTATGTGGGAGCTGCTGGAGACAACACAGCTTATGGAACATGGCCAATAGGGGGTTCATATAGCTACTATACTATAACCTCAGATGTGGTCTATATTGGTGCCAATGAACACAGTCCCAACAACCCCACCTGGCTGGGTGGAAAAATCTGGGCAGTCAATATAACTGATGGTTCGCTACTGTGGAAAATTGACAGTGTACAAACTGAGACTCAACCTATGGCTGCGTATGGTAACCAATTGATCTATCTTAACTATTATGATGGTAAACTCTATGATATAGGTCGTGGACCTTCAGCAATTACAGTTTCAGCGCCGCAAACACAAGTTACTGCTGGCGACAGCGTTACAATCACTGGAACCGTTATGGATATCTCGCCTGGTGCAAGTCAAACTGAGCAAGCCGCAAGATTCCCCAATGGACTCCCCTGTATCTCAGACAATAGCATGAATGAGTGGATGGATTATGTTTACATGCAAAGACCCCGGCCAAAAGACCTGACCGGTGTTACAGTTACCCTAAGTGTTGTTGATGCAAACGGTAACAATCGTATCATTGGTACCACTACCAGTGATGACGATGGTTTCTTTAGTTACGTCTGGATACCTGATATCGAGGGTAAATACACGCTTCACGCATCATTTGCAGGAAGTCAATCGTATTATCCTTCTCGTGCAGTCAGCGCATTTAATGTAGCCCCAACACCACCAACATCAACTCTTGAAGCTCCCCCGCAATCAGTAGCTGATCTTTACTTTGTTCCAGCAATCATAGGTATCATTGTTGCAATTGCCATAGTTATCGTTCTGCAAGCAATAGTACTGTTTAGAAAGAAACCATAAAAACATAAACTCTCCTCTCCTTTTTTTAGTTCAGACTGCGTAGCAACACTTGGTTATAAGAGACAACACGACAAACACATGAAATATTGCGAGTGTTTCAAAAGGGGCATTAGTTAACTTAATATGAGTGATTTGTTGGTTGTAAGTATAGTAAACTTGGATTTGTTGATATGGTTCTAAGTTCAAGATACTTGTCTGTACCATCAATGTATCGGCGTTTCGGGAGTGGATCCCGTTTTGGCTGTTCTTTATAGATTTAAACGATATCTTTTGCGGTATATGCCGTTAAGTGTAGGGCTGAAACATTATTCTGTGAAGACCTTGTTTGTTGTGTTTACTGTAGCTATCGTTTTTAGTTCTTTGTTTATAGTGTTTTCCTCACACACAGTTTCATCTACAACAATTCCAATACGGCCACTCAGTGATTCATTTGCGGGCTCAAATGTTCCAATGCTTCTCTGGAATTACACAACCAACAGCAGAGTCGGTATATACTATACCTTCTGGGGGGAAGTCTATACCTCTCCTATTATTGATCAGGGGATCATCTATTTTGCTTCTAAGGATGATGATGTTTATGCATTAAACGCTGATAGTGGAACAAAAGTGTGGCGGTCTGACTATGAGGTTTCCAAGCTTCTTAAATGCGACCGTATGTTTCCAATGGTTGATGATGGCAAAATATTTGTGTGCGGTTTTCGTAGACTGTATGCACTAGATGCAAATAATGGTACCCAAATTTGGGAAAAGAATTTTGGAGGTAGCTTATGTCTTTGTGGTCCCAGTTATTTCAAACAGTACTTTGTATACTAGTCATGATTACGGTATGTTTGGTGCTTTTGATGCCCTTACCGGTGAGACTCTTTGGAGCTATTCTTGGCCATTTCCAGGTTCATCTTCAGGGCCCTCTTGTACTGCTTCGTCTCCCTTGATTATTGACGGTGTTGTTTACGGCGGGTATGATAACACTGTTTTTGCTCTAGATGCTCAAAGTGGAAGCGAACTTTGGACTTGCTGGGTGGGCAAATCCTCCAATGATTATGATCGTCGTTTATCTTCTTTTATATTTGCTGATGGTGTGCTTTATTTTTGTACCAGTGATGGTAAAATTTATGCTCTTAAGCTGATGATGGCGAACAAATTTGGAACTATTCCTATGCTTCCTCTGGTGTTCTAAGTAATTACCTAACTTTTTAGCCGGTTTTATACACTACAGCTTTATGCCTTTTCAAGCCTTTTTTGATGCACCCGTTGTTTCTCACTAAAAGCCGTTATAATGAAATCATGTTGTTTTGGTTT
>WRCX01000035.1 GCA_009783705.1 Candidatus Bathycorpusculum hydrogenotrophicum | reverse complement strand
TGAATGGATCAACGAGGGCCCCACTGTCCCCGCGTAGTACCCGGTGAAACCACATAACGTGGACGAACAGTCCACGATCTCCCAGCGGGAAAAGAAGTCCCTGTGGAGTTTTACTGCAGCCTGCCGCTGGAATACGGTTGTGGATACAGAGCGTAGTCGGGAGCTTTCGATCCTGTGTTCTCTGGGACACGGGGGAGGCAACAATGGAACACCGACTTTCTGCAACCGTGTTTCTCACCGGCCCCTAGCGGGCTGGAACAACGGTAGGTGGGCAGTTCGGCTGGGGCGGCACGCCCTTGAAAAGATATCAAGGGCGCCCTAAGGTTGGCTCAGGAGGGACAGAAATCCTCCGTAGAGTGCAAGGGCAAAAGCCAGCCTGACTGTGTCCCAAACAGTAAGGGACGCAGAGGAGAAATCCGGGCTTAGCGATCATCCATGCTCCCCATTGGTGGGGGCTGGATGTGTCAGAAAAATTACCCTAGGGATAACAGGCTCGTCGCGGGCGAGAGTCCCCATCGACCCCGCGGCTTGGTACCTCGATGTCGGCTCTTCCTATCCTGGCCCTGCATAAGGGGCCAAGGGTGAGGCTGCTCGCCTATTAAAAGGGAACGTGAGCTGGGTTTAGACCGTCGTGAGACAGGTCGGACTTTATCTGCTGGGAGTGTTGGCTGCTTGAGGGGAAAGGGTCCCTAGTACGAGAGGAACTGGACGCTGCGGCCCCTAGTTAACCGGTTGTCTGATAAGGCAGTCGCCGGGCAGCCACGCCGTTGTGGATAAGAGCTGAAAGCATCTAAGCTCGAAGCCTCTCCCGAAAAGAGGCAGCCATTCCAGTTTCACTGGACGAAGGCACCCATAAAAGATGGGTTTGATGGAGCCGGGGTGTAAATCAGAAGACTTCGGTCGACTGGTTCAGCCTGCGGCCACCAATCGCCTGAGATGTCGAGTCAATGTAGTATCTGAGCGATATTTGGCAGAGACGCACATTGCTTCAGTTAAGTGAGTCAAATATGCTTGATCTGTGCATGGAGAGCCGTTCGTTTTATTTTAGTAAATAAAAAACAATTGAATTGTTTTGTGTTATTATACCTTTAATTTAATGTAGTTATTTTTAGCAAACTTGTTTTATTGGTGATGTCCTTTGTGTATTTTGGGTTGGCGGGGTATTGTGTAAGACTGAGTTTGGCATTATTATTTTGTTATTATATTTGTTATTTTCAGGTGAGTGTCTTTCATATCCTTTTGGCGGTTTGTTTTCATTACTCTAATTGCTTATACAGGCCGGTGAATGTTTTGTTACTCTTCATCATTGTCCAAATCAGGAAAAAATTTTTAGCCAAAATAGGAAAAAATATATTGCCAAATTCGGTAATTATGTTTCTGATGATAACATGTGATGAAAATGAACAACGTGTATTTGCCTCGGATTGCAGATAAAAAACTGGAATTAGCCTTGCAATCATCGGGTGCCGTTTTAATTGTTGGACCAAAATGGTGTGGGAAAACTGAAACAGCAAAACAATTTGCCAAAAGCACACTATATATGCAGCACCCAGATTTTGCAGAAAACTATCTAAAAATGGCATCGCTCAAACCATCTGAATTGTTAGAAGGTGAAACTCCACGCCTCATAGATGAGTGGCAAGACGCCCCCGTTCTTTGGAATGCTGTTCGCTTTACTGTTGACCAAAGAAAAAGCAAAGGGCAATTCATACTAACAGGCTCTGTTGTTCCTAAAATGGCAAAAAACATGCACAGCGGTGCCGGTCGTTTTTCAAAACTAACCATGCGCACAATGTCGCTTTTTGAATCAAAGGAATCCACCGGAGAAATATCCTTGACAGGCTTATTTAACGGCAAAACAGAAATGATGGGTACTTCTAAACTAACAATTGATGACCTAGCCTATATTTTACTTCGAGGCGGTTGGCCTGAAACAGTTAAAGAGAAAAATGCTGAAGCAGTTATGCAAACTGTATTTGATTATGTGGAAGCGATTATTAATGAGGATATGTCTCGTGTTGATGGTAAAAAAAGAAAACCCGCACGTGTACGCAGTTTACTTCGCTCAATTGCAAGACACATTTCTTCGCCTGTAAATAATTCAACTATTTTGAAGGATTTAACTGCAAACGATGAAATAATCTCTGATAAAACTATTGTTGACTACATCAACGCGTTGAAAAAATTATACGTTATAGACGACCTGCCAGTTTGGAGTGTGACCATGCGGTCTAAAACCGCAATGAGAACAACACCTAAAAGACACTTAACCGACCCTTCCATCGCTGGTGTTCTGCTTGGAGCAAATAGAGCGAAACTGTTTAATGACCTCCATACTTTCGGTTTGCTATTTGAATCACTGGCGGTGCGTGATTTGAGAGTTTATGCCGATAGCTTAAACGGCAATGTTTTTTATTACAGAGATAAATTGGGTTGCGAAGTTGATGTCATCATTGAACTTTCTGATGGACGTTGGGGCGCTGTTGAAATTAAAATGGGCGGTAATGAAGAGGAAAAAGCTGCTGAAAATCTATTGAAATTTAAGAAAAATGTAGATACAGAAAAAATGGGGGGGCCTTCATTTTTAGCAATAGTGACGGCAACGCAAATTGCGTATCAACGTGATGATGGTGTATGGGTTATTCCGCTTGGGTGTTTGAAGGATTAAAAGCACGGTAAATATTTGATCGGGGACACAACATAGAAATTATGGAATAAACTGAAATCAAGAAACAACTTTGTTTTGGGAAGAGGACACATTTAACTCAGTGTTGTTTGAAAATAAGCGAGCTACTTGTGGTAAAAAGATTTTGACGGGGCTGGCGGCAAAATTGCTGGCAAAATATGGCAATAGTAAGACTTGCCTTCTCCAGATCAGCTCACCCAGTATTTTGTTCCAGATGATCTTGTTGCTTGTGGCGGGATAGTAGTAGCGTAAGCCGGTTTTAGGATTGTTTGTTTTTATTATGTATGTGTGTTTGGTTGTGGATGTTGTAACCGAAAATTAATCCAGTTCGGTGTTATGTTGTAGTTGTGGTTTATGTGATTAGACTTAACTTTGACACACATACTCTAACAAGGCTCAAGCATTTAACGGAAACTGGGTGTTATGAGTTTTTAGGTTTTACTCTTAACTTGGAAGACAGTACTATAATTGATAATCTTGATCCGTTTGCTCAAAAACTTTCTGAGGCGTTGGTGGTGAAACTTATTGTACCTTTGCTTACCCACTATACTATGGGTATACCCTCTGCGTTGACTGGGCAGCTTATCAAGTTTAAGGATTTGCCTGGAGGTTATGCATACGAAGTTGCCTTTATCAATCGTGCCGTAAAACCCCTTGAGCAGGTTTTTGGTGAAAATCCCGCTCGGCTTGCGGAGGCAGTGGAATTTTTGGGTGGTCGTCGGCTAAGTTTAGGTGATTGTTCTGCAGAAATTTCAGCACTACACGGCATTCCCTTAACTTTTATACTCTATGGTTCAGATGAATTTGGTGCATCAGCCAATATACTCTACGATGCATCTGCCTCAGGCTTTCTACCCACCGAGGATTTAGCGGTGCTGGGCGAATTGGCCGTTTTGCGGCTCATAGAAGCAACTAAAAAAACCTACTAGGTGCTTGATTGCTAGACTGATGGTGTAGATATTGTGTAACTCTGATGTCAACTTCTGATATAGTGCCATCATTGCATGCGCATCACTACTGCAACTCACCTGACCCTTTTTGGGTGAGCACCCAAATATTTGTTCTGCTCTGCTTAACAATCATTCGCATCTTGGGGGCAAAAATAAAACCTCTCGAGCCGATACCTTACCCGCCAACTTATACTCGTGCAAGCACTTGCAATCTTACGTACAAACGCATAGTCAAAAACGCCACAATTAAGTATCCTATAGAGCATTGTATAGTGTTTAACCACTTGAGTAACAACATATTATAAGGACAAATGATAGTACTGCAAGAGGTTAGGGTTATGCGGAAAGTTTTGCTTTCTATGTTGTTGCTCTTCATCATAAGTTGTGGTTCATTTGTAGTCATATGTAGTAGTTCTGTTTCAGCATCCGACGGTGCGTTTGAGGATTCTTGGGATACAAAAACTTCAATGAATTACCCTCGGCAAAATTTGGAAGTTATTGCTGTAGATGGTCAAATTTATGCTATTGGCGGCTATACATTAAATGATAACACCAATGCACGAGGTATAACTGAGCGGTATGACCCCAAGACTGATACATGGACTGAATTAGCGTCTATGCCTACACGCCTGGCCAATTTTGCTATTGCCGCATATCAAGGCAAGATTTACTGCATCGTCATCACCCCCGCAAACATGTGGGGTAGGGGCGAAACTTAATAGTATGAATGAGGTTTATGATATAGATACGGATAGTTGGAGCACTAAAACAGCTCTACCCATTTCAGAAACAAAATCCCATCAAGCATATGTTGTGGATGAAAAAATCTTTGTTCTAGCTGATTATGACTTATTTATGTATGATCCCATTGCTGATTCATGGACTGCTAAAACCAGTATACCTGAAAAGCCTGTGGCTAGCATCTTCATTTGTTGTGGATAATAAACTAATGATTGTTGCTGGCTTTGTATCAGAAAATACTGTTTCTACAAAAACTTTGGTTTATGACCTGCATACTGATTCATGGAGTGAAAGAACAAATCTGCCCTTTACAAATATTTATGGTGCTGTGGGAGTGACATCGGGTATTTATGCTCCTCAAAGAGTCTATATCTTCACAAGCGACCTTTCCAATAAAACAACTTCTACACTGGTTTATGATCCTGCAAAGGATACTTGGTCAGTTAGCGAAGGCATGCCTACGATGCGGATCTCCTGTGGTGTAGCTGTTGTTGATGATGTTTTGTATGTAGTGGGCGGATTCATTCCGGGACAGTCTTTATCTACAAATGAGCAATATGTACCACTTGGTTATCAAGATCCTTTGTCCTCTGGTTCGATATTTTCTTTAACCAACATAGTTCTTGTAGCTGGAATAGTTGTACTAATTATAGTTGTTGTGGTCGTGTTGATGTTCTCTTCTACAAATAAAGAAAAACAATAGACTTCACACATAGATAACTAGATGAGTTGTTGTTTGAATTTTGGTACGCGAAGTGCTTGAAAGAGCCATTAAAGCGGTGGGGCAACATAGCGAGCAAATGAGTTTTAATAGCGCTTCAAATGAAATTTGACCTGATTATGGTTTACATATTGGCTGGTTTTTTTGACGTGAAAGCTGATATTTCTTATTCAGACTTAGTGAATAAGCAAGGATACCGATACCTGTTAACCCTGAAAGCAAATACAACGGCCATATTATAGTGAACGTTGAAGGCAACGGCAACATAAGCCCAACAGTCATAACTATAAGCCAAGCACCAAAGACAAAAAGACTACGCACTACCAAATTCTCGTCATGTTTGTCCATTTAACTCGCCTCATTCACTTTTTATTTAAGTCAAGCATTACTTATTTAAGTTAATATGTTTTTGCCCTAAAAGGGCTTCTGCTACAGAAACAGGCCGAAATCAAGCTCAGAATCAAAAACATATTACTTACTTCTGGAAGTTAGGTATCAACAATTATCGCATTTAGAAACCATCTTAGTTCGGCGGATAAACCGTGTAGTACCTAAAATTTGCGGAGATTAGGAAATTCTGGTTATGTAGTGGTTGCTGAGTTAACATAGATCTCAACTTTGACTTTGGGTGCTTCTTTTCCGAGAAATTGGGCCAGTGAGCCTGTCCAGTGGGGTTTGGCGTTTGCTGTGTAGTGTAGCATCTCAGAAATTCCTCGCCATAATATGGCTTTGTCGTAGTCGCGGGCGTCGGTGGGCATGAATTCAAAGATGGATCGGCTGGCGATGATGATGAGTTTTTTTTTCATGCGGGATATGGAGACGTTTATGCGGTTTAGATTGAGTAGAAATTCGCTTTCGGTACGGACATAGTCGGGGTCGCTGACACAAGAGGAGATGATTATAGCGTCGGCTTCGCCGCCTTGATAGCGTTCTACGGTGTCTACTCGTATGTTTTTGTAGTTTTGGAGTAGGTTTTTGAGGACTCCTTTTTGTGCGTTGTGGGGTGTGATTATGCCGATATCTTGGGTTGATGCGTTTTTAGCAAGTGCTTGTACGATGGTGGCTTCGATAAGATTGGATTGGAAACTCTCGGCTTCATCGTGTACAATTAAGGTAACTATGTTTTTGGCTTCTAGGGCGGTTTTTAATCCCTCTGTTTCTGGGGTTGCTTGTGGTAGTGTTTGGGTTTGGTTGGAGTGGAAATCTATGCCGTCTTTTTCATATACCCATTCACGTAGAAAGTTGGCTACGATGGTGTGGCATCGGTGGCTCTCGGCGAGGCGTATGGCGGGTATGTTGGCGGGGTTTTTGCATTTAATGCGTTCCAGTCCTAGTTCATCGTTGCGTAATAATCGTAGAAAGTCCATGGCTGATAGAAAGGCGGCCATTTCTTCGAGTGTGCGGCGGTCTTCTTTTTCCCAGTTGTGGGTGACGATGGGTGATAGTTGGCGGTGGTCACCTGCAACTATAATTTGACTGTTTTTGGCTAGAAAACTGCCTGAGAGGATGAGCTCAGGGAGGCGCATCATGCTGGCTTCATCCACGACTAGTAAATCAAAGAAGGCTTCTCCCCAGGGAGGTTCTTTGTCACCTATTTTTTTCATCAAACCATATAATCCGGGTGGGGTGAGGCAAAGTGTCATTGAGGTGCCGACTTTGTTTGGCGTGATCAGTGTTGATTGGTTGGTGAGGTAGTCGGTGATTTCTTTTACGCTTTGAGCATCTTGGTTGTAGTTTAGGTATTTGACGCCTTTTATTGGGGTGGTTGTATTGGTGTTGTTGTTGCTTAAAATGCGGTAAATGTTTAGGTCTGCTAAGTCGTTGCCGCCTTCGATGGTGTATTTTTGCCAGCATCGGGCGAGTTTTGTGATGAATTCTTGGATGGCTTTGTGGGTGGGTGCGACCATCAAGACGCGGCAGGGGGCTTTTGTTTGATGTGCGGCTATATGGGCTAGAACTGCGAGTTGGAGTGTTTCGGTTTTGCCTGTGCCGGGGGGGCCTTGGAGCATAATAATGGGTTCTTGGTTAAACACTTGGTCTATGAGGCGTTGTTGTTCGGGTTTGGGTGAGTTGTCTTGTCTGGTTTTGATCCAGTGTAGAAATGGTTCGGCGCCTTCTTTGGGTAGGGCGGTATGGGTGGAGGTGCTTGGGTTGCCTGCTAGGTAGTCTGATAGCATGGTGTAGAGTGTGTTGTTGTGGGCGTAGTCGAGGCATTGGATGGCGCGGTCTGAGATTATGTCGTCTGCTAATTCGTCTAGGATGTAGTAGCGTTTTGTTTCGAAGAGTTGCATAAACTTTTTTTCTGCTCTTTGTGGGTCGGTGGTTGGGAGTTTGTGCCATGCGCTGTATTTGCTTTTTTTGCCTTTTGGCCAGGTGATTACTTTTAGGGTGATTTCTAGTTGGGGTATGTTGACTGCTTCGATTATAGCGCGGGCTGATTTTTCAACTTCTGCGGGGGTGTGTTTTTGGGTTTCTTCAAATTGGCCCTCGAGGTTGCGGTGCAACTCGGTGACGACCATCCAGTCTCCTGAGCTTGACTCATCTGAGCCCTTAACTCGGCAAGCGTTGGCTACACATTCTGTTTTTGGTAGTCCGAGGCCTTCATAGATTAATTTGCCCCAGACGGTGAATTCTTGTTCGGTTTCCTCTATTTTGGTGCATTGGAAAATAAGGGAGCGTCCCGAGGCTACGCGTTGATAGGGTAACATGGCGTAGTGTTGATACATTTCTTGGCGTTTGGAAAAGTATTCTAGGTCGAGAAATTCTCTACAGCTACGTTCCAGCGTGGATTTGCCCAAGGAGAACTCGGCGATTTTTGGAATGGCTATGGGTTTTTTTCCCAGTCGGCGATTGCGAATAGAGAGGGAGCGCTCAATTTGCTCTAGGGCCACACAAATTTTTATACCCATAAGACTGAGTTCTTCATCGCTTATGCGGCGGGTTTTTTGTGTATAGTCACACCATCGGCGCTTATCTAGGAGGATTTTGGCTGGGCCTTTGACTTGATTGAAGTGGTCTAGACGTCCTTTTGCTCCCCAAAAGTATTCAATGGGTAGCTGGGCGCTAAATCTGGCTCGTGCGGGGTAGTATCCGTCTGGTTCTCCTTTTTTGAGAAACGCAATGGTGCCATCGGGATTTTTGCGATAGGGCAAGGAATAGTTGAAGAAGCCGTCTCGGAAAACCAGTGCTAAATCGACAAGCGTGCCGTCTTTGCGTTTGATTCGCCATTGATTATGATCAAAATAACCTGATTGTTCCAAAATTGGCAGTAGTCCTGAGCTGTGAAAGCGCAGGGCTTTGCGGTGCTGAATTTCATCTTGAAGAATGCTAAACATCGGCTGATCAATGGCTTGGCGTAGCCCCAGCAGATCCCTAACAGCATGTGCTTCAATAATTGAGGGTTGGCGGCAAACCGCTTTCATAAGTCCATCGCGTTCTTGGCGGCTAAAAAAGTAGAGATGAATAGGCGCTTCAGCCGCACTATTTGTGGCATCGGCCACCTTAGTTATAGCCTCAATTAACTCTTTGAAGAACGCCTCCATCATTGCTTTCTCTGCATCCAAACCTTGGGTCCGATCATCAGGAAGCGATGCAATAACCTTTGAGATAGTTTGAGGTTCGCCTCTATAGCACGTAGAGCTGACTTTGGCGCTAAGCATAGAAACAACATCTAACATATAGTCCAATTCAACAAAAAGATACACCCGTATCATACCATTTGGTTTGCATCCCAGCGTGTAGTCACTACTTGCAGTGGGGGGGCTGTCTTCAGGCAAGTTGCCATATCCAGTTCCAGTTAACCAAGGCATCCAGCGGCTTTTACTCGCATTCTGACTATTGAGCCGAATCCCACCTAACATATACTGAGCGCGTTGGATCAGCCAATCTAGTTTGGCGCCAATGATAGGATTTGTGGATAACTCTTGCACTTTTTTGTGGTCTTTAGCTGGGCTGGTTTTGAAGTCATAGGGCCGCAGATTAGCTGTATCGGTTACCGCTTTGAGTTTTGCGAGGTCCTCTAGTTTTGTGACGCCGTGGTGTCTGAGCGTTTTTTGCTCCCCCCGGCTTAAATTTAGCAGGGCCACGCTCTCATTTTCAACTGCACAGACAATACAGCATTCATTAAAGCCGCAGGTCTCACATTGCCAGCAAAGCTGGTATTCGACCTCTTCGATGGAGGTTTGGCGGATACGGTTTAATTCCCCGTTCTGGGCCAGTAAGCGCTCCACATCTTGGATAAGCGGACCTAATTTGAATTTTGGCAAACTGTCAGGGTCGAGTTTTTCAAGGCTGGTTTCGCGATTGATAACGCCCCCCTCTAACTCTATTTGGGTGAGCATGCTGTCTAATTCTTGGGTGAGCAGCAATGCATAGATAGCAACCTGGATGCGGTGGGCGGTTTGTTCTTTCCAGGAGGCCTTTAACTCAAAAATACGTACCTTCACTTTCCCATCTTTGAGTGGCCAAATCGCAATCAAATCCGCAATACCCTTAATTTCCCACACGCCAATAAGGCCCTTCATGGGTACCTGATAGAGCAACAGAGGTTTTTGCTCGGTTTTCTCTCCCTCAGAGAGCTGATGTTCAATAATATAGCGCAGATTATCCATCGAATCGCGTGCTTTTTCCCAACCCCGCTTACCATGCGTTTTAGGATCATAAACAGTGAAATCCATATAATCTGCGGCTTTCTCTTTGAGTTCAGCCACCTTTTTTTCTTCTAAGGCTTTACCCACTCCATATAGCAGAGGACTTATGGGTTTAAACGCCTCTGGCCAAACACGCTTTTTAACCTCTTTAGCCTCAAATTTAAGCTTGAAAAAACGCGGACAACAATTAAACCGAATATACTCCGCTATCCCTGAAGCTGTCAAAGTACCTTCCGGTTCATCCGCTTCTTCGTCGGCATCATCGTTACTGGTGGAAAACTCTACGCTAAACTCTTCGGTGCTCACTGTGTTGCCTGCCTATGGTATTGCTTTATTTTAGCGCCTTATTGTATTTAGCGTTGATTACTCCACTTTTACTCCTCAAAACCGTTCTGTACCTTCTGGTTGATCTTTGAATGCTATCCACATTTAGAGCATGTAATCTTTAATCTGTTTGTTTGCTCCTTTCTCAAGGCGACCATTTTCGCGGCCTCACGAAAATGGTTTGAAGGCACAATATCGGTTGTTTTACAGCTTTCAATCGTCCTGTTTAGGGTAGCCTCAAAATTCTATCAAGGAACAAAATGGGACAGGCCGGTTTTGGCGATGAATGGGTTGCAAATACCGCCAGAAATGTGTTTACGGATAAGTAGCCCGGCAGTTTTTGAGCGTCCGGCATATAAAAAGCTCATTCGAAGCTTGAGAAGCGGGGATTTGCTACACATAAAAGTCAATCGACATGTTTTGTCCTAAAGCCTTCGAGTATGTACTAAAACGCCCTTCTCTGATGTTCCAACTAGATCAAAAACAGAACCGCAAAAGAAACCTGAACAACCCTTTTTGTCATAGGGCTTTTTTTGTCGTAACAGTATTATTTATCGACAGAGAACTACTCTTAATTACAGTTATGGGATGATATGTGATGTCAGAGAAATCCATCGCGGAACGTAGTGTTGAGACGTTAAAGTGGATTCAAAGAGAACAAAAAGCAAACGGGTTGGGTATGGTTGAGTTCGATAAGGTTCCTGATCAGTCGGCGGTGCGGTTTCTTTTGCGCAAAGGCGATATTTTTGAGCCGCAACAGGGCATGATTAAATCCGTCACAGAACTCGAATCAGAAGACGAAGCAGTCGATGCGGTTTACGATTCTTCCCCTTGGGTTTGGCGGACCCCTAAGCCTAAAAAGAAGGGTGATGTACCTGAACCTTATCAGTTTTTGCCTTATCCTGACTGGAGCGTTTTACCCAGCGCCGTTGCGGAGGCCTTGCGGGGTATGGGTTTTTCGGGGGCTCCTTTTCTCTATGAGGGCTATAGCTACCGCAAAATGGCCGGCGGGGCACTTCGACGCAAAATGATCGGGGCCCACTCCAAAGAAACATTGCTAGCTGAACTAAAACTGATTGGCCACACAAATGAAGCACTAGCTGAGTTGGAGCAGAAAATCCAAATAACCATCGACGACTGTAGAGGTAAGAGCAAAGAAATAACCGAAGTGTCAATCTCTGCAGATATAGTCTACCACCTCAAAGACAACAGCTTCAGCTTAAAGACCCTCAAGAATAGACTGTGATTATTCGTAGGAGTCAATATGAAGACAATACTAAATCAAAACCCCCTCAATTCGTGACACAGTGTGTCTCGAATGCGATGATTTATTCAACTATCAGAGAAATCATCCGATTGGTATGATTTTAAAAAAGTGATTGATTTGCTATGATGTATGTGTATTGGCAAATAGAAAAACACATTATGGTTGTTTAAAGCTACGCGGATAAGACAGGAATGGCGCGCAATTCTAATTTGGCTGAAAAATTAACGGAGTGTTAAGTGTTCATTTTGATGAACGAACTTGGGTATATGTGACACTTTTACACTGCTTCCAATTTGGAACGCACTGTGTACCGAATTGCGTTGGTCGCACTACCAGATAAGTTATGAGAATTCCCCGCGCAAGTAACATGAGTTTTACATAAAAGACTGTGCAGAGTGCAATTAGAACGTCCGCCAGAAATGGTCGTTTTAAACATCATAGACAATTGAACGCTTATCGACATCAAAAAGTATCAAAGCATAGTTACCTTTAAAGTTACACTCAAAACATTCGTTATATGTTTGATAACCAAATTTTCTACAATATTCGCAATAAATGTAAATTCCTTATCATAACGTTATATAATGCTCTCTAATTTGGCTAAAACGTGTTTAACACAATTGTCCAAATTGTGTTTTATGTCGTATTCCCATATGCGTATAACGGTCCAGTTTTGTTTTTTGAGTTCTCGGTTAACTTTGTGGTCGCGTTTTTTGTTGTTTGCAATTTTTTTATCCCAGTATTCTACATTGGTTTTGGGCCGCACAAAGCGCACGGGGTTACCGTGCCAAAAGTCTGAGTCTACAAACACCACTACTTTTTGCTCAGAGAAGACCAGATCGGGCTTACCCATAACTGTTTTGTCATAGCTGGAAAATGTTATGCCTCTTTGCCGTAGCTCATCCATTAGTAATTTCTCTGCAACGGTTCCGGTTGAGCGGATGTGTTGCATGTTTTTTCTGCGTTGCTCAGGCGTAAGATTATCCATCATATTTCTCCATAGGTTGTTTGTTTACTCTTTTTGTTGTTATTCTAAAGTCATTGTGATGTTGGGTTTGATGTGGTTGTATGGGATGTTTGCGAAGGTTTTTAGGATTGCTTCAAAGATTGGTTGTGCGCCTCTGGGTGGGACGGCCATGCCGATTTGTCGTCGTACGCTTCCTCTATGTCCATGGAATGTAAAGGAGTCTGGGAATGTTTGTAGTCGTGCTCGTTCGCGGTTGGTTAGGGCTCGGTTTTCACTCCAGTGGTAGATGTGGGTGCCTCCGCCGCCGCTTCCTGTTACGGTGTAGGCGGGTTTTGTGGGGTTGAGTCGTCGGTAGATTTGGCTGATGGTGGCGCCTTGTACTTTGAGTTGTAGGTGTGTTGGTAGGTTTGCGGTGAATGCGTTTTGGCCTTCTTTTATGTGTTGGAGGCGTTCTATGACTTGGGGTGATTGTCGGGTGAATTCGTGGTTTGGGGCATTGGGTGGTATGGGTGGGTTTTCTATGGCTTCTTGGCAGGTTATGGGTGTTTTGTTTTGGGGTGCGGGAACGTGAAAGTTTAGTTTGAGATCTTTTCTTGTGCCCACAATTATGATGCGGTGTCGTGCTTGGGGAACTTGGTAGTGTTCAAAGTAGTAGAGGTGGGGTACAATGTTGTAGCCTGTTTTGATCATTTCGTTTAGGATGGTGTTTAGGGCTTCTCCGTTGTGGGCGTTGCGTAGTCCGCATACGTTTTCTGCTAAGAACCATTTGGGTTTAAAGTGTTGTAGTGCTTTTATGCAGTAGCGGTAGAGGGGTCCATAGTTGCCGCTGAAGCCTTTTTTTTGGCCTATGTCGCTAAAGTCGTTGCAGGGAAATCCAAATGCTAATGCATCTGTGGGGGGTAGGTTTTCCATTTTTAGGTCCGCTACATTACAGCAGATTACATTGGTTTGGTTGATGTTTTGGCGGTAGGTTTCACAGGCATCTGTATTGTAATCGGTTGCCCAGGCATGGGTGATGTTGCTTTTTTCTGTTGGGAGCGTTATTTGGGTTGTTTTTGCGGCTAGTGCTAATCCACCTGCGCCGCAGAACAATTCGCCTAACCTGAAGTCTGTCACAAAATTTCCTGCGATGTGCCTTTAGGGTTGTTTGGTTGTTGGTTGTTTCATTTCGTCTTTGAAGGTTTCTACGAGGACTTTGTCGCTTATGCCGATTTCTTCTGCTAGGCGTTTGACTTGTTTGACGTAGGTGCGAAAGAGGCTTTGGAGGATTTCGGTTTTTTCTTCGGCGGAGAGTTCAGTTTCTTCGGCTATGAGAAGGGCAAACCATCTTCCTAGCTGGGTGAGTTGGTAGGCTTTTATCCAGATGATACGGTCTTCTTTGTCTTTTTTTTCCATGCTTTCATTTAGAACCCCTAGGGCGGTTAGGGTTTTGAGGTTTTCGATGATGGTTTTGTTTGAGTAGTTGAGATTTTTCACTAAGTCTTTTTGGTAGATGTTTTTGGCGATGCCTTGTTTTAGGGCAAATCGCAAGACGTCGACGCCTGCTTTGGATCCAAAGATGGCGCTTAGAATTTTATCCTTTTTTTCTTGGGGAAGAAATACTACATAAGGATGTAATTTTTCTATCATATGTACTGCTCTAACATGCTATGGTTACCATATACATTTAAGACTTACGCAAAATAACCTCTACACAAATAACCTGTTTTCTAAACCCGTAGTTGCGGAGAATTTTGGAAAAACTGATTTATACTGCGTTGCTGTGCAAATACGCGAAGGCACCTCGGATGAAAAAAACCCAAGTTGTTTGTTTACTGTTTTTGATATTTGTCATAACGCTGAGCCCATTTACCCTATCTAACCCTGCTAATGCTCAAACCTCCAGCCTAAAGGTCCTAGACAACTATAACTGGTACTTTGATCAAGTGGGCTTATTGGTTGTTATAGCCGAAGTCCAAAATACCGGTCCAAACACCATCTCCAAAGCTGTAATCGGTGGCACTCTGACCTTATCAGATGGTTCTACATCTGAAACTTTTGGCTGGTTGTGGGGTTATAATTTGATTCCTCAGCAAAAAGCTCCCGTATACTTGGAGTTTTCGTCCCCCGATTCGCTTGGCTGGGGCGATAGAACCTTCTCAAAAATAGAATTTAACGTAGCATCTGCTGATCCCACCGCAGATTACTTCTACTCTGATATGGCCATCACAGATGACAAAGGAATTGTAGCCAAAGACGGCACCTTCTGGGTTGAGGGCACACTCAAAAACACCGGCACCCAAGATGCAAAAGAAACCCGTATTATCGCAACCTACTTTACTGAACAAGGCAAACTCGCCGGCGTAGGCCTAACCGATCCTATAAACCTATCACCTTCCCAAACCACTAGTTTTAAAGTCGGCGCACGGGACCTAAATCAAACCGTGGTTCCCGAGGACTTAAAAATCGCCAGTTATAGCCTGCTAATCCAAGTTACCGGAACAGTACTCCAAGGCACACCCCCAATAATCGTTGAAACCCCCACTCCCGGACCCATAAGCGTCGCCACAAAAGATCCTGTAGCATCAGCAAGTATCGATCCCTCAATCACCTACATAGCCATAATTATAGTGGTCGTTGTCATTGTTGTTGCTGTGCTGTTTCTATTTAAAAAAACCAAAGCATCTGCTACTAAAACCCAACCCGATGAGCCCAAACAAAACACAAAAAAACCCAAAAAATAATCCGCTCAATTTTTTTAGAGCACCCTTTGGCGTGGAGTGTATTAGTCTTTAAATATTGCTTCATACCACTGAAATAACATGAGTTTCAGACAACAAACTGGACGCAAAGGCGCCAGTAGACAATTCTCCAAAGCCTCACAAGACAAAAAAACCAAAACAAAAAAACAACGCCAAGGTGCCAAATATCTCCAAGAAGAAACCCCCCAAATTTCCCCCCAAGAAATAGCTCAACGCACCCTCACAAGCATCGAACGCATAGGAAACCAAATTTTTGCGCTCTCCCCATTTAGCAACTACTATGACGACTGGCTTGTAAACCTGCGCCAAATCATAGAAACATTCGAATCCAACCCCGCCATCCAACCAAATGAACAATTCCAAAAAACCCGAACACAAACCTTTCTCGATGTCACCGACGCTCTGGCGCAAAGCAAAATAGCCGAATCCACCCTCTCCGAAGAAGCTAAAGCATTAGTTGATAACAACCATCAAGTAGCTGAAGCCGACCGAGAATACGCCGAGAAAACCCGCGAACTCAGCAACCGCCGCAACAGTGAAATCACCCGCCAAACAAACCAAATCCGCCAACTCGAAGAAGAACTTGACGCACAACAAAACGTTAAAGTCAAATTCTACCAATTCAACGAAAAAAAACGTGTCCAAGAAAAACTCGACCAAATCACAAAAGATCTCGCAACCGCCAAAAACAACTCCGAACTCGCCATCCAAAGCTTTACCGCAGAACAAGAAAAACTCCATGACAACTATGAAAAACACAAACAAGAACTAAACGAAAAATCCGATCACCTGCATCAAGAACTAGAGAAACTCGAAACCGACACCTCCGTACCCGCACGACAAACCGCCTGCAACGCACTAATTGATGCCATAAACGCCCTCATAAAACAAACTCCCCCAACCTAACCCTTTTAATGTTTTGTCCGTTCTTACAGTAGAACACTTTGTTCGTCAATTAGAGTTAATAGATGCCACATTACCTGTTTTCAAGTAGTGTGCAGACATGAAGTTTGGGTATAAGATCATCTTTGTTGCTGTTTTGGCGTTGCTTAGCGGAATCGCCTTTACGGCTCCTTTGTTGATTTTTCCCATAGATATAGTGTCTTATCCTCATGTGCCTCAGGGTCCAAAAGCAGATTTTAGCATAGAGTTGGTTTACGCTGATTTTAGTCTCAACAGTTGGACACAAGACATCCCCCTATCGCAATTTGTGGTAAATTATACTGACAGGAGTCTATACCTAGAAAACATTACCCAATCAACCAAGTATACCGACATAACCTATACTGTGGTGGCCAACATCACAAACCTCTCTGACTTGACTGCTCACATGTATGAAACCACCTTTGCCGCCGCCCAAAAAATCAGTATAGAACCCACCATACTTGGCGGTGTCTATTTTGGCAGTGGTGATTCTCGTGATTCACAAACCCGTTTCGAAAACGCTGTACCCGGTGTCATCTATCTTGATGACTATTTTGGCGGCGTTGACCCTCGGGGTTCTCAAACCAGCTTTGGAGGCGTTGCACCGGGCGTCTATCTTGACGGCAAATGGGTTAACACCACTTGGATTCCCGGCAAAGATTATCCCTACAACCTCTTTCCCATTATGGATAGCCAACATGCGCTCAACTCTTCTGTTCCCAAGTTACCCCAAAACGCCAGCGAAATAGGCACCTGGATAGAGGGCGTCCCCATCGCTGAATACTACGATCCCACATATCTTGCAGCCACCCACATGTACATCAATGGTGCCTAGGTTGATGTCACCGGACATGTTACACCCGGTATCGCACAACCTATGATTCTCGCACAAAACACCCTAGTCGCCCGCACTCTGTACTCAGGTACCCCAATCTACCGAAATGAGGGAAACACAAGCGTCGGCCCTGTCACAGACTTACCGAGCTGGACAAACTATAATGGTAATGGTCCCCTCCGCAGCGTTTTCTTCCAGGCCCAGTTTGATCGCACATGGCAACCTCATCAGTCTAAACTAATCGTCTTCACCGGCATCTGTACAGTAAGCAACACCTCAGAAGTACAAAATACCCTAACATCACTGGAAAACGGCGCCATCACGCTCTTTGGCTCCATAACCAACTATATCACAAACATGCCCATCGACAACGTCTACTCAAACACAGTCTCCACAGCAACTTGGTTGCAAACTGTCCCCTTAGAAAAAACCCTCTTAGGCTACCAATATAACACCATTTTGGTCCCAGGAGAAATCTTCCAGATTGCCCCAAACGGCATAGAAGCCACAATAAGCGAGGTAAACTAAATGATTAACACCGACGAACTCGAAGGCACCACCCTTAACGTCTACACTATATTAGTGCATGAAGGCAAACCGCTGGGTCCAAGGGAGACTATGCGGCTTGCAAACCTTAGCAGTCCAAGTGTTGCCTACTGGCACCTCCAAAAACTCGAAACCATAGGTTTGATCTCCAAAAACCCCTATGGCGAATACTATGTTAAAGAAAAAATTAATGTCAGCGGACATTTATGGGTAGGAAAAACCCTAGTGCCCCGGCTTATCTTCTATGCCTTCTTTTTCATCGGTATCTTACTTGTTGAAGTTGCCGTTATTGCGGTGCCTTTCTTCCAAAGTGGACAGACCCCCAGTTTGTATCTGTTCTACCTGATGGTTCCCACCGCCATAGCAGTAGTGCTATTTTTAAGTGAAGGCATATGGCTACGCAAAAAAACAGTAAACAACAGCATCAAAAAAACCTCTGAGAAACAACCCGCATAGAACCAAACATGGTCATTACCCAAATATACCACTATTTTAGCCCAAGATAACTGCTCCTAACTTACCCATTCCTATTCTGCCATAATGAAATTTTGTTGCAAGCCAAAACCATAGCGGTCAGTTGATACAAATAGTGTACCGCTGTTCTAGTTGTGAAACGTGGTGTTCTATGATTAGCTTTAAAGCCTATGCTTGAGTTATTTGTGTTGTTGTGTACTCTATGAAAAATCAATCTATGAGCAGGTTGTGATCTGTTGATGTTTAAACAGCAACAAGAAGACACTTCCAGTTTGACATCATTATCTCCTGAAATTCAAAGTCCCAACAAGAAACGTCATCGATCCTTATATTACGCTATTTTTGCAGTGTTTGTGGTACTCATTGTGATATGTGCGGCTCTTTTGATTCCCCAAAGTGGTGGCTCATCTTTGGAATTGCGCCTAAACTATGCTGTAGGCGAGCGTATGGTTTATGAAACTACCATAACAACAGGCCAAACGATCGATGAATCTTTCTATCCTATTACTACAAGTTTAACAACAATTATGGATGTTCTAAGCGAAAATAGCGAAAACTATACAATAAACCAAGCAATAACTACAAACCCCAATATAGGATTTCCTGGCTCGTTTTTTCCAATAGACGTTAGTAAAGCAACTTATTACAACAACTTCATGGTGCCCGGTGCTCCCCTTATCTTCAACAACACTGACAGTAATCCCACAATTTTAGCATACTTGGCCCAATCTTCTGTTAAAGTTGGTGATGTCTGGATCGTGCCTGTAAACATAAGTACTGCAAACGTGGGGATGACAGGTAAAGTTACGCTAAAATTTGCAGAAATCCAAGAAATAACCGTTCCAGCAGGCACCTTCCAAACAATGCGCATCGAAATAACCAGTACTGCTCTTAACATCCACGCATACGGCAACTCTAACGATGATCCCCTCATAACCATTCTCTCCACGATGAGTACGCAGATAAATGGCACCTCCTACATAGAACTAGGAACCTGCCGCTTAATCAAAGCTGACCTAACACAACTAGTAACCATGGATTCATCAGACATTGAGCGCACATCATATACGGAGCAGATATTGATGGAATATACAAAGCCCTAATTGTTGACGAGTTTTCTCGTCAACTAACCTGTCGCAGTCTTCTATAGCATTTCATGAGCTCTGTACGTCTCTTTGTGTAAAACTCTCAAGGGTGAACAAGAAACAAACTTATCTGACTTGTTAATGGAGACGCTAAACTATATCGAGTTCATAGGTTTGGATGATTGATTTGTGGTGTTAAATTGTATGTGTATCTGCTGTCTCTGTTTAGCGAGTGGTAAGTGACTTAGTTTGTCTCTGTTCTATTGGTGAAACAGTGGTGTTCTATCATTAGAGTTATACGTTAGAAACAGCTATTGAGTTTGTGATAAATATGCGAAAGGTTTTCCTGTCGACTTTGTTTATGCTTTTTATCCTAAGTAGCGGTTTATTTATTGCAATATTTAGTAGTAGTCCTGTTTTGGCATCGGAGGCTGTTGAGGATTCTTGGACGACGCTGGCTCCTATGAATCAAGCCCGAGGCCATTTAGGCGTTGTTGTTGTGGATGGTAAAATTTATGCTATTGGCGGCGGTCTTGCGTTTGGTGCTAATACTGAGAACAATTATCTGACTGCTAATGAGCGCTATGATCCAAAATCTAATACATGGGTTACTTTAACTTCTATGCCTACTCCCCGTCAGGGTTTTGCTATAGCGGCTTGTGACGGCAAAATTTACTGCATCGGTGGATATACCTACAATGAAGGCGGCGGAATAATACCTGGGCTTAGTGTGGTAAATGAGGTCTATGATATAGCTTCTGATAGTTGGAGTGCTAAAGCATCTTTGCCTGTTAGTAAGGGGGGCCTTCAAGCGCAGGTTGTTGATGGGAAAATTTTTGTTCTAATAGAAGCTGATAGTACTTTGTTTATGTATGATCCATCTGCTGATTTATGGACTAAAAAAACCGATATACCTGGTTCAGGTAATGGTCTTGTTTCAGCCTTGGTGGATGACAAAATAATTGTTACGGCAAGATTTTACTCCACAACCGAGATTAAGCTCTCCTATGATCAGAAAATTCTAATCTATACCCCTAAAACCGATACATGGAGTGAAGGAAAAACCGCATACCCGGATCTCTGGTATAATTTCGTTACTGGGGCAACAACGGGGATTTATGCGCCCAAGAATGTCTATGTTTTCTTGGGTGGCGGGATAAATGCTGGCACTATGGTTTATGATCCTGTAGGCGATGATTGGTCAGATGCTAAAGCTATGCCTACAAAGCGTTCGTATTCAGGTGTTGGTGTGGTTGATGATATTTTTTATGTAATTGGTGGATTTGCTACCACGGGTAACGCACCTTTGGCTGTAAATGAGCAGTATGTGCCCCTTGGCTATCACGGGACTGGTACGGCAGGCTCTGATTTTGATTCTGATTCTCCTGTAGATAATTTGGTTCTTGTAGGTGCACTGGTTGGCGTGGTTGCGGCTATTGTTGTGATTGTGTCTTTAGTGTTATTTTTTAAAAATAAGGGCAAACACACAAGTTATGTTTCTGAGGTGGTTACTTAACTCTGGAATGGTGGGTGTGTTTGGGGTCTGGGGGGTGTGTGTTTGGTTTTTTTGGTTGGTTGTGAGCTGAGTGGGGTGTTAATGTGGCAGTTGGTTTCGTTGAGTTTGCAGCTATTTATCTTGTGATGTAATGGTGTGTTGGTTTGTTTTATGGAATTTGTGGTTTATCGACGTTTAAAATCAATACTGTCTGATTCAGACTTATGTCAGGGCTTAACATAGTTCACATCTGTAGCCTGTCAGCTTAAACAGTTTTATATAGGAAATAGCAAATTAAACATGTTAAACTGGCTGTATTATTGGATTGTGCCTGTATGCGGAAGACCATATTTAAAAAGCTTGAAGCTCAAGGGCTAATAGCAAACTACAACCGCCTACGTAAGAATCTGCCTCCTAAATTACCTGATAGAGTATTCATCTGGGATGAAACCTTCCGGGAAGGTCTCAAAGCTCCTACTGTTTACTTAACCTATGTCGAGCAGGTTAGGCTCGCTAAATTGATGGATGAAGCAGGCGTATCTGTAATCAACGTAGGATTCCCTGCCATATCAGAGGAAGAAAAACGTGCTGTTAAACGCATAGTTAATGAAAGCTTTAGCAACGCGAAACTCACAGCCTCAGCGGAACCCACCAAAAATAGCATAAATGCCTGCATAGAGTGCGGCATAAAAGAAATAACTCTTGAATCTCCCATTAACGGTTTAAACCTCGAGTATAAACTCAGATTAACTAAAGAACAGGGTCTCCAGCGCATAGTTGAAAGTATCGAATACGCCAAAAAACACGGCACAACTATAAACTTTAACCTCATGGATGGCACCCGAACTCCCCTTGAAGAGATCCTCCAAGTTTTCCAAGCCGCAGTTGAAGCAGGCGCGACCCGTCTTGGCATAGCTGATAGTGTCGGCTTCATACGGCCCCTCTCTATGCGCTATCTTATCTCTCATATACGCGACGGATTGCCTGAAGCCGTTAAAAAGAAAGCTCCGCTCTCCATCCACTGCCACAACGACTTCGGCCTTGCCTCTGCTAACACCCTAGCCGCCATGGAAGAGGGTGTGAGTTATCTCCACACCTGTATTGCTGGCTTTGGCGAACGTGCTGGTATTGCACCTTTTGAGGAAGTTGTTACGGCTACAGAGTTACTCTACAACATCGACACAGGTATTGATCTGGGTAAAATCTATCGTATTGCCCAATCCACAGAGAAAGCCTTTGCAATGCCTATTCAGTTCCATAAACCCATCATCGGCGAAAACATTTTCACTCACGAAGCTGAAGAGATGATGGCCCAACCCTTGGTATTTGAGCCTTTTCCGCCAGAAATTGTTGGGCGCGAAACCCTGATTTTCATCGGTCGAAACACGGGTCAAACACTTATCCAAAAACTGCTCGAAAAAGCCGGTATACGCGCTTCTCCGCGGCAGATGGATGAGTTGTTCCGTCGTATCAAGGGTCCCCAGGAAAACCTTGACAAAGGCGAGTCTCAGATGACCTACTACCAAGTCAAAAAGCTCATGAAGGATCTGCTCAAAGGCTACACGATGGATGAATTTTGGCGGCTTGTTGAGCAAGTGACTCACCAGCATCCTAAACTGCCCAAAAATACTAAAAAACAACAAAACGCAGATCAACTAATCAGCTAAATATTCCTCTTTTATTTTTGCTATCTCTTCTTTATTTGGGGCTTTTGGATAGTTGTAGATGGGTCCGCTGGGTCTTTCATTGTAGTAGGGCCGATTACACCCAAGACAACCCGAGGTTTGGAACGGTACACCCGAGCTTATTATTGATTCTAAGCGCGAGTTTTCTAATCCAAAACCTATGATTTTTCCATCTGTATTATAGGTAAAGTTGGCGGTTTTGGTTTCTCCTTGAACAATTAAGTATCGGGCAAGTTGCACTCTTCGATATGTTGATATCTTTGGTGACGCGGTTTTCTCCAAAGCGGTGCCCCGCACGGGCGTAAACGCAAACAACGCCGGTAAAACTCCCAAATCCACACAACGTTGCATGGTCTCTGCGGTTTCCCGCTCAGTTTCACCCAACCCTGCAATCAGATGAGTACTGATCTTTCCCCTGCCAAAAACTAACAGGGCCTTCTCAAAGAGTAAAAACTGGTTTTCCCAACAATAACCCCCGCCCTTTACCTGGCTAAACACCCTTGGTGTTGCGCCGTCTAAGGCAATACCTAAGCGGTCGGCGCCTGCCTCTTTTAGTTGCTCTATGGTTTCTCTGCTTTGAGGTTGACAGCAAAGCGAAACCTCAAGGGCGGTGCGTCTCTTGATTTCTTTGGTCAACGTTTTTAGGTGGCTGAAAACCTCTGGATAGTTTAGGGCTTGAATGCAGACCCGATTGATTTTTTTCCGCTCGGCACATAAGCTAAGGGCTTCTATGACGTTTGTTGTTGAGTAGGCGGGCCAGGTGATACGTGAGAGAAGCTGGGTGTTGCTTTTGCTTTCTTGAGCTTGGGCACAAAAACTACAGTTTGACAAACACTTGCCCTCGCGATAAGTCATCAGATAAGCAGTGGATGATGTCGCGTTTAGCTTGCCCTCTATTAGCCCCAGAATAATGGCGGTACCTATTGAAACTCTGATTTGCGCGACTAAATCCATGACTGGTCGCTCTCACATAAAACTCGGCTAGCCCTATTTAGTTATACACCTCTGCAAAAGTCTAAAATTATACTGTACGCATGTTATTTTATGGCCTCTGAGTCTGCTTTGTTCTATAAAATCTTGGAAGATGATCTTAGGCAAACGATTTTAGTATCGATACATGAGCACGGCAGTTTGAGTTACTCTGATTTAATTGAAAAATTTGACATGATAAGTGAAAAACTGCTTAACTATCATCTAAAGGTTCTGGATGACCTTTTAAGCAAAAATAATGAAGACCAATATGTACTCACTGAGAAGGGACGATTGGCCTTAAAGTTCTTAGAAGAGCATCCTATTCAGGAAACTCGTAGACGAAAAGAGCGAAAACAATTTTGGCTTATATTGTGTACCATTACCGCTGGTCTTTTTGTTTATAATTTTTTGTGGTATTTACAAGATATTGATTTTACAGACTTTATTCTGCGTACGGTAGTGTTTATTTGTCTTATTTTAGCCCTAGCTTATTGTTTGTACTTGGCTAACCCCTTACTATCAGGATCAGATGTAAAGAAATTTCCCGGCGTCTACCTTGTACTTGGAGGCCTGGCGGGTTTTGCAATCGGCTATTTTGGTGCAGTGCTCATGACTGTGCTCTTTAGTCTTGCTGGCGGCCCAAGTTTACTTCAAGCTATTGCTCCCGATTCAGTTCACCTTTTGACTTATCTGGGCAGTACCGCTATTATTGGTTGTATTGTGGGCTATGGCCTTGGTAAAAAACGAGATTTTCGCATACCCAATAGAGCAAATAACTAAACTAAACCCTTAAAACAATAAAAACTCAAAAGACCGGTATAGTGCTTAGTCAATTAATAACTGGCTGAATACATGTCGTCTTTGTAGCTTATGGTCCTTTTTGTATTGATGTCGTTGGTTGGTTGGTTGGTTGGTTGGTTGGTTGGTTGGTTGGTTGGTTGGTTGGTTGGTTGGTTGGTTGGTTGGTTGGTTGGTTGGTTGGTTGGTTGGTTGGTTGGTTGGTTGGTTGGTTGG
>WRCX01000034.1 GCA_009783705.1 Candidatus Bathycorpusculum hydrogenotrophicum | reverse complement strand
TTGGTTATGAGATTCCTGTTGGTTCTTATGGTGATGTTACTTTGACGGCTACTTGGGATTCTGTGGTGCATAATTATTCTATTTCTTATGTGTTGAATGGTGGGGTCGATGTGGCTGGTAACCCCTCTTTGTATACTCTGCAGAGTTTACCGCTTGCTATTGTTGACCCGACAAGAGCGGGTTATGTCTTCTTGGGTTGGACGGTGCAATATAGTACTGGCCAAACTGTTGATATCATACGGGATTTTAGTGTTCCAGCAGGTACGGTTGGTGATATTGTTTTGATTGCTAATTGGCTCAAAGAGGTTCCTGTGGAACAATTCACTGTTACCTACAATGGTAATGGTCACACAAGCGGAACTGAACCCATAGACAGTAACAGTCCTTATAGCAGTGGAGGTCAGGTGACTGTGTTAGGTCCAAATAGTTTGAGTCGCACTGGCTATACTTTCCTTGGCTGGGCCACAAGTTCTGATGCCAACACTCTCGAGTGCCTTGTTGATTCAACCTTTACCATAGCTGATAATGTAGTGTTGTATGCGGTATGGGAACAAAATGTTCGATATAGTGTGAGTTATCAGCCGGGTACACAGGGTACCTTTTATGAACAAATCACTGATAATCTCTCCTATGGTGATCTTACTCCCGAAGCACCTGAAGTGACCAATGTAACTGGTTGGATATTTGCCGGATGGTCCCCAGTACCAAATACAACTGTTACCGGTAATGCGGTTTATGTGGCCCAATGGGACCGCGAGATGCTTAGAGTGTGGTTTGTGGATTGGAATGGACAAATTTTAAAATCTGAACTTGTCCCCTATGGAGACACAGCATCTGCACCTTCTAATCCATACCGAGCGGGCTATACTTTTACCGGCTGGAGTCACAGCTTTTCTAATGTAGTCTTTAGCATGACTGTTACAGCACAATACCGATTAATAGGCTCAGTGACACCCACACCAACGGTGAAGCCGTCTCCAACCGCTACACCCCCGGTGACTGTGACGCCTTCTCCAACGGCTCCGGTGACTGTGACGCCTTCTCCAACGCCACCTATTAGTAGCGATGGGAATTGGGCTTTTGTAAATTTGTTGCTAAGTGCCAGCGGTGCTATACTGGCTGGTTTGGGCATTTTTTGGGTACTGTTGCGAAAAACTGATACACAACAACAGCAACCGCACCAAACTATGTGGTTAGTTGCGGTATTTGTTTTGGGTGTAGTGGGGCTTGCGGTATTTCTGTTTACCTCGGACCTGAGTCAGCCAATGATAATGATAAATAATTGGACCGCTCTAGAAGCTGTTATCTTTATAGTGCAAATTGTCTGTCTCGCATTGGCATTTAAACCCAAAAAAGTTGCCGTCAATTAAGAAAAATTATGCTTTCGCTCGCCCTTTCCCAAAAATTGCTTGGGGGGGGAATCTCTATTTTGTAGGTTACGGGTTATGTTATGGGCCTGCATAGTGGGTATCTGAGTTATAACTCTCTCTGGTTCAGTTTGATGATCACAGTCGGCGGGGTATCAACAGTTTTCTCTATGTTTAGAAGGGCGTAAAGAGCATCTGTTGTGAGGATGTACGCTTTAGGTTATCCATTTGGTTTTTACGTTAAGCATTTTATAGTGTGGGTCATCTGTTAGGACGTATTCAGCGTCGCCGCTTTTTACATATGACGCAACTAAGGCATCTGTAATGGGAACGTTATGGTGAGTTAGTAGCAGTTCTCCGGCAATGAGTGCCTGTTTTTCGCCTAATTCTACAATTTCTAATCCTTTTTCTTTTAAAGCTCTTAACCGGTTTTTTGCGGCTTCTTTGTCTATTTTTGTGCCTGCCCCTTCTATGAACTCTGTCAGAACGATTGTTGGTGCAAAAAGATGCTTTCGGAGTTCGTGTTCAAAAAACAGCCTTGTTTTTGTGCTTTCTTGGATTGTTGGGAATTCTAAATGGATTAACCTTCGTGTGTCGGTTATGCTTGTCAACGGCATCTTAGCCTTAATGCATCAAGTTCATCGAGGAGTTTTTTTTGTTCGTCTTCACTTACAGGTTCGCGTGGTTCTAGAGGTGGTAACGGTTTGAGTGTAATCTGCATGTTTTCTGCGGTGATTTCCAAAATGGTGCCTTCTTCAATTCCAAGTTCCTTTCTGAGTTGCTGGGGGATGGTAACTTGGCCTTTGTGTTTAACTCTGACGTGGGACAACTTTGTCATAGTTAGACTTCATATAGTATGACTTAAAAGTTTTTTGTACGCAAATCCTGTCTTATGGAAACTATTTTAATTGTTTGTTATGTTCTGTTTAACATTATTTAGTGCTTTATCGTCAGTTGTGTTGTTTTCTGCTTTCGTTTTGCGGATAAACAATTGATTGAAGTTTTGCTATGTTAGGGTGATATTGTGTTATGTGTTTTTATTATACTGATTTATTAGTTGCCAGACCCCGTAAATCGATTCTGTGATAACTTTACCTGTTGATCTAGTCTTCTAATTTTTTAACTGCCTGTTCAGCAAATGGTTGAAGTGCATTTAAAAATTCTTAAAAATTTATTTGTGGGTTGAATATGCATACTAATACATGTAAAAAAGTATCTGAACGTAAATTTATCGTGCGATTTTCAAATTTTTTTGTTAAGTATAGTTGTAAAGCAAAAGCGTGGTTTAGACGAATCTGTACAATTGTAAATCCTAAAAAGCTTCTGGAGCGTTAAACCGTTGATATTACCGTCGTCTTCTCTACCGCTTTTTGGTTTTTTGGATCTTGACGTATTCTTTGTGATCCTTTTGTTGGTTCCTGCTACTTTGTTGGTTCACCTGTTTTTGCCTCTTGTTCGATCTGAGGGTCCTGAGGAGCAGGCCAGAGCTCAAAAAGTTTTAGTGGGTTGTATCATTGCGGGTGTGCTTATGGCGGTTGCTAAACCCATAGCCTTTTGGGTCACTGGCTGGAATGCAACCCAGCAGCAAGGTCTGCCAACTGAGTTGCTCAGTGCAGTTGACAATCTCTTGCAGTTATTGATGTATATTGGCGTCGTAGTCGTCATTGCGGGTATAATCTATGGTGGAATACAGCTCAGTCACATCAACTCCAACAAACCAATAACAACTCAACCAATCAACCCTAACGGGTCAAAAAGATGTTGCTCCAAGGACTACTGATCCAAATAGTAGTCATCCCCGCCTTTTTGTTCCTCTCAGTTTTTCTCCCCCAAACCCAAGCCCTATTTATCCCCATCTGGCTTGCTTGCTTGTTCTTTGACCTATCCTCAACCTGCCAGTTTTATCTAGAGGACCCCAACAAATTCCAAATAAACGAACGCAATAAACTCTTTAGCGGTCTCACAGAAAAATTTGGTTTTAAAAAAGCGGCGCTTATCTTTCCAATAGCTATCGAGATCCCGCTGTTGATGTTTTTTGCTCTGATACCTCTGCAGATCCTCCAGTTCTATCTGTTCTCCAACACATCACACAATATCGTGGCCTGTATCACCGCAAGCTTTGGTATATCTGCCATCGGCCATCTTCAAGCAGCCACCAAAAATACTCTGCGTAGCCGCCAATGACATAGTTAGGTCAAAACACAGAACTAACACATGTGTTTTGCCAAAACTATGTCATCATCTCAAAATGTATTTTCTTCGGCCATCATATTTTCCAACTCGTGTCCGCTCAAAGTTATGTTTTTTTAGCATCCGACCCAGTTTTGTGTTGTTCCAGTGCTTCTCAAATTCTGCTCTGTTAGCAAATCTCTGCCTTGTTTGTTGCCATAGCTCTTCGCGAATTTGTCTAGTTGTAACTTGGTTAGTACCCATGGCTCGAAGTTGAGTTAATGTTTCTTCTAATTCTTGGTTGTCTTTTTTTGAGCTTGTTTTTTGATATTGTTGTAGTTTTTCTGCCCTAGATCGTCCAGGCGAGGTTAGACTGTAAAAATTGTATCCATAACCTCTTGGATCTGATATGGCGGTGTCTTGTTGGGCGATCAACATGGGTTTGATGAAACCTCTTTTTGTTAGGCGACCGATTGCTTCTCTGAACTTTTTTTCTTCTTGAAATGCACGCTGATATTTCTTTGAGAGTCCACAGTTATAGTTTATTTCAAATTCTTTGTAGACATCAAGCCAAATGGGATTGGGTTTCCCTTGGGGTTCATCACTTCGTAGCATCAATAAAAGCAGACTTTTTTCTCGTCTGCCCAGCCTGTTAGCTGAACCATGTGACTTCTCTTGTGTTCGCATCCAAGATGCCTTCTCTTGGGGGTTTGCATCGTCTACAGAAAATCTGTTTAGTATCCTGCTCATCGTAGTCTATAATAAATTCCTGATCTGACGCACATTTTTTACAATGCACCTGAAACACACGTGGTTTGAGGTCTATATGTTCAAACAACAAATTTTGTTTCTGTATAACAACTGTGAAGTTTTTGAAATTAACGCGGTAATGATGCCCGCATTCACAGTTATAACTAAGCTCTATTAGCCGGGCATGTTGCCATTGGGCTTCTCCTCCATCTGATGTTTGTCCTGTATTTGCATCTGTTCTCGATAGGGGATTGTTTAGGGTTAGTTCCCATCTATTGTTTGGGTCCAAATTTGTTGGTATGTTTGTTTGTATGTTGTGATCTTGTTCTGTGTGTGCATCCAGTCTATGGGCAGTTAGATCTGACAGCAGGGGGTTGGTAGCTTTTTCTGGGTAGTACTTTAGGTTTTGATTATGGTGTGTTGTTTGATTTTTTGCCAGTATAGGGTTTAAAATCTGCAACAGTGCCTGAGATGCTACGGGTGTTTTGAATTTTTCCACTAAACTTTCTTGTTGCGAGGCAGGGAACAGGGAAAGCAAATACAGTTGTTCTAATGTAATTTCAGGGTATTTTTTTAGGGCCTCTTCAAGTGTTAGGCGGGCTTCAAAAATCAAATTTTCAAGTGAGAGCAACCACTCTATCTCTTTGTTTGAAAGTGCATTTTGATATGCTTCTTTTAGGTTTATCCCTGTGTCTTGATCTTTTTTTACTATGTCGTAGAGTTTAAACCAGTTTAGGTGTCCTCTCCATCGATTATAGCTGACACAGAGGGTCCTTGTTTGTATGTCATCGGCTTCGCGTTCGATGGCGTTTATGGTTTCCCAGTTGAGTTCTTTTGCAATCGTCCAGCGTTGTTCTCCATCAACCAGCTCATAGCTATCCTTTATTTTTCGTACTACCACTGGCGGGGTCTTTTCTGGGCCGTCTTCGCTCATTCTTTGTTTGAGTTTCTGTTTCTCTTGATCACCTAAAACGTTACAGTTCCAGGGGTTTGCCCTGATTTGGGTTAGTCTAAGTTGTAGCATAGGCATTTCTCTCAAAGAGGCAGGTGCTAAATTTGATGGCGGCCCATTCTTTGGGCAGGGTGGTTGTGTAGTGTGTGTAGGTTTCTGATAGTTTTGATAGGCGGCCTGTTCCGGTGTTTGCTATTTGGGCAAGGATTTTTTTGTGTAGTTGGTTTGCCAGCAGGTTGTCGGCGGCTAGGAGTGCTGAGGCGGCGACTAGGCTTGTTTTTCGGTTTGTTATAATGCCGGGGTTGGTTTGAACAATTTGGATTGCGTAGCCGCTGATTTTGTTTGCGTAGGCGCTGTTGATGATGTGGTTATTTTCGAGTTTGGCTGCTATTTGGTTGATGTGGCCTGTGACAAGAATGGTGTTGGGAATTCGGTTTTCGTTTTTTATAAATTGGCCGATGCGTTGTTCAATTTTCATTAGATTTTTGATTTTGAGAAAAGGCTGGAGTTTTTTGATGTATTGGTCTGCACTTAGGGGGTAGTTGGTGCGTTTTATGGCTGTCCATATCGCCCAGGTGGTCAGCTCAGTTCGTGTTAAACGGATTTTGCGGGTGTTTGGTTGCTGTTGTTGTTTTTTTATTTGGCGGCGGATTTTTCGTACATAGTTAATTGCCAGTGGTTCTAGGTTGTGGGGGAGTTCTAGTTTTTGGATTATTCGGTTGATGTCATGGGCGGTGCTGAGTTCAAGGTGGTGTGCGGCTTCTGTTTCGGTGCCTACTGCGGTACTGGTGTATACTATGGGGTTGGTGGGTTCTGTTTTGGGTATGCGTTCTGTCGGCGGGGCGAATTCGGTGTTGCCCAATACTAATCCGCAGGTTATGCATACTCTTTCTCCATTTGTATTATCGTCTCTGATGTTTTTGCTGCCGCATTCGATGCATTTTTCAAATTCGCTCACTGCAGACCTCCTTTGAGCCGATACTGATGATGTTTTTGTTGGTTGTATGGTTGGGGGTTATTTGGTTTGGCGGGGTTGGGTTGCTGTGGTTTTTGGGCAGGGTTTTTGTTTGGGTTTGGGGTTTCATGTGGTTGTTGTTCTCCGGTTTTAGTTTGGGGTGGTTGGGGTTATGTTTGGCTGGGGGATGGTGGGTGGTTGGGTTTTGGGGATGTGTGTTTTTCGTTGTTTTATTTCTTTGTATGTGAGTTGCATTGCGTATCGAATTGCTTCGCTGCGGGAGGTGTGGGTGTTTTTGGTTGCGGTGTCGAATTGTTGTAGAAAGGTTTTGGGGACAAGGAGCCATATTTTTGATAAGTCCATGGTTTTTTGTTTATTCTTCAACTCTCTCACACTCTCATATGATATGTGATATTTCATATAATAATAAAGATATAAACACACATACTACTGGCAATAATGTATTGAATATACCATTATATGATCAAAAAGAAAAAAAACAAATATTGTCTCAAACTATCATGCGACAAACCCCCAACCCAGCAATTAAAACCTGGCGTCTTCTGCAAAACACCAACACTAAGCGATACAAACCAAATGCCTGCCAATAATATGTCCTCAAAGTTTGTCTCATCAAAAAACAAACTCTCAAGCGTCATTCTTGTATGGCCCATAAAAACTGGAAGTGATGGAGAGATAAGCAGAACCTTGTGATGTGCACACCTGTTGTTTGTTGCGGTGTTTGCCGTTGCTGTTGTTGTTGCTGGTCAAACCGCTACTTCTTGTTGCGGAATCAAAAAATGACTGGTGTGCCAGGTGCTGTTAGGCGTTTTCGGGGTTTATTATTTTCTGGTTTTGTCTTCTTTTTTCGGCTTTTAGCACAAGGGTCATGCCTGCTCTTATTGCTTCATTTCTGCTTGCATACAGTCCCGCGATTTCTCGATCAAATTCCTCTAGGAAATTTGACGGCACATGAAGCAGAATTCTTTTAATTCTTTTTCCGCTCATTATTTTTCCCTATCACACTCCTATGGTATAATATTATTGTATGTCCCATGAAACTATGTTGGATTTAATAATTTAAAAGAATTATTTCGCTTTCCGAGTGTTTCACGAGACTTGATATATCTATAAATAAAATAATGTGCCTCGACAATCACTGCCCCAAAAACGCCCTCACCGAAGGTTTTCTAAGATAATGCCAATTGACAATGACCCAAACAATCCCGACACCAAAAAGCCATCCAAAGAACAGTTCATAAAAAACATGATCATGATAACCCCCTGTTAAATGTACAAATAAAGACAACCCGCCATAGATACTGTTGATTATTAACACCATCAGGGGAATTCCTAAACCAAATTTGTACGCAAATGCTTTACCTCTAACTAACCCGTAGCTAGTTAACACTTGTAGACAACCCACACCCAATATGGTTATGCCATACGTCAAAACTGCGTGTGTGCCCAAAACATTTGTTATATCCACGACATAAAACCATGAATGAGTTCTCTGTAACGTTGAATGAATGATTAACAGCCCTGAAATAGGCCAAACTGTGGCCATAAGGGTTAAACCCCTTAATCCTATGGGTTGCTTGCTTGTATGGTGTTTTCTTTGTGTGTAGCTTTTTACTGTGAGTTGTATTGTTTCACCTATCCAAAATGCGGGAACAAAGGCAAGCATAAACAGCACTAAGGGTTGTCCAGTTCTAAATATGCTACTAAACCAGCTTGCATAATTGAGATGGAACGTATACGACCCTAAAATTTGCCAAAATAAAATAATTGATCCAATTAATGTATATATTGTCAATCTATTTTCTATTTTATATAGATTTATTTCCATATTATCTGTGAATGTTATTCTTAATATCTCACCTATCACAACCGCCGGAACAAAGACCAGCATAAACCCAGTTAAACACAAATAACCCACCGATACGCTGTACCCCTGAATTGTTTTATCCCAGCCCATATTGGATACAAGATCAAAAAAGGCCGGCACAGCCAAAAATAACCCAATTGACCCCGCTGATAGATATATCCACAATCGGGTTTTGTAACTTTTAAAATCCATACCTAACCCTTACTAGAAACGGCATTACATCACACAAGTATGCACCGATAATCTTGCGGGGACTATTCTCTTGATCCTTAAATTTAAAGCACAAAAATTCTCCAAACCCCAAACTACAAACCATCCTCCTCAACAAGAGACTGCATACTTATCTTCTGCTCATACTCCCACATTTTAAGACCCAACCGTTAGTCCATCAAGCAAACAGAGCACCATTAACTCAAATAATGAACACCCTATCACTACATAATCACCACTTTTGTGGGGCTATATCTGTTTTGGTACAAACCCTTACCAACCAAACCAAACAACTATAACTGCTTATAGCCGCATACTATTTGCCAACCACCTACATAGCCAAACTTGCCCTGATGATGGTCTGCATAGAACTGCTGATTTAGAAAGATTAGCAGTACTTTTTTACGACTGTTTCAGTTGGAAAAACTTTGAGCACCCCTTTATCGATGTTGATTTCTCTGTGTTCACTGTAACCGCGTTGTTCACGTCTTAGTAACTCAAGTTTTATCCCACAACCGCCTGCACCATAACCGCCCAATCCAAAATCTGACTTTACCACCCGATGACACGGTATGATAAGCGGAAACAAATTGGATGCCATAACATTTCCCACCGCTCTAGCACCTCCACCCACAGCTTTAGCAACCGCCCCATACGAAGCAACATACCCCACAGGTATGGCTGAGACCGCCCTCAACACACTTTGACTATAAATTGGCAAATCAGTATCCGCTAAAATAAAACTGTATTCAGGGGTTTTTCCATCATAGAACTCTTTTAATGCAGCAAACAAGGCACCAATCTGCTGGGTTGGCTGCGTGAACACCTCAAAGGGTTCTTTTGCTGCCAAACTACCCCGTATGGTATCTACTGCGGTTTTCTGATCAGAGCTAAGAGTCACCCCTAAAATTTCTTCACCACTAAAAGCAACTGCAAAACAGACACCATCAGCACTTTTAACGTAAACCTTAATCACACAAACCACAAGTGAACATACCCCTGATCAATGTTAAAGCTTACCCAAAACACTCTGCTAAAAATGGTAACCAAAACTCAAAGTGGTAACCACCATTGTAGTGTTGGTAGCATTTACACCGGTGTTGGTGTCCTGATTTTGGTTGCGTTGTTGTCAGTAGTGTTTGTCTATTGTATTGCAGTAAAATACATATCCAGTCAGGAACAAATCCTCAGGGAGTATGGCATGAAAAAAATATTGGGCATATTTCTGTTTGTCATGCTATCTATCGGATTGATTATAGCCGGTATTGTATGTATGGGTGAGGTACAGGCTGAGACAGCTCTAAAAAAGCCCGATATCCTCGATTTTACTCTGCGCTTTGTAGATAATTCCTATGATGTGGCTCCAATTTATTCAACTGATCCCTTCACTGGTGAGACGGTACTATCCAAAGAAGGCTACCGTGTAGAAAATAAAACAATCGATGTGAAAATAAAAAACCAGTCTTTCAATCGTTATGTAGATTCACAAGGCAATCACATTTTGTTGCAGTATGATATTCGTTGGAAAGGACATTTTGACGATTACTGGCACGAGTACAGTTCTAGAGACAAAGGCTATTATTTAGGGGCTTCAAATCAAATAATGGATGGCAGTTCTTTGTTGTATCCAAATGCACCCTATACAGAGATAACGTATTTTGGAGGTACCTACAGAGAAGATAGTGATAGAATTTGGTTAGGTAATGTTCCTGATGGGGGAAAGATAGATTTTCAGGTTCAAGCATTTATTGGCTACTACACTCGTGTTGAGGTTCCGCCAGATTTATTCTCACCTAGAACAGGTGAGCGGCTGGTTTTTACGGGTGAGTCTAGTGGTTGGAGTAAAACAAAAACTATAACCTTTGGGGTGAGTGATGGTGAAAATCCGGATAATACTCCGTCCAGTCCAAGTCAGCCTTCTGGGCCAAGTCAATCTAGCTCTCAATCGGAAGTAACAATAGGCGGATTTAACTTGACTGAGCTTGGCTTGTTGATAGCTTTATGCTCTGTTGTAGTAGCTCTAACCAGTGCACTTATGTATAACAGAACAAGGGGCAAGCAAGGATTAGTTCGAAAATAGCGTAAATTATTTTGTCCACCTGATTAGAGTTCTCCCTATCAACCCCGAAGCCTAATGAGAAGAATTAACCCGAGATAATGTAAACTGTACCGTCCGATAATTGCGCTCAGCCGTTTCAGTTGCTTTAGCGCCGTTAACACCATTTGTTTGTAGCCCATATTGTGGTTGTCTTGGTCTAGTTTTCTTGTTTTTGTGTTAGGCTTGTGTTGATATAAAAAAATATCGTGTTGTCGTTATTTGTTTCACTGTTTTGTTTCTATATGTTACTGGTGGGGTTGTGGTTTTTTGTATTTGATTGTTTTTCTTGTCTGAGTTTTTGTTTTCAACTTGATTAATAGATATAAGTAACCTTAATAGATTGTCTTGTGTATTAAACTCGAAAAGGCGATAATTATGGACGGATATGGATCACAATTCCCTCAGTTACCACAAATTCCACAAATCCCACTTATGCCGCTGGTACAAGCTCCCCCAGAGCAGCAGGCGCAGGGCAATCAAGCCCAGCATGGAGCCGGTTGGATGCCGGGCGCCACCACCGTCGGTGTCGTCTTCCAAGGTGGCGTTCTCTTAGCAGCTGAGAAACGAGTTACCTATGGCGGCTTTATCATGAGCCGAAGCGGCAGAAAAGTCTTCAAAGTCACCGATTGTATCGGTGTTGCCTGTGCAGGTCTTATTGGAGATATGCAAATTCTTGCTCGTGAAATGGAGGCTCAAGCTAAACTCTACAGCATGGATGTTGGCCGACCCATAAGCGTACGCAGCTCAGCTAAACTCTTAGCAAACGTACTCTTCAACCGCCGCTACGCCCCCCTTATCACCCAAACCATCGTGGGCGGCTTAGACGAAGAAGGCCCCTCTATCTATATTCTTGATGTGTTGGGTTCTCTTATCCCCGACAAATATGCCGTAGTGGGTTCTGGTACCGAAACAGCCATGGGGGTCCTCGAAGAAGGTTTCAAAGACAACCTCACCCTAGAAGAAGCCAAAACCTTGGTTACACGTTCAGTCAAAGCAGCCATCAACCGAGACGCCATGAGCGGCGACGGCCTAGACTTTGTCATAATAACCAAAGACGGCATCACCGAAGAATCCACAAAATTCTAACCTCCTTTTCTCTTCTTCTTAATTTTAAGTTAATTTAATTATTTTTAGTGTCAATCACCACCGGGCGGGGATGTCTATGTCGTTTGAACTTTCCGATTCAGAAGGCGAATTTCTTGTTCATACAGCTCGAGAGGCTGTTAAGCTCTACTTAACTGATGGCAAACGCATCCAACCCCCCAAATCCTCACCCAAGTTGCTTGAAAAATGCGGCGTATTTGTTACCCTTAGCACCCTGAGTGCTGGGGGTGAGAAGGATTTGCGGGGATGCATCGGCTATCCTTATCCCACAAGTCCGCTCATAGAGGCTGTTATTGACTCAGCTCTAAATGCGGCCACTGAAGACCCGCGCTTTGAACCCCTAACAATTGCTGAATTAGATCAGGTGGTTTTTGAAGTCAGCGTTCTAACTCCTTCTGAGCTGATCCAAACCACCAACCCCAAAGAGTATCTAAACAAAATCAAAGTCGGCCAAGACGGCTTAATCGTCCAGCATGGTTGGCATAAGGGTTTACTTTTACCTCAAGTGCCTCTTGAGTGGGGTTGGGACGAGGAGGAATTTCTCTGTCAGTGCTGTATCAAAGCTGGTTTACCTCCTGATAATTGGCTCACCAAAGACGCAAAACTCTACAAATTCCAAGCCTTAATCTTTGAAGAGCAAACTCCCAACGGAGCAGTCAAACGCCTAAATCTAGCGCCTGTTTAGCCCAGTGTTGTTTTAATGATTTCTATGGCTCGATCTAACCCGTGGTATCGGCCTGAGAAGTGTGAGAGTGCCTCTGCGTTTTTGGTGTAGCGGTCCAGCTGGGTTTCTAGTTTGTTGACGGCTGTTTGGAGTTGTTTTTGATTTTTGGCCACGAGGCTACAGTTCATATTTTCTAGTTTTGCGGCGTTGCCTAGCTGTTCGGGTTGGGTGGGGATGCAGATGGTGGGTTTGCCGTATTTGATGGTCTCAAAGCAGGTGGCATGGCCTCCGCTAAAAATCACAAATTTAGCATCACGCATAGCCTCGGCGCGTTCTTGGGGGGTGAGCCAATTGTGGATCTCACAGTTGCCTTTTTTTGTGGTGGTTTTTTTGCCCGGCGTGCCTAGGCTGATAATGACTCTGTCCTTTACTTTCTCAAGTACTGGCTGAACCGTTTTTAGTAAGCGACTGCGGGTGCCAATGGGTCCGCTGATGGGTACAAAGATATGTTTTTGCTCACCTTTGATGGGTTGTGTGTCAAAAAATGAACCCACATATTCGGTTCTATCAGCTATACCTAACTGTTCAATATTGCCAATGCTGTACTCCGATACCGTGTAGGGCGGAGGATTATCGGGAATGATCACCTTTTTACACACCCGATAATAGCGCTCAATAACGCGCTCACCCGGACTTAGAAACGAAGCAAAACCGTAGCTGGGCCGAATCAAATTCTCCACATAAACCGCAGGAATCCTCCAATTCCCCGCTAAACGCAGTGCATTTATATCCCCATCAGCAATAAGACCATCCGGCGCTATGCGGCGAATATTTTCCCGCAAATCATAGTACCGATGAATCGTCTCATAAGCATTAGAATTCTTTATCTCCAATTTCCCCCGTTCCCCATTAAAAAGCGGCAAAGGCAAAAACAAATTCAACAACGACGCAGACGCCAAAATCCCATAGGTATTCTCATACCAAGAAACCGGCGTAACCCGCCCCACATTACCAAACTCTCCCGCAAGCAACTCATATGCGCGACCACCGCTAAAAAAAAACAATTCATGCCCCTGTTGCTCAAGCCGTTTCCCTAACACAATAAGACGCGAAACATGCCCCAACCCAAGCTCAGAACAACACAACAACAAACGCATACACCCATAGTACATACACAACTATATTTGAATAACCACCGCCCACTCCCCAAACACGGAAGCATTTTAAACCTAAACAACCACATAAAAACCATGTTCATGCCCCGACAAATCGTGGAACAAAAACTCCTCAACTTCCTAACCGACGACATAGGCCAAGGCGACACCACAGCCACCACACTCATCCCCCCCAACCTAATTGCAACCGCACATGTTATCGCCAAAGAAAACGGCACCCTAGCCGGCCTAGAAGAAGCCACCATACTAGCAGAAGCCCTAAACCTAAAAACCCAAACCCAAACCCATGATGGCCAACAAATACACAAAAACCAAATCCTTCTCCAACTCACAGGACACGCCCAAACCATCCTCGTCGTCGAACGCACCCTGCTAAACCTCCTCTCACGCATGAGCGGCATCGCAACCCAAACCCACACCCTCACCCAACAAATACAAACAAACAACCCCAACAACAACCAAACCATCCGCATTGCCGCCACACGCAAAACCGCCCCCGGGTTACTCTACTTTGACAAAAAAGCCGTTCTCATAGGCGGCGGCGACCCACACCGACTCCACCTAGACGATATGGTGCTGATAAAAGACAACCACCTAGCCCTTAGCGGTAGCGTAGAAGAAACCCTCAAAAAAGCCAAAACAACCACCTCCTTTAGCAAAAAAATCGAAATCGAAGTCACCACCTCCCAAGACGCCCTCAAAGCCGCCGAAGGCGGCGCAGACATTATCATGCTAGATAATTTCTCCCCAAAACAAGCCAAAGAAACCGCCCAAACATTACGTCAAGCAGGCCACACAAAAGTCCTGCTCGAAGTCAGCGGAGGCATAACCCCACAAAACCTCCTCGAATACGCAAACGCAGACATCAACATCATAAGCATAGGCGGACTAACACATAGCGTAAAAGCCCTAGATATAATCCTAGAAATAATAAAAACCTAAAAAAATAAAAATGAATTGCTCACGTTAGAGTTGAAGCGATATTGTGGCTGTTTCCACAATGGCGCCTATAACCAGCAGTAAAGCGGCGATTCCAATGAATATAATGAACCATTTGAGTTCACGTTTCCATTTATTTTGTAGTATACGGCGAAACATCCACAGACTCTCGGTCATACCGATTGCATAGGTTATAAACTCGAGCAGAAATACGGCTGCTACTCCTATGAGAACCAAAACTATGGTTGTTGTTGCTATAGAAACATCAGGTGTTGCCGTTGCCGCACCGCTTGCCATCTGTACCGCAAAAACCGCTCTGAAGGCTTGTCCGGTGCTAAAGAGAATAAACATACCTATGAAAAACCCAGCAATGGGAATAAACATAAGCAGACATAGTGAAAAGTTGTTTACGAAAATATCTAAATTCAAGGTACCCTGCGCTTGTCCCTCAGTAACGGTTTGATTAAGCTGGTTGCTGATGATCTGGGCGGTTTCAGGGCTGACTGGAACCAGAGCACCAATTAAAGTTACCATCAAAGACAGTATAAACACTGCAAATATGGAATAGCCGCGTTTGCGTCTTGGCGAAGCCTTAAGCCAGAACTGCGGATACTTCATAATTTCACATCTGCTCTGTCACAATTTTAAGGGCAACTACCCTCTCTAGATAATTAGAGGGTTCAGACAATTTAACCTTTACCAAACTCTTCACACACGGTGTGTGGGTGTTACTGGTGTTGGGTTTGTTTAGTGTGATGTTTTTTGTGTGTTTGGTGTGTTTTTTGGTGTTTTGTTGTTGTAGTTTAGATACTTTAGTCTTTTAAACAGAGCAACAGTTGTTGTTGTTTGGTATAATACGTCGCGTGTTGTGTTTAGTGTTTGGACTTTTTAAAAGAAGAGAAGGTTGTTTAGTCTTCTTCAGTTTTGTTGGTTTTTGTTTTTAGGCCCAGGGCTAGGATGTATTCTTCGGAGCTTTTGGCGCGGCTTGCTTGTGGTTTAACGACGCGTACTGATTCAAAGTTGTCTTTTATGTCTGTGGTGAAGTCGTTTAGGAGGTCACCTTGGAAGACTTTGACAAAAAAGTTGCCTCCTGGTTTTAGGATGCGTTTGGCAATTTTTAGGGCGTTGCTTGCGAGGTCGATTTGGCATGCGTGGTCGACTTCCCATACGCCTGTTACGTTGGGTGCGGCGTCTGAGATGACTACGTCGGGGGCTCGGGGTAGAAAGGAGAGGATTTGCTCGGTGATGTTGGGTTCGGTTAGGTCAGCGACTATGGTGCGTATGTATTCTTGGGTGAAGGGTTCGATGGGTTTGAGATCGACACCTAATACAAAGCCGTGTTTGCCGGTCATTTTGCGTGCGGCTTGGATCCATCCGCCGGGTGCAGCTCCTAGATCTACCACGATGTCGTGTAGTTTTATGAAGCTGTATTTGTTGTTTGCTTGGACTAGTTTGTAGGTGGAGCGGCTACGGTAGTTTTCTTCTTTGGCTTTTTTGTAGTAAAACTCGTTTTTGCGCTCACGGATCCATGCTTTCGGCGTCGTCGTCATCCTCTGAGGGGTTAGATTCATCTATTGGTTCGTCGGGTTCTTGGCTTGGTTTGGTGGGTGTTTCTTTTCCAAGGTTTATAATCCACTCGGTGAGTCGGGGGCAGCTTTTGGGTGAGATGGCTGTGGTGGGGTCGCATCGTGCGTTGTCGGGGCAGAGCAGGCAGGGGCAGTCAATTATGGTTGCAATTGAGGCGGGGAGTCTTTTGGGGTAGAGGCGATAGGTCCATCGGCCTTCTTGGAGTTCTTTTTCTCTTCGAATCAGCCCTTTTTCTTCTAGTTTGATAGAGACGCGGCTACCTTCACGGCTGCTGGCGCCTAGTTCTCGCCATAAATCGGATTGAAGCACACCCTGATAACCGGTGTTTACAACATAGTGGAGTGCTTTCTGTTCAAGGTCGTTACGCTTTGGCATTTTGTTATCAGTTCCAATAATACAGTATTATAAGCTTTGGATGAGATAAAAATATGTATCCCCAAGCGGCTGAGAAATCGTATGGTTAAACCTGAACACCCCGATGGTAAATATTGCTTAGGCATTGAATCCTCCGCAGATGACTTTGGAGTGGGTATTGCATGTTTTGATGGCACTATTTTAGCCAACCCCTCCGATAGCTACCTCCCCCAAGAAGGCGGAATTCACCCACGAGAAGCCGCCCGACATCACGCCGAGGTCGCCGATAGTGTATTGCAGCAAGCCCTAACTCAAGCCAACATCAAACCAAACGAATTAAGCTGTATTGCCTTCTCCCAAGGCCCCGGCTTAGGACCAAGTCTTCGCACAGGCGCCACCGTCGCACGCGCCCTAGCAGCCTATCTTGAAATTCCTTTGGTTGGAGTTAATCACTCAGTTGCACACATCGAAATCGGTAAACTCACAACCGGTACCCAAGACCCCCTCACACTCTATGCCTCAGGCGGCAACACTCTGGTAACAGCCTACACCGCAGGACGTTACCGAGTTTTTGGCGAAACCCTCGACATTGCCTTGGGTAACTGTCTAGACGTTTTTGGCCGCGAAGTTGGCCTAAAAGCAAAAAAAGGCCTGCCCATAGGCGCCGCCATAGAACAATTAGCACAAAACAGCCAACAACAAACCCTAATCCCACTGCCCTATGTGGTCAAGGGTATGGATCTCTCCCTAAGCGGCCTTCTAACAGCTGCAACCACAACACTCCAAAACCAAAAAACCCCTTCAACCTGCCCAACCCCCCCCTATAGTTTGGAGGACATGTGTTACAGTCTTCAAGAACATGCTTTTGCGATGGTTAGTGAAATTACTGAACGTGCCTTGGCGCACACGGAGAAAAAAGAGGTTTTGCTAACAGGCGGGGTAGCCGCAAACAAACGCCTCCAAACCATGCTCTCACTTATCGCCGAGGAGCACAATGCCGCCTTTAGTGTAGTCCCCAAACAATACGCAACCGACAACGGCGCCATGATAGCCTGGACTGGAACACTAGCCTACAAATACGGACTGATTACCCCAATTGCTAAGAGTATGGTCAAACTGCGCTGGCGCGTAGACAAGGTGGATGTACCATGGATACAGTAGACAAAACCCCACAAACCTATCTGATCAAAAAAGGCGCCGAAGCCAGTCTCTTTCTCACAAACTGGTACGGCAAAAAAGCCATCATCAAAGTTCGGATCCCCAAAAAATACCGTCCCCAAACCCTAGACCAACAAATCCGCCGCTACCGCACCATCCATGAACCCCAACTGATGCATCATGCCAAAGCTGCCGGTGTAGCTACCCCGCTTATCTATATGATAAATGTGCCAAAATCAACTATTATTATGCAGTACATCCAAGGCCCCCAAATCAAAACCCTGCTCAACAACAATAGCCTCGACAAATCTACTCAGCATGCTCTCTGTCTGCAAATCGGTAAATCAATTGCACGCCTTCACAACTATGGTCTAATCCATGGCGATCTCACAACCTCTAATATGATCCATGCTCCAAACGGTCAAATCTACTTCATAGACTTTGGTTTAGGCGAAAAAAATATGGAACTTGAGGCTCAGGGGGTTGATTTGCATCTGTTTAAGCGTGCGCTTCAGAGCACCCATTTTAGCTTCTGGGAAGACTGCCTAACAAGTGTACTATGCGGCTATAGCTCCATCAGGGGTGTTGTGCTCTCTGAAAAGGTTTATGAGAAAACCCGTCAAATAGAGAGCCGAGGACGCTATGTTGAAGAACGCAAACAATGACTTCCCCCTGAGGGGTAAAATGGTTTTTTTCGCAACTGCCAATATTCACAAATTTAATGAAGCCCGTTGCATCTTGGGCAACTTGGGAATAGGGATTGGTATGCTTAAACTCAAAGGGGATGAAATCCAAAGCGAGAGTCTTCAAGAAATTGCAGAAAAAAGCGTCCAAAGTGCCTACAAAAAATGCGGTCTGCCCATTATTGTAGAAGATGCAGGGTTATTCATTGATGCCCTTGAAGGTTTCCCTGGACCCTACGCTGCCTACACATACAAAACCATTCATAACAGCGGTATTCTCAAACTCATGGAAAACAAAACAAACCGCAATGCGGTCTTTCAATCAATCATCTCCTACTGTGACAATCAAACTCTTCTGGATCCGATAAGCTTCGCTGGTCAATCCAGGGGTATTATTACCACACAAGAACGTCAAGAACAAGGAAAAATTGCCTTTGGGTTTGATCCCATCTTTCAACCCAATAACAGTTCTAAAACCTTTGCTGAAATGACTCTGCAAGAAAAAAATTCTTATTCTCACCGTGCAGAAGCACTCAACAAATTTGCTCAATGGTATAAAAGTGGCCTCGCTCCGTAGCTTGGCTGGTTTGACTCTTTTTGCATTATTTTTTTCCAGGTCTATAACTACAGGTCTTCTAAGTGTGTTTAGAAATTTACAGTTGCCTAACTCAGGTTTACCCAGTAGGATGTGGCATAAAAAATGAACCTAACCTTTCTGCCTCAAACTTGTATCTGTTATGGTCTGATGAGTTTTGGAATTTAAATGCTGGAGCACGATAATCGAGCAGTGGATTGTTTGATGGCTGGTGGGTTGCGTGGTTCTTAGGCTGTTTGTTTCTGTGAATCTGAGTTGCTATAGTCGTTATTGGCTGTTTCCATGTTTCTTATTATTTGCTGATAAAATATTGGAATGGATAGAATGGGGATCATTACAATTATAGCTGTGGTGAGGAGTACAACAAAAAAGGCGTTGCCTATATTAAAAATCCATAGCGTCAATGGAATTAGTGATCCAACACATAAATTAAAAAGTACATAAAGCACTAGCGCTTTGTGTGTGCCCCATTGTTTTACAATTTTAAACCAGCCTTCCCACATAAATATGTCACTAAACTTGAGCGGTTTAGCTGGATCTATTTTAGTGGATGCGTTTTCTGCTTCTCGAAGGCTTGCTTCAAAGAATTTAGAATAGTTTGTAAAAACAAGAATTGCCGCGGTTGCAAAGAATCCTCCAGTTACAACAAGGGGTATTATAGGTGATGGTGCAAGTGGAGCAAAAGATAGCGATACACCCGCTAACGCCATTAGTATGCATGCGAGGCCGCCTATTTTGTAGATTTTCTCTTTGAGTATGTGTCCTCGGATAATTCCAATGGCGGCGATTGCAATAAAAATGGCTGCTCCAAATATCATTAAAGATGAGAAGAAATTGGTCATAACCGCATCTTCTGCTGGAGGCTGAGGCGGGTGTGGAAGGAATCTATCAATAGAACTGTTGTGGGTTTACTCATTTAGCAGGCCTCTACATATAACCTGTTTATCTGTCCTTTATCTTTCACGGTAGTTGCAGGCTGTGTCTCTTTTGATGCTTCTCTTTAGCGGCTTGATTGCGTGTTTAGTGGATTGTGGTTCTTTGTTGATGTTTCTATATTTTTGTATGGTTCTCACTTGATTGTCGGTGTTGGTTTTTTTTTGGTTTGTGTTACTGTTGTGTTTGTTGTTGGTTATGGGGATGCGATGGTGAAGGTGGTGGTTTTGGTTTCTTTGAGGTTTCCGTCTGTGTCGTGTACGTTAACGGTTAGTTTGTATGTTGCGGTTGCGCTGAGGTTGAGGGTTGTTTCTTCTGTGTAGGTGGTGTTTTGGTATTTGTTTATGCCTTCTATGCTGTAGGTGATTTTTGCGTTTGCATCGTTTGTTGTGATTTTAAGTGGAATGTTGGTTGTTTGGTATTCTGTGTTTTCTTCGGGCGAGAGAATTTGTATTTGGGAGTTTTTTGGTGCTGCTATGGTGTAGTATTCAAATAATACTAGACAGGATACTAAGCCAACAGCAATTAGGATGATTAAATATTTCAAGTATCTCATATCTTCACACCTAATACACACCTAATACACCTGGTGTATTTGTTTTTAGGTTTGAATAAATTACTGTAACAGAAAGGGGCATATTAAACTTGCTTTTCTGCGATCGATCCGCCTTTTATGGGCTGGATGATATTTAACAATAAGGCAGGTTTATGTTGCTATTTTCCTATTTGGCTCTGTTTTATCGGCGGTGCTAAGGGTATTGTTTGGCGGTTGACGGGTTCTTGGCGGCTGTTTGTTCTCTGAGATTGATTGTGACGTGTTGCTTGCATTAGTTACTTTTAAATATGTGTGCAGTGTGGTTTAGGTGCACAATAGGTGTAACGATGCCAAAGCAAGAAAAAGGAAAGTCTCATTCAACTCGGCCAGTAAGCAGACGCCCTCCAAGCTGGTGCAAATATCAGCCTGAAGAAGTTGAAGCCTTCATCATAAAACTCGCCAAAGAAGGTCACAATACAAGTTCCATAGGCACAATTCTGCGTGATCAATATGCCATTCCATTGGTTAAGCCCATTATTGGCAAAAGTATAAGCGATACCCTAAAAGCCGCAAACCTCGCACCAAGCATGCCTGAGGACCTTGCAAACCTCGTCAAAAAAGCACAGGGTCTCGCCGTCCACATGGACAAAAACAAAAAAGACCTTCACAACAAACGCAACATGCAAATCATCGAAGCACGCATCCACAAACTCAGCCGCTACTACAAACGTGAAGGCGTAATCGACAAGAAATTTAAATACGAAGCAAAAATCGCTTCCGTAACTTAATTTCTTTAACCAACATTTTTCACTCTTATTCTTCTACACCAGCTTTAAATCCCTCAATTCTCACTTTTGAGAAGTGATTTACATGGCCGAGCCTCAGCCTGAAAATATCTCAAACTTTTTAACCCAAGCCCAAGAAGCCGCAAAAATCATCAAAGAAACCACCCAAAAAGACGGCTTCATCAGCTGCTTTAGCCACCTAGACGCCGACGGCGTAGCCGCCGCAGGCATCGTGGCAAAAATGCTCCAACGACTAGACGCACGCTTCCGCATCCGAGTCATGCAATGGGTCGATGACAAAATCATCACAGAAATCACCTCTGATAAACCCCAACTAGTTATCATGTCAGACTTTGGCAGCGGCTACCTAGATCTACTCAACGAAAAAATCCCCAACAACAAAATCGTCATACTAGACCACCACCAAATCACCGGCAACCCCACCACCAACCCAAACATTACCATGCTCAACCCCCACACCTACGGCATTGACGGCGCAACCGACATCAGCGGCTCAGGCGTAGCCTACTTCGCCGCCAAAGCCCTAGACCCAACCAACACAGACCTCTCCCCCATCGCCATAGTAGGCGCACTGGGCGACATGCAAGACAAATATGAACAACGCAGCATGAGAGGCCTAAACGAAATCATCGTCAACGACGCCATCAACGCCGGATTACTCAAAGTAGAAAAAGACCTCACCTTCTTTGGCAGAGAAACCCGCCCCATCCACCGCATGATAGCAACCACCACAAACCCCTTCATCCCCGGCCTAAGCGGACAAGAAACCCAAGCCCTCAACTTTATCACAAACCTAGGGTTTCCCATCAAACAAAACGACAAACTCCGATCCCTCTGCGACCTAGATCCCCAAGAACGCAAAACCCTCTGCTCAGCCCTAGCCGACTACCTGCTCTCAAAAGGACTCCACCTAGAAGTCGACAACCTCATCGGATGCATCTACATCCTAACCAAAGAAGAACCCAACACCGCACTTCGAGACGGACGCGAATTCTCAGTACTACTCAACTCAACCGGCCGAATGGACCACCCAAGCCTAGGCATAGCCATATGCATGGGCGACCGCAAAACCGCCCTAGAAGAATCCAACAAACTCCTCGAAGACTACCGCAAAAACATCAACAAATACCTCACATGGGTCCAAGAAAAACCCGAACGCCTCCAAGAACACCAAAACATCTATGTCATCTACGGCGAAAACGCCATAAACGAAAAAATCATCGGCACCGTCTCAAGCATACTAGTCTCCACCCTAACCAACAATCAAAAACCCCTCCTAGCATACGCCAACATCGACGCCGAAAAAGTAGCCAAATTCTCCGGCCGAACCACCGAAGCCGCGCTCACAAAAGGCATCAACCTAAGCGATGTAATGCGCCTAGCCTCTGAAACCCACGGCGGCAAAGGCGGCGGACACAACATAGCCGCAGGCGCACAAGTCCCCATAGACAAAATCGAAGCCTTCATAAAAACCGCCGACGAACTCGTTGGACGACAACTAAACGGTGAAAAACTTGCAAGCAACAATAACCCTTGAATACCCAAACCAAAAAACAGCCCAAGCCGTCGCCAAAGCAATCTCACCCGACAACCTAAAAACACCCCACGGATTACAAATCCAAACCCACAAAGAAAACAACAAAGTCCTAACCGAAATCACCTACGAAGGCAAACTCTCCACCTTCACAGCAACCATAGACGACCTGCTCTTTTGCGCTTCCACAGCAGAAAAAACCCTCAAAACAATCAAGCAAATCTAAATGGGCGACAACTGATTTGGACAGTTTCTTAATAACCTGCAATAATAGCAATAATACCCATTAAATTGCAAGGATTATCACCGATTTGGCGCCTTGCAGAAGCCAAAAACTCGGTCGTGTTTGCATATTGCATTGCAATAAACTACATCCAATACAGAAACATAATCATATGGGCGGTATGGAATGAAAAAAACATTTGCAGTATTCCTGATGGTTCTATTAGACTGTGAGTTCAGTCGAGCTTTTTTAAATATAAAATTTAATAAACGTCTATTTCTATCCAAATATTCTATTTATTTGAATAAACAAGTGTGTTAAATCTAAATTGAATATTCTGGCTTAATTTGCACTTGTTTTGTCCTATCTCTAAATGTTTGCCGATTAACTATCTGTTCTGTTTTTTGCTGTCTAATTGTTGAATTCTCTGTCTAATTATTGAACACTTTGTTCGCACACTTAGCATTAAACCACATTATTTCAATACCTAAGCCGGGAATAGACTATGTTTAATCAAAACCTAAACAAACCTATGAGGCTAAATTCAGCCAGAAAGGCAATAACAGCAATACTGATAATCAGTATGTTGATTTGTGTGTTGCAACCGATAGTTTTTGCAGCAAACCAACCAACACAAATAATCGTTGATGAAAATACCACATTAGAAGACGCGGTCAATCAAGCAAACAGCCTAGATGCCGCCATCATTAAAATAAAAACAGACAAAACTGTAACAAACACCATTGTCATTACATCAAACATAGCCATAATCGGTATCAATGGACAACATACCATATCAAACTGCAAAATTCAAGTAAAAGACGGCGGCAAACTCACCCTAGGCGATGGCACAACCGCTGATCTATTGACGATTTCAGGCACTATAGAGGTCACAGACGGAGAAATTAACATACAAGATGGCATAAAAATAACCAGCAGCGGCGCCACAGTGAATTTATCTGGTCCAAAGGCAACCGGCACAATAAACGGCGGCATACTTAACGGCAACACAGCACTAAATATGGAAAAAGGCGCAAAACTAAGCGAAATAAGCGGAGGAGAATTTACAGGTAAACAAGATGCTCTTCATATAACCGATGAAGAAACATACATTGACATTATTTCCGGCGGAGCATTTTATCAGACAGACACCACCGTTACCCTCCATGGCCACGCCGTTTTCGTACAAAATGAAGCCCAAATAGGCGAAATCTCGGGAGGCTACTTTGAAGCTGTTCGCAACTGTGCATTAGTCGTAATCCGCGGCGCCTGGATCAATGAAATCAGCGGAGGCGAATTTGTAGCCACACGCCGAGGTACAGTTCAAGATGGAGATGATCCAGATTCATGGAATTCAGTGCTTCGCATTGAAGCCGAAAAAAACGCTAAAACGGGCGTCGGTACAATTTCTGGTGGGCTCTTCACTGGCGGAGCACGCTTTGGCATACTGTTGATAAATTATTTTGGATCCACTGCCGGCCCTCGGATTGATCTGATTTGTGGCGGCACCATCCAAGGAGCTGGTGTTGGCCTCCAACCGGATGTGAACAGTTATGTAGGTGAAATATCCGGAGGAACCATCACTGGCGGCCAAGGCATACTAAATGCAGGCACCATCGACAAAATCAGCGGAAATGCGAAAATAAGCGGCACAACCTCATATGGCATCTACAACTATGAGAGCGGCAAGATCAATGAAATCTGTGGCGGCACAATCAGCTCACGCGATGAACGAGGTATTGCGAACGCGGGAACAATCAATCTGATTTGTGGTGGCACAATCATTGGCGGTGGTCTCTATGGTATTACAAATCGTGGAGTAATCAATCTGATTTGTGGTGGCACAATCATTGGTGAACAAAATGCCATCTATAACTATGTAACATATACAACCGACAAGGGGGTTCTTGAGACCATTACGGGCGGCGTTTTCTGGGGCAAGACGGGTAGCGCAATTATTTTGAACTCTAATTTGCAGCTTGAGCCGAATTTAAGTGCTAATCGAGGGTTGGGCCGCTACCAGTCAGGAAACGGACGCATTTTCAACAATGAGACTCTGGTGACATATCCATCAGGTTACTTTATGAGTACACAAACAACCCCTGTGGAGAGTATTTCAGATGTTGCATTTAGATATCTGACACTGGATGATAAGTATACTATTGAGTATGAGTTAAACGGAGGTCTTAATGATGAAAACAATCCGTCGGCATATGATGAAACAGACCTTCCCCTGCTAATAGTTGATCCAACTAAAGCAGGTTATGACTTTCAAGGTTGG
>WRCX01000033.1 GCA_009783705.1 Candidatus Bathycorpusculum hydrogenotrophicum | reverse complement strand
TACACCGTTTAGCTCCTAAAAAATGTATAAATAACACTATTTGTGCCATTAACTACGATTGTTACATAGCGCCAAAATATCTACGATAACATTAAGAGACTCAAAAAAGAAAAAGGGTTAAGCGAAAAAATCTGTTGATGACGATGTCGCCATAGGAATGTTAGCGCGAATCCCACGCCCACACTTTTTGCAAATAAAAAGAACAAAATACAAACTTATAAAAATACAATATTCCACAAATAACAGCCATAAATAATCATAAAATAAAAATAAGGTAATAAAATTACCTTTTCGTAGCCTTGGTCTTCTTGCGAATTACAAAAATAAAAAGCACTGCCACAACTGCAACTACGACAACAACTACCCCTACACCTATCACCCAAAGAGAAAGGTCTGGAGAAGCATTGGTTCCCATTTGTATACCCAAAGCATAGATGGACTTGTCCCATGAAGTTATGTAAACCAACCCATTTGACACTGCTGGAGAAGCCGTTATTTTACCAGTTTCATACAACCAAACTTTTACGCCGTTAGTTGCATTTAAGCAGTAGAAATTACCAGCCCAATCACCAACATATAAGTAGCCACCCACTACAACAGGAGAAGAATAAACACCATCAGGAGTGTCATAACGCCATACTTTATGTCCGGTTGTTGCATCTAAACAATAGATGTTTTTGTCCGTGTTTCCTTCAAGTATGCCCGAACCGATGTACACATACCCCTCAACAACAGCAGGAGAAGAATCAACTATGCCTTGCACTTGACAACTCCAAACCATTGCACCCGTTTGAGCATCTAGACAGTAAACAGAGTTATCTTGTGAACCAATGTAGACATAACCATTGACAACTGCAGGAGAAGAGAGAACTGCGTTACCTGTGGTATAGCTCCATATTTTTACACCATTCATTGCGTTTAGACAGTACACGTTATGGTCAGCGGATCCAATGTAGAGTTTCCCATCAACTACTGCTGGTGATGAATCAACTATTCCACCAGTTGAGAAACGCCAATTCTTAAGACCAGTCAGTGCATCTAAGGAGTAAACGTCTCCATCCCGTGAACCAACATAAACAGAACCATCGGCTACTGCTGGAGAGGAGTGTATACTATCGCCTGTTTGGCAAGACCATATCGCATCACCCGAAGAAGCATCTAAACAATATACATAATGGTCATAGCTTCCAAAGTAAATACGACCGTTTGCAACTGCAATAGACGAACTTATTGCTGACTGATCAGGCATTGAATGTACCCAAATCTGAGACCCATCAACAGCATTTAGGCAATACACTTTGCCATCGTTACCTGCAACATATATTCGGCCATCAACAATAGCAACAGAGGAATCCAAAGGAACTCCAGTTTCCAATTTCCAAACTACATCAGCACTTGTTGCCGGCACTGTAGATGACACACCACTATGACTTAAATCACCTCGAAACATCGACCAATCATCAACTGACGCTACAACTGGCCCTACGCCCAAAAAAAGGGGCACTATCAGAATTGCTAAACATAAAAGATACACTATTGCGAGTTTTTTCATAATCACACATCCGATTTATCCCCCATCATTTAGGGGGTTTCTTATATCGCTTTTTGTTACTTCAATTAAGCTTTCAATGGGTAAACCGCTGTATTGAGTTTTGCTGATTTCTTTATTTTCACCACAATTTTGACGTTAAATCCTGTTTGTTTATTTTAAGGCAGTAATCTTTATACAGAGCTCGTTACTCAATAAAAAACAGACAACACTAAAACTTAAAACAAGAAAAAGGGATTGTTATGCGAAAAGAAACTTGCTGATGGCGATATATCCATCAGCTATGGGTCGAATCCCACCCCCTGCACTGAACATCAGTTTTTTACTTGCTTCAGGGGTTTTCAAGGTCAATATTTCGACAAAATTGGATCAACTCAATTCTTGTTACAGCATCGCAAGAATTTTAACGCATAGTTCTGGTAATCCATGTGGGATTTGGAGTTTAACTTCATGGAAATTGTGTATAATTTATAGGTGTGAAGCCCGTCGAGGTGGATGGAAGGTTAAATCAAAAAACAATATTTAGGGGTCGATTGAATGCGGATATCGGTTAAAAGAAATATATTGCAAAGGGGTATCTAAATGGTTAAAAAACAGTGGGAGTTCATCAGCCATGACATGAATGGCATAAAAATTTTCGACCACCAAAATAAAACCTTAGTTACCATAACCATAAACCCCAAGGGCCTCGAATGCCAACACTGTGGAACAAATCAGTGTTCACATGTAGAATTCATGTTGACCCTGCCAGATATAGCAAAAACTGTTCGACAAAAAATTAAGGCAGGCTGGAACCTACCCGACCCCGACCAATAAACTGTGGTTTTACGGTTTAGTTTTTATTCTGGGTTGCTAACATTATTATCCATAGAGAGGTACATGGGTTGAATGGGAAACCACTTGCCAGTATAATTAGTGCTGGTATGACTAAATTTGGTAAACATGACGGTTTATTGACGCGTGAACTCTTTGCTGAAGCCGCTTCTGAGGCGTTTTCTCGTTGTCCCAAGCTTGAGCCTAAACAGGATATCAAGGCTATGTTTATTGGGCATATGGGTGAGGCTTATGAGCATCAGGGACATACGGGCAGCACTTTGGCGGATTGGGCGGGTCTTTCGGGCATCGCCGCTACACGTACTGAAGCGGCTTGTGGAAGCTCGGGTGTTGCTTTGCGCTCAGGCATTTATGCGGTTCTCTCCGGCTTAGCCGATGTAGTTATTGTAGGCGGAGTGGAAAAAATGACGCACCGAACCACTGCAGAAGTCACCGAATATCTAGCAATGGCCTCTGATTATCCCTTTGAGCAGTTTCACGGAATCACCTTTCCAGGACTCTATGCACTAATGGCCAACGCGCATATGGCTACTTATGGCACCACTGAGGAACAGATAGGTATGGTTGCTGTTAAAAATCACTACCATGGTAGCCTCAATCCTAAGGCGCATATGCAAAAAGAAGTTCCCCTCCAAAACGTTTTAGCCTCAAAGTATGTGGCTTGGCCGCTTAAACTCTATGACTGCTCTTTGATAACTGATGGTGCAAGTTGCATAATTTTAACAAAACCTGAACTTGCAAAAAAATACACTGACCAGCCCGTTCACATAGTGGGTAGCGGACAGGCCAGTGACACCATCGGGCTATATGAACGCCAAACTCTTACTTCGCTACATTCGGCCAAATTAGCCGTAAACGAAGCCTACACAATGGCAAACATTACCCCTAACCAAGTCAACCTCGCTGAGGTTCATGACTGTTTTACCATAGCAGAAATTATACATTATGAAGATTTGGGTTTCTGTGCTGTTGGTCAAGGCGGTAAACTCGTTGAGAGCGGCGCTACACGTCTAGGCGGAAACATACCGGTTAACACTAGCGGTGGTCTCAAATCCAAAGGTCACCCCGTTGGCGCCACAGGCACCGCACAAGCATACGAGATGTATTTGCAGCTCACCGGACAAGCTGATAGGCGTCAAGTTAAGGATGCAGAAATCGGGTTAACCCAAAACATTGGCGGCTCAGGTGCAACTGCAGCTATACACATCTACCGGAGAGATAACTAATGAGCACTGAATCGTTTACGATTGAGCAATTCTACAAATTCCTCTCAACCAACCAGTTAATGGCAGGAAAATGCACCAAATGCGGAAAAATACATCTACCCCCAAGACCCCTCTGCAGTGAATGCTTCTCCAAAGAATTCACCTGGACCCCCATCTCAGGAAAAGGTAAACTCCTCACATACACCATCATCCACGTAGCACCAACACAATTCCAAGCACAAACACCCTATGCTGTGGGTATTGTTGAACTCGAAGAAGACCTAAAAATTCCAGGTATGATACAAGACATAGCACAAGAACAACTAAAAATTGGCATGGAGCTAACACTGGCTTTTGACACTGCCGAGTTGACTCAAAATTGGCCAACCTGGCCCCGCTACCACTTTATTTCCCCAAAACCCTAATTTTTTAGGGTCTGCCTAAGGGTAGTAAATACCTGGTAAGGACTTTTAATCAGGTAAACTCAAATTTTCAGGGGGAGCAAAGATCTTACAACAAACTCTCTAAGCAAACTAAGGCTTCTTTTTTGATTAATTTTTTGGCGTTTCCTTGTTTGATATGATGCTTATTGTAGCTCTTTGGGAAAGATTTTTGTTATCCAAATAATATTCATAGACGGATGTAAAATGGCTATTGAACAATTCACTGTACAGGCAACACTGCCCAATGTTTTAATCATTGTGACCGTGGCTCTGATAGTTAGTGGCATTGTTCTGTTAGGCGCAAATAGATTATTGCGCAACCGGCTAAAGGATCGTCAAGTGTATGGAAAGATGATTGTGGGCATAGGCATAGGTGTGAATTATCGTTTCCCAAAACTATTTCGCTAGTTGGTTTTGTTTTGGGTTTCATGTTTGTTCACCATTTAAATGTCTTTGTTGCTAGTCCGATCCAGACTTCAGGCCGCATTTTACGGATAAAAGCTTGACTTAGAGTTTCCGCTATTTCAAGGTTAAGCGCTCCATGAGGCTTCTCCTCATTATACCACAAAAGCCTATCCTCTAAATTAGAGAACCAGTCACGATGATGGATGTAGAGATCATCCATTTTTCAACTTTCCCGTTGGTCTACGGATGATTACACCGCAAAGAATCTGCGTTATGCCTTGTTTTTTTAGATACAATTCAAACTCGTGCTCCGCATGACCTTTGGCATCCCGCAGATTAGCATAAAACTCTGAGCCATGATCAGTCACCACAGCCAAAATAGGGTAGAGATCACCTCTTTTTGAGCCTGCCTTAAAACTATAAGTGCATTTTGAGTAGTTTTGTGATCAAATTCACCAGCCGCCAAAACCTTTCTAGAAGTATCATCTAAAACAGTAAAGATATCTGCCGTCTTTACAATAATGATAGTCCATATGCACTAAAGATAGCGAATGGGTTTGTTCGTAGCGTATCCAGGGTTTTCTGCGTTTTTGTTTAACTGCTTCATGCTCTGCATAGCCTAATTCAAGCAAAACCTGATGAATTATACGATGAGAAATATGTATGTGATACTTGAAGTTTATCTTTTTCTCCAGATACACAGCATTACATCGGGTTTTTTCGTATTGTTGTTTGATTAGGTTTTTCCATTCTTGGGAAATTTCTGTTTTGGGTCTCCCGCCAGCCTTTTGTTTTATTTGGGGTATTTACCTGTTAGTTGATATTGTTTGTAGACTTGTTGAAATCTTCTCTGAGAAACACCCAGATACATCGCGGCACACTTACTTGTCACCTCACCTAAACCATAATGACGCAGGCACCAACTCAATTGACGCCGATTCACTAACTTAGCCCTACCACTTACAGGAATCGAACTAGCGAAATAGTTTTGGGAAACGATAGGCATAGGTGTGAATAGTAAACATATTATGGCGCTCATAGGGGTATTTCTAATAATAATTGGCGGCATTTTGGGCTGGGCTGTAGTAGTTCAGCATCACCGTCGATTGTGACTGTTGGTGAAGGGTACATAAACGTTGAATCCCACAGCTTTGATTACATTGGATCAATTTTTCGCATCCAAAGCAACAAAAATGTTACCTCGGAGGAGATTGCTAGGTCGTTTATTGGTCAAGTAGGTTCAGGCAACCTTATTTACACAGGCAATACTCAACTGAGTTTGATAATACCCGCATAGGTATGTACACGCTGGGCAATGGAGCTACCGCCTATGTAGCATCAACTAATACTACAAGTCTTGTAGTAGAGTTAAAAATGGTGAATACCTCATTGTTGGAACATCAGATACCCAAGCACTTGCCAATAGCTTCGCACAAAACGTTCATCCACTACAAGAATAATATCTAACTGTTATGATGGTAAAAGGTGTTTAGATGTCTGTTTGTGTTGTGTCGTGTAGTGTACTCAAAGGTGAGCTTTTACAGCTTAGAGCCGAGGGTAAGTTAGATGCTGAATTGGTTTTTGTGAGTAAAAATTTTCATGTCGATTATGCTCAGCTGGAGAGTAATCTTCGGCGGATGCTTGAGCATACCAAGCGGCGATTTAATGGCCGGATTGTATTGGTTTATGGTGAGCTTTGCTTGGGGCAATCGGGTGAGATGGAGCAGTTGGCTCGTGAGTTGGGGGTTGTTAGGGTGAATGCATTGAATTGTATTGATTGTCAACTTGGGGGTAGAGGCCGCGCTTTGGAGGCTGATCCGGAGCAGGATTTGATGTTTATGGGGCCGGGTATGGTTGAGTTTTTTGCCGATATGAAGCGAAACCTTTTGCAACAGGGTATGGACGAGACGGCGTTTAGGGAATTGTTTAGCGGCATCAAAGGTCTGGTTCTTTTAGATACTTGTGGGAATAAAGCAAAGCTTTTGGAGGATCTATCTGCGTTGGGTATGGGTCTTGAGGTAATAGAGGTCCGAGAAGTGGGTTTGGGTGGGGTTTTGCGGGTTGTTTTAGATGCTATTGAGCGGGGTTAGGGTTTTGGCGAGGTAAAGCCGCCTGACAAGTTCAGATTTTTGTTTAGTTGGGTTTTGTGGTTTGTTTGGTTTGGGTGGATCACCGTAAATATTAAAGAATGCGACAGACAATACTGATACCTATTGTGGAGTGGCCTTGGTTGACTCAAACTCTTGGTGATTCGGTTCCTGTATCTCAGGCTGAGAAGCGGGTTGAGGATTGGAAATCGCGTCTGATTGATTTATCTCGCAAAAATAATTTGCTCTATTTCCGTAAAACTAGGCGAGGTAATCATAGCATTACTCAGCCTGAAGCGCAAAAAATTTTCGATACTTTGGTGGTAAAGAATGGGCGTTTAGAATTCTATATGCCCGCTGTACCCAAAACGGACAAAACAGAACAAGTTGAAGAGAAGCCTAAAACAAAGGGCCGCGCAAAGAAGACGGATAACAAAACTAAGGGGGATCTTTCTGCTGTTGATTCTGAAATGGATGTTAAAGCGGTAAAATCTTCGAATAGAGCCGCTGTTATAGCTGGGGAAGAGGCAGTGGTGGTTTCTAAGCGTCCGGGTGTTAATCAGCTGGTTTTAGGGGATAAGTTGGGTGCGGGTGAGGTTGATCGGGCGCTTAAAGCTTTGGAACGGCGTTCGCTTTTGGATTATCGGGAGCGGGGTGTGCGTATTTTGTATGCGGCGTTTGGGGTGCTAAATTGGGTGGATCTAGAAACGCAGGAAAATGTTGTTTCGCCATTAGTTTTGGTGCCGCTTGAGATCGGTAAAGAAACGCGCCGGGCGCCCTATAGTATTGCGGTTCCTCCTGTGGAGGATGAGGCGGTTCTAAATCCGGCCTTAGCCGCTAAACTCTACAATGATTATCGTATAGAGTTGCCGCCTTTGCCTGAGGATTGGGAAGGTCAAACCCTTGCGGAGTATTATCGTCAGATTGAGACTGCAGTAGCCAAGTTTGGTTGGAAAACAGAGAGCTCCATTGATTTAGGGTTATTCTCTTTCCAAAAACTGGTCATCTACAAAGATCTCGATACCAACATGCCTACTGTGACTCAGCATTCTCTTGTGCGTGCCATTGCGGGCTTTAAAGAAGAAGGTCTTATCCAGACGGGGTTGCCTGAGGAAAAAGATGTAGATATTGTGGAGGTGCCCGCTAAGACCTATCAGGTTTTGGATGCTGATAGTAGTCAGCGGTTAAGTATACAGTATGCTTTGCATGGGCAGAGTTTTGTAATGAAGGGCCCACCCGGTACAGGTAAGAGTCAGACAATTGCCAATATTATTGCGGAGTGTATTGCTAATGGTAAGAGTGTGCTGTTTGTTAGTGATAAAATGGCGGCTCTTGAGGTGGTGTATAAACGGTTAAGTGAGGTTGGGTTAGCGCATTTTTGTTTAGAAATGCATAGCAGCAAAGCCAACAAACAGCAAGTGGTTGCAGAGCTCAAACGCAGTCTAGATGAGAATTTAGTACCGCGCAAATTGCCCTCAAGTCATGATTTTGACCGCTTATCGGCATATAGAACCGCTCTAAATGGGTATGTTTTGGCGATTCATCAGAAGCGGCAGTATTTACAGCGCAGTGCCTATGAGGTACTAAGTATTATCTGTAGCTTGGAACGCGTGCCCTTTATCCCTGTGGGACTTAGCGGACTCTCAACGCTAACACCGCAAAAAATGCGCGAACTAGAAGAGCTAGTTAGTCACCTAAGCAAAGTTTGGGCGGTTGTTGAAGAAGAGGATTTCCCCTGGGTAGGCTACCGCGCCGACAAATACAATCTAGAAATCCGAAGCGAAGTCCTAACTGCTCTGGAAAATATTAATCAAACCCTGCGTGAACTCGAGTTAGAAACCGAGGATTTCTCAGCTAAAATAGGCATATTTCCCCCTGAAAATTTTGCACGCATCCAATGGTTATTAGATGTGGGTAATATACTCTATGAAAGCCCAAAACCCGAGCAACGCTGGCTACTAAACCCCCTAAATAAGCTCTTAGCAGAGGCTAAATCCTATCTGGAAATTACCACCTGGATTAAAACAACACGCACAAACCTCATGGAACGCTACACACCAGCACTCTTTGAGTTGGTCTTGACCCGCTCACAAGAACTTCAGCAGGCAGTAGCCAATGTAGGTAAAGCCACCGGAACAGCTGATTTGGCGCAAAGTGAATTATTAGCCAAGCGCGAAAAATTCTTAGCGTATCTTAAAAGCATGATGATAACGGTGCGTAAATGCAAAGAAACCGCCCATTCCTTAGCACCCATGCTGGGCTTAGATGGCACTGAGTTGACTATTGGGCAGCTAAAGCAACTATCACGTATGGCGTATCTGTGTTTTGCAGATGATAAACCTGAACCGCAGTGGTTTAACAAAGAATACCTCCAAGAAGTCACCCAAACAGTCGACAAAACCAAGCAACTCTATGACGAACACAGCCAGCTAAAGAGTAGATTAAGCGAAACCTACAGCGAAAACCTCTACAAACTTGATCTAGATGTCTTAATTGAGAAATACAGCGGCCCCTATCAAGGCGGCATAAAACTCTTTAACAGTGAATACCGCAATGACCAAAAACGAATCGCCCAAATCACCCATGAAAACAAAGTTCCCAAAACAGTGTTACAAGACTTAATTGATGCACGGAAAGTTAACAAATTATCCAAAAAAATCACTGATTCCGCACAAGACGTTCAAACCCTGCTGGGACACTACTACCACAAGAGCAAAACCGACTTTAAAGGCGCACAAAAAGCCATAGCACTCACCGAAGAAATCCAAAAACTAAACTGGGCCACCACCATCCCCGAACCCCTGCTAAAAATCCTCACAACCCCCGCACACCCTGCACCGATGATTAAAAACTTGGGCGAAGACCTCCAAAACATGATAACGAAATGGGAACAACAAACCAAAGAATTTGACGCACTCCTGCCCAAAGTAATTCCAAAATCTGAACACCCCCTAACCGAAACAGTACTACCCATATTAGAGAGCTGGACAACTGAAACCGAGAAACAACTAGCCGTTTTGGCCAATCTAACCACCCAAACCCTAACAGTAGTAAAGGTGGAACCTAAAAATTATCAGCAGTTCATTGGGGATCTCAGAGATGCGGAGGATATTCGTAAAAAAGAAGCCCAAATTGTAGCCGAAAAAGCCCAGTTGCAAGAAAAATTTGGAACCCGCTTCCAAGAAATGCAAACCGACTGGCAAGACATCGTCACAGTATTGGAGTGGGTACAAAAAATACAAATCATGTTTGGCGACATACCCGTACCGGAAGCCTTTGCTGAGCTTGCCGCCCAAGGACCCAACGCCGCACCTTCAAACAAAGACTTGATTACAAGACGCGATAACGCTCTGGGCGTATTGACAGATTTTGAAAACCGCTTTGAATCTGAGATGCACTATCAAAACCAAAAACTCGTAGACTGCGACATCCAAATTATTGAAGAGCGCATAAGCAGTCTTCGCGACCGAGTCGATGATCTCCAAGTCTGGATCGACTACAAAGACACCAAAACCCGCTTCACACTACTGGGTCTGGACCCCTTCTTTGAACGCTTAGTGGAACAAAAACCCCCAGCGGTGGATTTAGTTATTATTTTCCGCAAAAGCGCCTACCAAGAATGGATAAACAACCTCTACAACGAAGACCCCCAACTAGGCAAATTCCGCAGAGAAAACCACGAACAACTCATAACAGACTTCAAAAAACTCGACCACGACCTCATCGGACAAACCTCCGCCATGGTCATCGACGCCGCAAACAGCCGCAAACCCCAAGACATACTCATCCAAGCCGCAGACGCCGAAGCAGGCATCCTCTCCAAAGAAGCCGCCAAAAAACGCCGCCTCATGCCCCTGCGCATGCTCTTCCAAAAAATCCCCACCCTACTAGTCAAACTCAAACCCTGCCTACTCATGAGTCCCATCACAGTCAGCCAATTTTTACCCTCCGACATAAAATTCGACTTAGTGCTCTTTGATGAAGCCTCCCAACTAGTCCCCGAAGACGCCATAGGCGCCATCTACCGCGCCAAAACCATAGTAGTCGCAGGCGACAACAAACAACTACCCCCAACATCATTCTTCCAAAAAAACCTCCTAGACGACAAAGACTGGGACGAACTAACCGACGAAAGCATAGAAGTCTTTGACAGTATCCTAGACGAATGCCTAGGCATCGGCCTACCCGTAAAAACCCTAAAATGGCACTACCGAAGCCGACACGAGGGTCTGATCGCATTTAGCAACCACCGCTTCTACGATGATACCATGATAACCTTCCCCTCCGCCAAAGCCGAAACCGACAGCCTAGGCGTCAAACTCGTCTATGTTCCAGATGCAATCTATGACCGAGGCGGCAAACGCAACAACCCAACCGAAGCCGAAAAAGTCGCCGATTTAGTCTTTGAACACTTCAAAACCTACCCCAAAAAAACCCTAGGCGTAGTCACCTTTAGCATCGCACAAATGGAAGCAATTGAAGAAGCCATAGAACGCCGTCTAAAAGAACACAGCGAATTTGAACCCTTCTTCAAAGAAGACCGCATCGACGGCTTCTTTGTCAAAAACCTAGAAAACGTCCAAGGCGACGAACGCGACGTCATCTTTTTTAGCGTAGGATATGGCTATGACCAAAACGGCCAAATAACCATGAACTTCGGCCCCCTCAACAAACCCGGCGGCGAACGCAGACTAAACGTAGCAATCACCCGCGCCAGAGAAAAAGTCGTAATCATAACCTCCATCAAAGGCTCAGACATCGACCCCGAAGTACAAACCATAGGCATCCAAACCCTGCGCACCTACCTCGAATACGCCGAACAAGGCATAGAAGCACTCAACAGAATCAAAACCAAAGAAGGCACATACGACTCAGCCATAGATGAAGACGTCGCCAATGAAATCAAAAAACTCGGCTATGACATAGCACTCGAAGTAGGCTGCAGCGGCTACAAAATCGACATAGGCGTCATTGACCCCGTAAACAAAGGCCACTACCTCCTAGGTGTGGAATGTGATGGATACACCTACAAATCCAGTAGCAGCGCACGCGACCGCGACCGCCTCCGAGAACAAGTTCTTCGCCAACTAGGCTGGCGTATTCACCGCATATGGGCACCTGCCTGGGTTGCAAGACGCGACAGTGAAATCCGCCGACTCAAAGAAGCCATCGAACAAGCCCAAGTCCAACAAATAGAAAAAGACGCCCAAAAACCCCCAAGCGCACCCCTAACAGATGTGCAAAAAAACCAGTATGGCGGCATCGAAAAACTAGGCGTTCCCTACAAAGTCCACCCCCTCAAAGCAACCTACAATCCCTACATCAAAGCCCAAACCGCTAAAACAAGTGTGGATAGCCGGGTTAAAAATGAGTTCCATTTCCCTGAAAACCGTGAAAACCAAACTAAACTCTTAGCTGAGCTCATAGCCAACGAGGGACCTATCCACTTTGATTATGCTGTGGGCCGATTGGCCGCAACATGGGGCATAAAACAAATAACCCCTAAAATTAACCATGCCGTCAAAGAATCGCTAAACGACCTCTTACGCCAACAAAAAGTCACCATCAAAGGCAGCTTTTTGTGGCCGGCTGGACTCAAAGAAACCCCCATACGCATACCCATGCAGGGCGTTCCTGAATCGAAGCGTAAACCCCAATACATCACCCCCGAAGAAGTTGAATCCGCCATGAAACAAGTAGCCCAATATGCTCTGGGCATAAGCGATGAATCATTGATTAGCGAAACAGCTAAAGTCTTTGGGGTGAGCCATGCCACAGAGGAAGTAAAAACGGTCTTCTTTGAGGTACTTAAGCGGCTGATAAGGGAACGTAAATTGGTCTGTAGCGAAGACGGTGTAGTAACCGTCGCTTAATTTTTTTCGCTTTCTATTTTTTTTATTAAATTCGGCAGATCAATTAACGAGGTTATGATATAGTTTGCGCCGCTTTTTATCAGCTGGTCTTTAGTTGAGATGCCGCTAGGAAAACCAACCGCACGGATTTTGAGCGTTTTGGCACTTTGCATATCTATTACGCTATCACCCACAACCAGCACTGACTCTGGATGGGTGTTTAATATTTCTATTACCTTGGTGTGCTGTTCGATGTCGGGTTTAACCCGCTTAACTCCATCTCGTGTAATTGCAACCTCAATGTAGTCTTTGATTTTAAAGCGGTCTAGAAGATAGTCGGCGTATGTTTTGCTACTATTGGTACATAAGCCCAATTTGATGTTCATTTTTTTGAGTTCTTTGAGTGTTTCAAGAGCGCCGGGCATTAGACTGGTGAGTGCTGAGGATTCTTTTTCGTATTTTTGGACTATGGCTAAACTTTGTATTCGCACCTCTGAGAAGGCGTCGGGTTTACCGTTGTTTTTAAAGTAAAGCTCAGCTTTGTCTAACATGTCAAAAATGCTTTCTTTAACCTGTAATACTGAGAGCGGAACGCCTACTCTTAGAAGGTATTCTCTGACTTCGCCACGCAGAGCCTTGTAGTCTAGATTAAAAGTGACTAGGGTTCCATCTAAATCGAATATGACTGCTTCAATGACCATGGGATCTGCTCCGTTTATTTGCAGAGTCGAATCTACATCCGCTAAGAAAATATACTTTCCGGTTACTGCCCATATAAGGCAACCAACTGATTAGATAGTTTGTTAGAAGTGCTTTCACTGGCGCTTGTCCACGTTACCCGCTTAATGACATATTTAGGCCTCCCGAGCATATGTAATATAGGACAGGATTCCGGTAAAGGGGTTTTATACGTGCATCGTAAGCAACAGCAGTGAAAGCAACACAAGGTTGTTCTAGTTCTTTTTTTAGGTTGTGTATAGGAAAATGTAGAATTTCCGCGACTAAAGAAAGCTATAGTGCGCGGTTATTTTTTGCGTTCGGCGATTATTCCGCGGCATTTATCTGCGTATTCGCAATATTGGAGACATACCGCGTTTTCGTCGGGGCGTTTCCATTCGGCTCCGCAACTGGGGCAGGTGGTTTTGTCTTCATCGGTCCAGATTTCTATTTCTGATCCGCAGACATGGCAATTAATGTAGGCGGGTTTGGGTTGAAGCAGATCGCGTAGTCCGGGGCAGGTTTGGGGATTTTTTTCGATTGGGTTAGAGCTCAACTATGTCACCTCCGATTTTGATTTCGAGCACTTTTAGCGGGATCTGTTTTGCTGAATCTGTTAATGCTTTGTTGATGGCCCATTTGAGGCCGCTACAACAGGGTACTTCCATATGTAGCACTGTTAGGCTTGCAATGTTGTTTTTGGTTAAGATATCGGTGAGTTTTTCGGCGTAGGCGCGGGCGTCGTTGAATTTGGGGCAGCCTATAACGACGCGTTTATTCGCCATATGGGCATGGAAGTTTTTGAGCGCGACGGGTGCGCAATCAGCGGATAGTAGCAGATGTGCGTTTTCAAAGAAGGGGGCTTTAGCTGGGACGAGTTCGAGTTTTATGGGCCATTGGGGTGTTTGAATTGTTGAAGGGCAAAGGGTAGGGGTTGTTTGGTTGTTTTTGTTGAGGTGTTGGTGAACTTCTTGTTGGTTGAAGGCTTCTGCTTCGCGTTCTGTTATGGTGATTGCGTTTTTTGGGCAGTCGCCTAGGCATGCGCCTAATCCGTCGCAGTAGGTGTCTTTGACTAGTTGGGCTTTGCCATTTATAATTTGTAGAGCGCCCTCGGCACATTTGGGGATGCAGGCTCCGCATCCGTTGCAGAGGTCGGGGTTTATTTCTACGATTTTTCTTTTCATGGGGTTTCCTCTTTTAGGCATGCTCCGCCTGTGGGGCAGAAGTTTTGTGCGTGGTTTTCTATGGCGGCAAAGATGGGGGTTAGGGTTTGTTTGTTTGCGGTGTAGATGTGTTGTTTGCCTTTTTTTTGGATGGTTATGATGTTGCATTGGAGCAGGGGTTTTAGGTTGTGGCTTATCATGCTTTGTTCTTGGTTTAGAATTTGGGCGAGTTCGCTTACGCTCATGGGTTTGGTCATGAGTTGTTCGAGTGCGGCGAGGCGGGTGGGGTTGGCTAGGTTGGTAAAGAAGCGGTAGCAGATTGTTGTGAGGCTTTTTTTCATCCATCTCTCCTCCACATCGCATGAATAAAAATTCATATGAATATTTATTCATATAAAGCTGCTGGTACAAACCACAAAAAACAAAAAGCCAACAATAACAATAACAACATCAAAGCAACAGCTACAGATTATAATTTGTAGCGATCAAAATCAGTTGAACCCATATCAGGTGTAACAAAATAGAAAATCATACCACAAGCCTGACATCTAACTTCTTGATTACGCAACCGCTCAACACGCAAAGAACCACATTTTGGACAATGCATACTAGACACTCCTTGGGGTCTGTCGTTTTTCATTCTTCATCTTTCCCAATCAGACTGGGACGGCGACATCATCCCCCGCAAATAACACCTGCCCAGTCCGATTTAAGGATTATAGAACAAACCAAAAAAATAAACCAAACCAACCCTGCAGACAAAACAACCAAAATAATCACGCCTCAGTTACTACGGCAATACTGAAAACCAAACAGGCGTTGTCCGCAACCATTTTAAGGTTCTGGGCCTTGATGTAGGCTGAAAAGCAATGTCCCGACAAGCTACTCAGCGAAAAAGAATAATTGGTATTATTGCAGTAGCACTCATAGTAATAGTCACAATTTTTGCCATACTGGGTTATCTTACATTTATCGAGTGGATCTTGGCCGATGTTGTAATAGCGGCAATAGCCAACATACTCCTTAGAAAATTCAGCAACTCTTCAACCTAAGCTAGCACATCAACAAAAATAGATCGCTAAGCAGAATTGGGGTAGTTATTGTTGTTGATATTTGGGGTTTCGGGATTCTCGCATCCAGAAATCGGGATCATCAACATCAATAATTTCAACTTGCATGACATTGGCCGGGTTAGTGAGATATTTGCGGAATTTTGTGGGTAACTCCGGTTTGGATAAAAGCAACATGCGGGATGCCTCCAAATTTTCAGCAGTTTTTTCGGTTTTTTTGTTGGGGTAGCCGTTATACTTGATGCTCTTGCCTTCAATGATAGCTTGATCAAAAGCTGCTTTGCTGCACTGAATAAATTTTCCATCTTCACGTATGAACCAGAAGGGACCGGCTGGATTTTTAGGCATAACTATCAGGCATATCGGGTTGGGAGAGCTAATTAACGTTTTGCCAAAAAGAGAGTCTCAGATTCAAATGTTAGCACCAGTCATCAGGTAATACCTGTCCTTACGTGCAATTATCTTCATCGACAACATAGAGAAAACAAAAGAAGTTTAAAAATCCGCCCATACAAAAAAAGCAATTGACCCAACTCAACTCTCAAACACCAGAACCCCTCTGCAGGTTATTGTGAAGCGATGAGAATAGTTTTAGATGGTATCGGGGTTAGTCGCTTGATTTTGCTGTTGATAGGCGGTGTAGAATTTGGAGCTGAGCTGAGGTTGATGGTGAAATAAAAACGGAAGAAGAGACAAAACGAGACTTTGTTTAGCTTGTCTGGGTTTTGCTCTTGTGGGCTTTTTTAGCCTTTCTTTTTTCGTCTCTCTCTTTTTTGGTTAACGGCTTTTCTTTTTTAGGCATCAGGTTTAGCTCCGAAGATACCATGCGATATGATGCTTTAAATAATTTTCCAATTTTAGCTGTATTCTCTAAACGTATGTCCGCATTTTGTGCATCTCATAAACTGAGTGGTGGCTTCATCACCGCCACGGGTCTGCACCTGCCAAACATAGACCATATTGTTGGTGCATTTTTCGCATTTCATTTTTATGGTCTGCATGGGGGTGATTTGTTGATCTTGTTCACTGATTATGGTCATGAAGGGTTTGGGTTTAGGCTGGATGACTGCGCCGGTGCGGGCTTCTGCTTTTTTATCGGTTGGTTCTTTGGTAAAGCTACATTTTGCGCAGCTAAGCACAAATGCGTTGCCGTCGCCGGTTTTTTTGGGTTCAAGGCGTGAACCGCAGTTGGGACAAAATTCCAATCTAAAATTTCCTCTCTCTTTTTCAGTTAATTAGCCAGCCATTAATAATAATGTTTCTTTTCTTCTGAACAAAAAAATGTGAACATCAGTACAATAAATGGTTGCAAACCGTTCAGTTTGTGGTGCGTTGTTTTTGTAGCGTCGGGTTGTACGCTATTGGATGATGAGGGGTCTTTGTTGAGGATTGGGATTGTTGTTGTGGTTGTGGTGGCGTCGTTTTTTTATCAGCGCAGTCGATAGCAGGCTGGCGGCAGTTATCATTGAGGTAATTATGGCTATTTCGGTATAGTTTACTTTGGCGGTTCCGCTGGTCTGTGGCGCTATGGGAGTTGTTTGGCTTGAGGGTTGAGCGGTTTCTAGGGGTGTTTGGATAGGGGTAGCAAGGGGTTTTATGGTGGTATTAGTGGGGGTTGTTTGGGTAATTTTGGTTGCTGTTGGTTGAGGTATTGTAGCAGGTGTGGGTTGTGGTATAACGGAAGGAGAGGGAGTTGGGTTGGGTGTTTGGGTGGGTATGTCTGGTGTTGGTGTTGGGCTAGGTGTGGGCGATTGAGTTGGAGTGGGTGTTTGTTGGGGGGTTATTGTGGTGGTGGATGTGGGAGTTAGAGTTGATGTTGGGTTGGGTGGTGGGGTTGGGGTTGTTTGTGTGTTGGTTTTTATTTGGTAGGTGACCCCTGGTTTTAGGGTTCCAAATATTGTGTTGCTTCGGGGATGGGGGGTGAGGTGGTTCCAGCGGTCCTCAGATGCAGTTATGGTTGTTGAGGTAAGTGTTGTCCAAGTTAGGCCGTTGGTGCTTGTGAGAATTTGGGTGATGCCGTTTTGTGTTTCGGCACAGCTAGCAAAAATTAAAGTAGTGTTGTTTAGGTTTGTGGCGGACATGTAGGGCATGGCGCCGCCGTTGTCTGGGGGTGGAGTGTAGACAATTTGCGGGGTATAGGAGAGGAGGTTGGTGGTGGTTTGGTCGTCTTGGAAGCGGTGTATTTGGCAGATTCGATTAGGGTAATCTTGGCCGATATAGACATAGTTGTCTACAAAGGTCATGGCCAAATAAACCGTGCCCAGTGTAGTGTTTCTATCTACGACTATGGTCCAGGTTTCGCCTTGGTCTTTGCTTCGAAAAATTTTTTCGCCATCTCGGTAGGCGGCAGAAGGGGGAATTTCTCCGGTGATTACATAGAGATAACCATTGTTTGGGTTGTAGGCTATGTTGTGGAAGTGCAATACATTAGAGATGGTGGTGCCGATTCTTGTCCAATTTGTGCCGCCGTTTGTACTTTTTAGAATTTGGGGTTGGGCGGAGCCGTTGGTGTAGGTTATGGTGTAGAGATTACCGGCTTGGTCCTCAGTCATATCAATATAGAAAGATTCGCTGTGACTGGCATTGGTGTTTAGAACCTGAGTGAAACTAGCGCCTTTATTGGTTGAGCGATAGAGACCATTGGTGCCCCCGGCGCTGACAAAAATAAAATCACGCGAATCCACAAATACATTCCAAACATGCCCCGAATAAGCATTAGCTGAATCAAAAACCCCCCGGGAAGCGGTAAACAAATTGAAACGATGCCCCATTATCGGTGCTTTTCCACAACCCAAACAATCGATCACCCGCCCAGAGCACCCCAGCAGAATCAACATCATTACCCGCAAAACTCAAACTAGAATTTAACAAAGTAAACTCAAGCTCAGCTCTTACCAGGGGCATAGTTGAAAAAAATAACACATCCACAAAAAACAAAACCCCTAAAACATACCCAAAAGTTTTCCGAACAACCATTCAAACCACACAAACATAACAAAAAACAGAGACAACTAGCCCCTTTTGAGGCCAGAGTTAAAAAAGTCAATATCATCAAAATGTTACAGGAGGCATATAACCATTTTTAGAACCAGCTGTGAGCCAACGGCCCAACAAATACAAATAATCCAGCCGGTAGATTAAATTAAATGCTTTCTTGTAGCCAAGCCGTAAATTTTTCGTTTTTTATACAGTTACCCAGCAGACTATCGAGGCGTTTGCTGACTTTGCCGTCTTCAAAGAGAATAACTGTGGGCACCGCAACCACATTGTAGTCATCCCATAGGGGGCTGTCATAGTCGTCTAGGCGTACCTTAACTATGGGCAAGCTCAAATCCGCTGTTTTTGTCTCAAAAAATGGCATAAAGCGCATACAATGCGGACAACTAGACATGTAAAATAAACCCAAAACACGCTTAGCTTTACCAAGTTCTAAGTCAAACGCAGACTTGCTATCAACCACTACAACCATAAAGATCCATAGATTTAATCGGCCAGAGTTTGATAAATCTGTCGTTTAGATAGATAAGCGGACGACTAAAATAAGCCGCCACAAAAATAATAAACCGACATGAAACCCAAAAGCTACCGACGTGGATATCCAGTTGCCATACTCATAGGTATAGAAGAAACCCACGCCACACTCTGGCAGATCTTTAGCCAAGTCGCTAAACTCCAACAAACCCAACCCCTAAACGGAAACCGAAAAGACACAAAAAACCTCTACAACTTTCATGAAACCCTCATAAACGCACTCAGACCCACCTTTAAAACAGGTGTACAGAACCTTATAATCACCTCACCCCCAAGAACCAGCTATGCATCAGATCTCCAAACACACATAACAAACCACCACACCTGGCTACTCCAAGGCACAAACAAAGTCACCATCGCCCTAATGACAGGCTCAGCAGACACCCCCCAACAAGTCAGTGCACTAACACAAAAACCCATATTCAAACAACTAATTCAGACAAACACTGAACAAGAAACCGAGAACCTACTAGAACTCTTAGAAAAACGTCTCAGCACAAATAGCAACCTGGTATTTTTTTCATTAAACGAAGCCGAACAACTCATCTTAGATCCACAACTACCCAACAAACCCCGACCGGAATACCTGCTTTTGACCAATGAATTCTTAGAAGGCACCCGCCAAAAAAACCGAGTACACCGCCTCATGCAAATCGCCCAAAACAAACAAATTAAAACCCGCGTCATAAACGCCGAATCCAACGCAGGCCTCCGACTCACCCAACTAGGCGGCATTGTATGCCTAGCCAAAACAAACTAATAATCAGAGAAAACCACTCTGCCTAAGATCCTCAACAGATATCCGATCGGTATGCAACGCTGTTGCTACCAAAGCACCCTCCACACCCAACGCATTTAACTCAACCAAATCAGAAATACCGCGCACGCCACCACCAACATACACTGAGAGACCAGTTTGATCAATAACCCGCGTTAGAAAATTCGTGTCAACACCTTCTTGACTTCCCACACGGGCTAAATCCAGCACAATAACCTCTAAAACTCCCATCGCCTCAAACTCACCCAGTAACTGCAAAGGATCAATAGAGCGATCAACACCTAATTTACCCAAAATAGACCCATTTTTTAAATCCAAACTCACCACAACCCGATCGCCCCCAAACCGCTCCACAGCCTCAGCCACAAACCCCTTAGTAAGAAGAGTCTCAGTTCCGATGATAACTTTTGAAACGCCTTGCCTAAACAATCCCTCAACCCCCTCAAAAGAGCTAACACCCGCATCAACCATCAAAGACAACCCCAAAGAACCAATGCAACTATACAAATCAAACCCAAAAGAACCCATCAAGATAGCATCTAAATCGGCAAGATAGAGCGTGCTAAAACCCAAGGTTTTAAACGCGTCTGCAACCCTGATGGGATCGGTGGAACAAACAAGTGAGCTCTGAAGCGGCTGATACTCACTACGCATCCCACGTATAGCATGAACTGCAACACCATTCAAGATATCAATAACAGGTATAACTTTCAAACCTAACCACGATAATTTGAAACCTAATACAATAAAAACCTAACCATCCACCAAACATGATTCAAAGAATTCATCAACCAACCCAAACACTGATTGGAGGAGAAGGGAGCATAACAGACTTATGTTTCGCCGATGACTTAGTGGTTGGATGATGAGCACTAGAGCTAGAGCGCATGCAATGAATTAGCTCGACGGGCGAACTGACAAATAAAAGCTTATGTACTGACAAACAACAAGGGGTATTGACGGAGAAGACCTAGAATGCCCCGGTTTAGCAGAGAACCTTCCTACCCCTACAGCATAACGCTTCAGCAAAGAGACGAATTTGAGCAAACACACCAAGTGGCCAATGACTTCTTTAGTCACTTCAAAGAAAATGAACACACCTACTATGAGAAATCGATTGGGCTGACCCGTTTCTTTAATTGGCTGCGGGTGGTTAAACAAATTGATATATCTCCCGCGGAATTTCTCAACATGCATCTGCAAAAAAGAGCCTCAAATGATATTGAACAGCGGCGCTGGGCTCTGCGTTTGGCATTAGAGTATAGCCGTGATAATCCTGATCTAAAGGATAGGTCAAAAAATTACAAATATACAGCATTCTTTTTGCCCGTCAAACAGTTCTGTGACCACCACGAAACTCCGCTTACCACAAAGAATGGTTTCTTTCCCAAACGTGACCGCCGCAAATATCCAGAAATCCCCTTCACTGCAGACTTTGTACGTAAACTGTTGGGAAATCTTAACGCGCAACAGCGGGCTATATGTTTTTGTGAGCTTCAAGCTGGGCAAGCTATTCAGCAGGTGTTAGTTGATATGAATAAGCAGGCACGGCGGGTTTTTCGGCTTATCGACGAAGGGGCGGAACGGATCCGCTTTGATTTTGATGAGCGTAAGGGAAATGGGTTTATGTATTTTAGTTTTATAAGCCGTGATGCTATAGAGGCGCTGCAGGTTTGGCGTCCAATTCGGCAAAATATCCTCGATAAGGCCGGCGTGAAGAGTGACTATTTATTTATAACTGAGCGGGGTAAACCGCTTGACTGCAAAACTTTTCATTGTGTTTTTCGTGCAACGCTGATACGTAAAAAAATGTATGATGGCCCCCGGTCTGTGCCCAGTCATGGTTTGCGTAAGTTCTTTGAGCAGGAGGCCTCTCCGCCTGAGCGGGGCATAAATAAAGGCTATATCACGTTTATGATGGGTCATAGTGAGGGCAAAGATAGTAATGGTGTGAAAGTTAGCCATCCCCTTGATGCTGTGGGCGGTGTCTATGATAATGCACCCTTTGTTTATCCTAGTGTTGTAGAAAAGCAATATGCCAAGCTTGAACCCTACATTAATGTGTATAGTGGTAAAGCGGCGTTGGCATTTGCGCTTTCTGCTGAAGATGGCAAAATGCTTGCAGGACTGCTAAATAAAATGAAAAATGGTAAACTCAAAATTTCGGTTACACCTTCTGAAGAGGAATACATGTAACCTCTTTTTTTATGGCCCCGGCATATATTGAAAAAACTTATATGAGATACCATTAATACACATTATACTAAATTAGGGGAAACTAACTATATGACCTACACAAGAATGAGCTTCAAACCTTACTTCGTTTTATTCGCATTCAACGGCTTCGGCATTGCCTTTGTTACATATTGGACACTATCGGATAACCGGTTTCAATCACCCTTTGGCATAGTCAGCTACATATTCTGCCTCTTGCTGTTTCTATTTTCCATTTCTATGACTATAAAAGGGGTTAAACTCGTTAAACATGCAAACAAACCCATAGACCAATGGAAAGAAGAGGAAAAAACTCAAAATACAGAGGCCGCACCATGAGCCGCACAAAAATAAACCCCTACAGCCTATATGCAATGGTAATATCCCAAATAGTCCTTTTAGCAATGATAATCTGCTTTACAATAACACAACACTCGAACCTATCAACCACTACACTAAGCATGTTCATATTTGTTGAAGCCTTACTTACACTAGTCATCATCACAGGCATAAAAACCATAAAAATCACTAAACAAAGAAACAAACTCATAGACAAATTAGAAAAAACTCAAAATACAGAGGCCACACAATGACCAGCACAATAAAAACCCACCCCGCTACTACATCATAATCCTAGCCAACATAATTGCTATAGCCGCAGTTATCTGCAGCACAATAATGTTTAGTCCCCACCTCTCAGCCGGTGATATAAGCTTCAACATATTTGCCCTGACCCTAAACCTAGCCGCCATCATCTACACTGTAATTGCCATAATAAGAGCTAAACAAAGAAACCAACACAGAGAACAAAATATAAATTTTCAGCAATCAAGCACATAATTTGAGAGGAAAAAGATCTGCGGCCCCTGCCTACTTCTCCTAACCCACAAAATGCAGGCGTCATCGTTTCAGCAGGACTTACCCGCAGCACCCTAAACGGTTGTATCACGCCACCCGAAGATTGACGCGACAACAACCGAAACCACATTCCCATGTTTGGAGGCACAAGACATGTGTAAACCAACATTAGCCTTTTCACCTTAAAACTTTTTTGGATTAATGAGTTTCTTTGAATAGCTCATCTAGTATGTCTAGAACTTCGGGGTAGTTGTCAGTGTTGTAGACGTTTTGGGGGGTGGTGATGAGGTAGAAGCCCTCTGAGGATTTATAAATTTCAACTTTGACGCCCATATAATACCTCTTTTGATCAGGGTTATAGTGTGGTTGGGGTAATAAATCAGTTGACAGAAGGAATAAAAAACTGCGATAAATCATAGCATAAAACAAACAAGTCGCAACAAAAAAGAAAAAGGGAAAGTTATTTTTTGTTTTGTTGCTCATTTCTTTTTGAGGATAAGCAGTCCGACGATAGCTATTGCAATGATGATAGCGATGACACCAACTGATAAATAAGTCAACAAATCAGCAGAAGTCACTAAGCCTGAGGGATCAGCAGTAGTTGGGGCAGGTGTTGCGGGGTCGCTTGCATATAGATAGGTTGTTGCTGAGGAGGGGTAATAGCTGTTGGTACCCTCAAAGTTTGCAATCACTTGAAATGGCCCATCAATATCAGGAGTCCAATTAAGTGCGTATGTACCATCAAAAGTAGTTGTTGTACCGATTGGACGGTAGTTGCCATTACCATCAACCACATTGAGGGTAACTTTGACGCCTGTGATGTTGGTTGGTCTTGGTTGCTGCTGATAAACATGTTCCATAAATCTACTCTGACTTTCATCAGAGACACAGGGGAGGCCGTTGGGGAAGTTTGCAGCTACATCGTGACGCATTGAACCATCAGCTATATCGGTCACTCGGCCAGTAATGGTTATGGGCGTTGAGGTTGTTATACCAACTTGCGGTGCTGAGACTGTTGTTTTACTTGGGCCTCTACCAAAGGCATAGATTTGATTGTCATACGCATTCATCGAGAGCATAACACCATATGCAATAGCTGTGGATCGGGTGTAGGTACCTAATTCGCTCCAGATAAGAGAACCATCAGTTAGGTTAACTGCTGTCATCTGTGCACCATGGAACAAGGGCGGACTGTATTCAATGCCAATAGGGAGATATCCAACATCGTTTGTAAAACCTGCACAATTGAAGACCCAAAGAGGCCAGACACCATAGGGTGTTTCAATGCCTGGATCGCCGAGGAATTTAGTGGTATTGGTGTACCAGACTAGATTGCCGTTGGTTGCGTTGTGACCCCATATATCGCCTCCTAAGCCCACAGTAACAAGTAAACCATTTGCTACATAGGGTTTTAAGCTAAAAAGGTCATAGATGTTTGGTTCCGCTCCATTATCTCCTGTGAATGTGTTAGTCCAGACTTTTTTGCCGGTTCGTGCATCGAATGCTTCAATGGCATAGTTAACATCGTTCATGTTGTAGATTATGCCTTCACCGTATGCTGTGGATGTTCTTGTGTAAGGCAAAAATGACTTCCAGCCATCAGCATAGGTCAAGTTTTTGGCCCACAACAATTCACCCGTGTTCGCATCCATACTACAGTAAACAAGCCAACCAGCCGTTTCGCCGCCTACGCCTTGCCCGTGAACCATGCCCGAAGTCATGACGACTGCGTCACCGACAATTGCATTAATGGAGAGCGCGGGGTCGATGGGTATGCCTGAGATGTTATTGGGTAGATCTACAGTCCACATTATGCCGCTAGACATTGAGCGTACAGTGTTTCTAGGTGCTTGCCATGATCCGCCAGTTTGACCAATAGCCATAGTCATATTTACCATGCTTAGGTGAGGACCAGTGGTTGTTACGACTTTGCTTTGTCCGGGTGCGGGATAGACAGTTTCGGTTCCAGCGGTGCTATTGATAAAGTAGCCAATCAAGTTGCCGTTTTCATCAGGTCGCAGATTTAGAGAGGAACCGTTGACTACGCTTAGGATATATTGGCCGTTTAGGGCGTTGTACATGTTCCATTGTGTTGTACCGGTTTGCAGGTTAGGTCGGGTTCCGCCTGTGTCACCTGCTGGGAGTTGGCCAGTTGTCCAAAGAAATGGTCCGATAGCGCCATACTGGTTGATATGGTTGTATCTGGTGGTCATACCACAACGCAACGGGTTGGTTGTGTTGATGGTGAAGATTTCTTGGCCGCTAAATAAGTTGACCGCTTTTATACCTGAGCCCATGTTTGTACCCATAGATACGTCAAATTGTTGGGAATACATGATGCCGTTTATGATGACGGGAGCGTATTGGGGTTGGTATTGTCTTGTTGACCAGTAGTGGCCTGTTTCTTGTGTTCCGCCTGCATCTCCGCCGACTACACCTCCGCTGGCCCAGACTTTAGTCCAAAGGACATGGCCTGAGAGTACAGATTCAGTGTAGGGATTGCAGAAACTGGTTTGG
>WRCX01000032.1 GCA_009783705.1 Candidatus Bathycorpusculum hydrogenotrophicum | reverse complement strand
TCGTCGTGAGGGTGGTAGTGGTGGTCGCAGAGAGGGTGCGCCTCGTTTCCAGCGTCGTGAGTCCTCTCGTGATGGTGGTGGTGGTGAGCGTCAATCGTCCCAGGATCGTCCTCGTCGTGAGGGCGGTGAACGTTCTTCGTCCCAAAATAAACCTAATCGTGAAGGTTCACCCAAAGGCGACAACCGCAGACGCAAACAGTGGAGAGACAAACGTGGGAGTCAGAGTTAAGCCCAACGATAAATTTCCTGAAATCTATCAAATCCTCCTCGAAGACGGCGCTAAGCGGCTGGGCACAAAAAATCTCACGCCCGGCTTAGACGTCTACGGGGAACGCCTTATCAAAGTTAGACGGGTGGAATACCGGGTTTGGGATGCTTTCCGAAGTAAACTCGCTGGAGCCATTATAAAAGGGTTGCAAACTGTACCTATCGTATCGGGTTCAAAGGTGCTTTATTTGGGTGCTGCTTCAGGGACTACCCCTAGTCATGTTAGTGATATCGTTGGCGAATCTGGTCATGTTTACTGTATTGAATTTGCCCAGCGTAGCCTGCGTGATTTAGTTAACAATGTAGCGGCTTTCCGTGCAAACATCTCACCCATACTTGATGATGCTCGTATGCCTGAGCGCTATGCCATGTTTATCAGCGGTAAAGTTGATGTCGTCTACTGTGATGTTGCTCAACCCGAACAGGCAAAACTCTTAGCGGACAATGCCGATTATTTCCTCAAACCTCAAGGCTGGGTTATGCTTGCCTGTAAGTCCCAGAGCATCGATGTCACTATGTCACCTCAGGATGTCTATAAACAAGAAGCCCGTGTTCTGTGCAAACGTGGTTATAATGTCAAAGAAATTATCGACTTGGAACCCTACGATAAAGCTCACGCAATGATTGTGGCACAAAATCAGAATTGAGCTCAGTTGGGGTCCTTTGAATCTTTTTGGTGTGGGTCATCGAAAAGTTTGCAGTCCATATCGGTGCAAGAAGTGGTGTGGTTGTTTAAATGAGAAAGCTTTAATTAAATTACTTTACACTCAGATGGCTAAGACTGGCTACTTGGGTATTCAAGCAGAATAACCAAGTGTTAAATCAGGCAGTGTGCGGGATTCCCCAAGCCTGGTATGGGGCAGGCCTGCTAAGTCTGTGGTCGAAAGGCCGCGTGGGTTCGAATCCCACATCCCGCGCCATTCTATACTGACTATCTGTTATTGTATAAAGGCAATATTTTCATAAGGGTTTTTGTTATAGATATTGAGCGGGTACTTGGATGGGTTCCATGGGTTTGGATGATTTAGATATATGCTTACTTCGTTTATTGCAGGCTAACAGTCGAGTTTCTTTTGCTGATTTGAGTCGTGAGCTTGATGTTGCAGAAGCCACGGTTCGCTTTAGGGTTAAGCGTCTAGTAAGTGAGGGAGTTATTGCCAAATTTACTATAATGCTTGATCCAAATAAGGTGGGCCGAAGAGTTAGCGGGGCTATATTGTTAAAGATCGATCCTGCGCATCTTGATGGTGTATGTAAAACGATAGTAGAGTTTGTTGAGACGATGTATTTGTTCCAGTGTACTGGTGAGTATGATGTGGTTTCTGTGGTTGTGGCTCGGGATTTGGAGCATCTCAATGATTTGGTTAAGCGTGCAAAAGCTATTGTGGGTGTTAAGGATGCGCGTGTTTCTATTACGACACAATTTTTAAAGTTTGATCCGTTTGTTTCATTAAACCTCTGAGAATCGTTGCGGAATCCGCAACTTAATGGAACCATTCTACTTTTTCAGTAAGGTATATACGATAAGCAATTGCTACTGTGTAGTTAATCGTAGAAATCGATCAACCTATAAAGCCGCTCAGGTGATACCATCTGCAAAATCAAAAAACAAACACTCCTCAAACACAACCGCTAAAAATAACCCTTGACGAAATCGACAAACAAATCCTCCAAATACTCCAAGACGACTTCCCCATAGTTACTCAGCCATGGAAAGAAATCGGTCGTCGCCTAAGCATCCCTGAGCAAGAAGTCACTACACGCATAACCCGCCTCAAAGAAAACCGAGTGGTGCTAAGAATCGGACCAATTTTTGATTCAGCCAAAATCGGCCTAAACGCAAGCACCCTAGTGGCCCTGCGTGTGGATACCACCCGAGTCGACGAAGTGGCCCAAATCATAAACCAACACGACAACGTCTCACACAACTATCAACGTGACAACGAATACAACATATGGTTCACCCTCACAGCACAAAACGATCAAGAACTAAATCAAACCCTTGAACAGATTCGCCAAAAAATAGATGTACCCAAACAAGATGTCCTAAATCTACCCACTCGTCAACTCTTCAAAATCAATGTTCTTTTCCAATTAACTACTAAGACCTAGGGAAGCTTATGGATGAAATTGACTTAAAACTCTTAGCAGGCCTCAAAAAAGGTATACCCCTATCCCCTTCACCCTTCAACGATATAGCTCTGGAATTAAAAATTCCCGTCGAAGAAGTCATAAGCCGACTAAATCAACTCAAAGCAAACAAAGAAATCCGACGCTTTGGAGCTTCGATAAAACCCAACAGCATCGGCATATCCGCCAATGCCCTAGTAGCTTGGAAAGTACCCCAACAAAGCGTTCAAGAAATCGGCAAAGCGCTATCTGAAATCAAAGAAATTTCCCATTGTTATGAACGCACAACCGATAACCCCAGCTGGACCTATAACCTCTACACAGTACTGCACGCCCAAACCCGCGCAGAAATCGAGACAATGGTCCATGAATTTTCCTCTAAGTGGAATATAGAGTACAAGATGCTCTACAGTACACGAGACCTCAAACACTTATCAAAACCCAAGGAGAACCCCTAATGTTAAACGTTACTAAACTTTGGTGCAACCTTCCCGGATCTATGGATCACATACGATATGGTCCAACAACCCATAAAAAACCCATAGTGGTATGGAACACAACTAGACGATGCAACCTAAGCTGTGTCCACTGCTACTCAAAATCCGAAGATAAACCCTACCAAAACGAACTGACCACACAAGAAGCCAAAACCTTTGTAGAAGACCTGGCCAGCTTCAAAGTCCCAGTGTTGCTATTCTCAGGCGGTGAACCCCTGCTACGTCATGATCTCTTTGAAATCGCCACCTATGCTTCAAATTTAGGCATACGAACCGTTCTATCAACAAACGGCACCCTAATCACACCCGAAAAAGCACAAAAACTCAAAACCGCTGGTTTCTCCTACATTGGAGTTAGCCTAGACGGCGCAGAAGAAACAAACAACAAATTCCGCGGTAGCCCCACAGCCTTCCAACAAGCCATCACCGGTATAAGAAACTGTCTCCAAGCAGGCCTCAAACCCGGACTCCGCTTCACAGTCACCAACTATAACATACAGGATATCGATAAAATTTTTGATTTAATAGAAACCGAAAACATCCCCCGAGCCTGCTTCTACCACCTAGCCTATGTCGGCAGAGGCACCTCCATCGTAAACGACGACCTAACCCCCAAACAAACACGAGACTTTATGGACTACCTTCTCTCAAAAGTCGAAGCAAACCGCCAAAAAGCAAAAAACACAGAAATCCTAACCGTGGATAATCACACTGATGCCGCATATCTCTACCTAAAACTCAACCAAAAAAACCCCCAACAAGCCCAAGAAGTACTAAACCTTCTAAAAATAAACGGCGGCAACAGTAGCGGCAAAGGCATAGCCTGCGTAGACTTCAATGGAAATGTACATCCGGACCAATTCTGGCAACACCACAGCATAGGCAACATCAGAGAACAAAAATTCAGCACCCTCTGGGCCGAAACACAAGACCCCCTGCTCATAGCACTCAGAAATCGCACTTCTCATCTAAAAGGAAAATGCGCCCAATGCCAATTCCTCAACATCTGCAACGGCAACCTCAGAGTAAGAGCTGAGGCCGTCTATGACGATGTCTGGGCGCCAGATCCTGCATGCTATCTCACCGATGAAGAAACAACCGTCAAGTAGGCAACCCAAACATGGCAACCAAAAACTCCACTGATCTCACACCCAAAGTAGTGGCGTGGGAATCAACCCGCGCATGCAACTATGCCTGTTCACACTGCCGAGCAACAGCCCAAAAACACCCCGACCCCACCCAACTCACAACACACGAAGCCCTCAACATGGTTGACCAAATTGCTGCAATTTGCACCCCCGTTTTTATAATAAGCGGCGGCGATCCCCTGCAGCGAACTGACATTTTTGAGGTTGCCACATATGCATCTAAACTTGGTTTTCGCGTAGTTATGTCCCCCAGCGGTAGCGACATGTCCCATGAGACTTTTGAAAAAATGAAACAAGCCGGCATATGCATGATCTCACTTAGTCTCGATGGAGCAACCACCGCCATACACGACAACTTTCGAAATGTACCCGGCGCATTTGACTTAGTCTTAAAAAACATCACCCTGGCAAAAGCTCACAGCGTTCCCTTTAGAATTAACACAACCATAACTCAGCATAACTACCAAACCATAACTGCCATCCACAAAACAGCAGTTGAGCAGGGTGCGGTGGAATGGGACGCATTTATGCTCGTACCCACCGGTCGAGGAAAAATCGACATGGAGATAACCCCCCATCAATACGAAGAAACCCTGCAAACAATCTACCAACTCAGTCTGGTCTCACCCATTCCAGTTAAAGTGACCTGCGCCCCTCAATACACCCGAATAGTTGCTCAGCAAGCTAAAGAAAAACCCGTAAGAGGCGGAAGAGGCTGTATGGCTGGTAACGGCTTTTGTTTCATTTCCCACACAGGTGATGTTTTTGGCTGCGGCTTTCTCCCCTTGTGCGCCGGTTCAATTAGACAACAAAGCTTCCAAGAAATCTACCAACAATCCCCCCTATTTGTAGAACTAAGAAACCACCGGTTGCTAAAGGGAAAATGTGGTACATGCCCCTACAGTGGAGTGTGTGGCGGTTGTCGGGCCAGAGCATTTTCAACCAAAAAAGATTATTTCGAAGAAGAACCTTACTGTATTTTTAAATTTTAACCCTTTTTTTGGCTGTTTATTTGTCTTTTTTTGGCACGTTTAATGCTGTTTAAGTCCTTTATTTCCGCTTGTTTGTTTCTCAAAACGTTAATAGAATTGTCTTGCTGAATATCTACAGACAAGGATGGATAGACACTAACATGAGCGGCTCACATAAAAATAGCAAAATAATTACGATAGGGCTGATTCAAACATCAGTATCTGATGATATAGCGGAAAATATGACAAAAATAATGCAAAAAATTGAGGAAGCCGCGCATAGGGGCGCCCAAATCATCTGTCTGCAAGAACTCTACCGCACAAGATATTTTCCCCAAAAAGAACACGTGGATGCTGTACCCCTAGCTGAGACCATCCCAGGACCTTCTACTGAGGCCTTTAGTAAATTAGCAAAAAAACACGGCGTCGTAATTATTGCCCCTCTGTTTGAGGAAGGCTCTGATGCAAAATTCTACAACACTGCCGTCGTAATCGATGTTGATGGTCAAATCTTGGGTACTTATCGTAAAATACACATACCCCATGACCCCTACTTCTATGAAAAAGACTACTTTACCCAAGGCAAAGCGCCCTACAAAGTCTTTGATACGGCATTTGCAAAAATCGGCGTGCTCATCTGTTATGATCAATGGTTCCCCGAAGCTGCACGTATTAACACACTGGCCGGGGCTGACATCATCTTTTACCCCACAGCTATTGGTTATATAAAAGATCACACCTCAGATGACGGGAATTGGCATGACGCTTGGCGCACCGTACAACGTGCCCATGCCATAACAAACGGTGTCCACATAGTTGCAGTGAACCGTATTGGCGAAGAGGGTGAACTTGAGTTCTGGGGCGGAAGTTTTGTCTGTGACTCCTTTGGAACCATTCTTGCCGAAGCGTCAACAGATAGAGAAGACATCATAGTTACACAGCTTGATCTAGCTAAAAACAAAAAGGTCCAGGAAGGCTGGGGATTTCTGCAAAACCGCCGCCCCGACACCTACCAGCCGCTTATCGAAAACGTACAAACCTCAACTGGTCGATGTGGCGCTAAAACTTGCCAAGCTCAAGGGTTTATGATGCCGGCTGAGTGGGATCATCATGATGCAATTTGGCTATCTTGGCCCTATGATCCCCTAACCTTTCCCGATCGGGTCGAGCGGGTTGAGCAAACCTACGTTGAAATAGTTAAAGAAATCCACACAAGCGAAGAAGTCAACCTCTTTGTCATTGATGAATCTACCAAAAGCAAAGTTACAGAGATGTTTAAACAAGCTGGTATAAACCTCGATTTGGTGCATATCCATGTTTCTGATTATGCCGATGTTTGGTTCCGCGACTACGGTCCCATATTTGTCTGCAACCCCCAACATGAACTGGCGATGGTTCATTGGGACTTTAACAGCTGGGGTGAAAAATATGAAACCCTTCTGCGAGACAAACAAATCCCCGATGTGATTAACAAAAAATTAGGTTTGCCTTGCTTTAAACCCGGTATTGTATTAGAAGGCGGCTCCATAGATGTCAACGGCAAAGGCACTCTGTTAACATCTGAGCAATGTCTGCTAAATAGTAACCGTAACCCCACCCTTAACAAACAAAACATCGAAACCTACCTCTCAGAATACCTAGGGGTACACAACTTTATCTGGCTAAAACGAGGCATCCTAGGCGATGACACCGATGGACACATCGACGACTTGGCACGATTTGTTAACCCCACAACTATTGTCTGTGCCTACACCGAAGACCCAAACGACGAAGACTATGAAGTATTGCAGGAAAACTATGAAATTCTCTCCCAAGCACTCGACCAAGACGGCAAAAAACTCCAAATCATCAAACTACCCATGCCCCGACTCATGAGCGACGAAGACTACCGCCTGCCCGCAAGCTACACCAACTTTTACATCGGCAACACAAAAGTGCTAGTCCCCATCTTTAACCACACAAACGACAAAAAAGCCATAGAAATCCTCCAAGAACTATTCCCCACACGAAAAGTGGTAGGCATATTCTGTGGTGATCTAGTCTATGGCTTTGGCACCATCCACTGCATCAGCCAACAACAACCCTCCCATCATCCTAACCACAATCCATAATCTCTCAACAAACCCAAAACATACCGCACAACAAATAGCAACACACAATTCCAAGCGCCTAACCGCTGTTGTCTTCTCTTTTCTTAGCAGTTTACAGCAAATTTCCTCCACAAAAATGAAATTATCCCTACGCATCAGGTGTTGATTTGTTGTCAGTTTGGCTTTTTTTCGTTAGGTTTAAACGTTCCAGCGGATTATAGGTGAAACATTACTTGGGTATAAGGGAAGGGTATGGTTAATCAGCAGCCAAATCGTATGCGGGGCGTTAAGGTGCTCAAAGCAGTTTCGTCACCGCTTAGGTTGCAAATTCTCAATTTACTCTTTGATAGTACCGCGCTTTCTTACAGCGAGCTTATGAATCAACTCAAGATGAATCCCAGTCGAGACGCAGGCCGATTTGCCTACCATCTCAAATTCCTACTCAAAGCCGGGTTGGTGGAGGCTGATGTGGAAGCCAAAAAATATTATCTAACTGATTTGGGCAAGATGGTGCTTGATGTCGCAGATCGGGTGGAGAAAAAAGCAGTAAAACCCCGCGGTATGTTGGTTCGCACTTCGCATCTAACAGTTGAAGAGTTTGATGCTAACAAAATTGCCAATTCACTCATAAAAGAAGCCAAAGTCCCCCCAGAGCTGGCTCAAAAAGCCGCTAAAGAAGCCGAGAAGCGGCTCATCAAATCAAAAACAAAGTACCTCACAGCTTCACTTATCCGCGAAGTAGTTAACGGTATTCTTGTTGAGAAAGGCTATGAAGATTACCGTCACAAACTCACCCGCGTCGGCATGCCCATTCACGAAGTTACAATGCTCATTGAATCCCGCGATGTCGCCTCTGACTGCGCTGTTGCTATAAGCACAGCCGGACAAACCGTGATAGGCGAATACACTCTGCTAAACATCTTTCCCCGCGACATCGCCGATGCCCACCTCTCAGGCGCTATTCACATTGATGGATTGGGCACCTGGGTGCTCAAACCAAATGAAGTTATCCATGACCTCCGCTACTTCTATCGACATGGCATCAAACTCGACGACCCAAAACAAGCTCCCATGCAGCCCCCAAGCGACTTTAAAGCCGCCCTATACACCGCCTTTAATGTTATGTTGCATGCCCAAAAAGAAACCAACGCTACCCAGACATATAACAACTTTAACCTCACCCTTGCACCATTTGTCCGCGGCATCGAAGAACCCCAACTCAAAGAAACCCTGCGTCTATTCATCTTAAACCTCAATCAACACATCAATGCCACATTAGAACTAGAATTATCCACAACCTGCCAAATGATAGAAAAAGACGCCATAGGCGCAGATGGTAAACAAACAGGCAAATACCACAACTATCAAACCGAGAGCCGCCTGATTGCATCGCTTCTGCTTGATATATTCTTAGAAGAAAGCGCCCAAAAACCCCTCCTAAACCCCCAACTCATCATAAAACTCAACACTAACACCTTTAACAACGAAAACCTACCCCTCATCCAAAAAGCCCACGAATTAGTCGCCAAAAACGGCTTGATATACTTTGCCAACACTTCCCAAAAAGAAAACCAAAACGCCGCCTTTACCTCATCGGGCGTAAAATTCACCACAGACTTAACCGGAGACTGGGAAACCGACACCCTGCGCACAGGTTGCTTGGGCTTAGTCGCAATTAATCTACCCCGAATCGCTATAGAATCCAAAAAAGACGCCAATACATTTATGGAACTTTTGCGCGAACGCTTCGAATTAGCCGCCCGAGCCTTAACGATCAAAAATAATGCTCTAAAACAATTCGGCAAAAGCAACCTGCCCTTTTTGCTACAAAAAGCAGAAGGCGACAATTATTTCCGCCTAGAAAACTGCAACCGTCTCATCAATCTTGTAGGCTTCTGGGAAGCAATCGAAACCGTTACCGAAAAAAGCCCCAACACACCCGAGAGCCAAGCCTTTGCCAAAGAAATCATAGACTCTACTTTAGCGTTTAAGCAAAAACTGACCAAAAAATATGGTCGACGCCTCTACCCAGTATTGATAGGCAACCATAAAGCTGCCGAGCGTCTAGCTCAACTCGATGTTGAGCGCTTCGGTGTTGCAAAAGTCAAATTCTCTGGAACACGAGACAACCCCTATTATTCATCCCTTAATCGCATTCCCATAAAAGCCGCTCAGACACTATCTGCCCCTGTGGATACCCTAGAGTCAACACAGTTACTTCGGGGATTGAGCGGCGGTGGCAGTCTTGACCTATATGAATTAGAAGATGCTGAATTTCAAGCATCCGATCTTCTTGATTTAACCAAAGGTGTAATTGATACTCAAACTAGTGCCTTCTTTACCTACAATCGTACCCTTAGTTTCTGTGGTAACTGTAAAAAAACCTATTACCGAACACTCCATAAATGTCCCGTATGTAACTCCACAAGTACCCTTACAACCTTTGACCGTTTCATATCGACCTGAGTTTATGGGTTTGTGCCCAAAACCAGTGAGAGTAACCCCATTCGAACAACAATTCCATTCCAGACTTGCTCAAAATAGCGTGCCTGCGGGGTCGCATCAACTTCGGGTGCAATTTCATCCACCCGCGGCAGGGGATGGAGTATTATTAGGTCCTCTTTGGCATTGGCAAGCGTTTTTAGGTCTATACGATATGCACCTTTGACTTTGGCGTATTCAGCGGCATCGGGGAAGCGTTCTTTTTGGATACGTGTCACATAGAGGACATCAATTTGAGAAATTATCTTTTCTATATTGGTCTCTTCGGTGACAGGAATTTTATCTTTAATGGTTATCAGCATGTCTTTACGCATGCACAACATCTCAGGCGAGACCAAATAGAGTTCAACATTGTAGAGTGCCAATGCATAAGCCAGTGAATGCACCGTTCGGCCATAACGTAGATCTCCAACAATTGCAATCTTTAGTCCATCAATTCGTCCCTTCTCCTTACGTATAGTGTAGAGATCAATGAGTGCCTGCGTAGGATGTTCCTCTGCACCTGTACCTGCATTGATAATGGGAACTTTACTAAACTCTGCGGCCAGTTTTGCTGAACCCTCCAAGCGGTGCCTAAGTACAATTACATCAGCATAATTTTCAACAGTACGTATTGTATCGACAAGGTTTTCACCTTTCCGTGTAGATGAAAGATCCGGTTCGGCAAAACCGATATAGTTGCCACCAAGTTTTAGCATAGCCGTCTCAAAACTCAGCCTTGTGCGCGTACTAGGCTCAAAGAACAGTGTCGCTAAAATCTTGCCTCTGAGAATATTTGAGCCAACTCTAGCCAGAGGCTCCATGGATTTACTAACATCAAGGATATGGTTGATTTCCTGTTGACTGAAATCTTCAATTGAGCTTATATCTCTGCCCTTGAACTCCAAATGAGCCACCAAACAAGAAAGCCTAAAACAGCTAAATAACATTAACTATACATTTAATGTTGGCGTTTATTTAGTTAATTTCATAAAAACTTGTTATAATTGAATATTTATGTATGAATCAATGTGAATATTTGCAATATGTGCCAAAAATCGAGACAGCAAAAAGGTGCAGTACATCGCTTTTTGTTGCTTATTGTTTGTTGTTGTAGATGAAGGGTTAAGTCAGCTGGGTAGGCGTGAAAGGGAAGGGGAAGGGAAGAAACGCCTAACCAGCTGCTCCAATGAAAGTATAGCACAGATTGTGTATCTGTGCTATACTCCACTTTCCCCTTCTACAAACACTAATGGTGTGATTTGATTTAATGCTAAGTGTACGAACAAACTGTCCAATTATTAGACAAGTAAAATGGCCTTCATCCCGCTATTCAATCCTAGTGCGGTATGTTAAAAGATTTACTTTTGGCGCGTAAAAATCCGTGATATGCTCCTTCTGCAAGTGTCAATGTGTTTAGCGCGGTAACGTTGTGATCGTTCCCCAGATAGATGCCTAATAAAGTTGTTTTGGCCGGTGGAGTAGACCCTGAGTCCCCATAATCCACCATTTCATTAACTGCAAACATGGTATACCCAAATCACTCCACTACTTGAAACAGCTTTTTAGCTGTTAATGGGGTGTTTGTAGGTTGCTTGTGTGATAATTTGTCTGTTTTAGTCGTTAATGGAAACGCTGTTTGTGGGGCAGTATAGTGTTGTTTCGTTTACAAGGTTTGTTTCTTTACATGCCATTCTGGGACTGTGGACATTGTTGTCTAAGAACTCTGCTTGTGCTGTATAGTTGTCGACGGTGTGTCCTGATTTGAGTTTTGCTTTGCCTTTAAATGTGTATGGAACTTTGAGTTTGGTGTCTTATGATCATTGTAACGTGTACTTCGGTGTGTGGCTTTACGGGTACTTTGACAGTGTCTTTTAGGCGTAGGCCTTCGGTAAATGTTATGTCTTCCATATAGTCGTAGTGTCCTACGATGTCTATACGTCCGTCATCGAGGACTTTGGGGATGCCGGTTTTGTAGGTTGATGTGAATGCGGTTTTTACATCGTCTTTTCTGGTCCATCTGTGTGCGATTGTTAGGTTTTTGTCGTATTCTATTAGGTATTCTATGGTGTTGTCTGTGTCGTTTTTTAGTGTGCGTTCTAATAGGGTGATGTTGGTCCGTTTTATTTTTGCTTGTGCAAGGTGGTATTCTATATTTGTTGTGTTGGTGATTTTTTCTATGGGGCTGGTGTTGCCTCCTGATTCCCAGATTTGTTTGCCGGGTTCAGATGAATTGGGGTATAGATGCATAGGTTTCCATCGTTGTGGAGGTGGAGCCAATATCTGTCTGCTTTTTTTATTTGGCTACTTTTTGAAATCCATATTTCTTTGCCGCGTTCGGGGTGACTGGGGTAGATACATAGTTCGCCATTGTCATGGAGACAAATGCAGTGGGTGTGTTCTTCTGTTGGTTTGCTTGAGAACCATTTCTATTTCTGTTCCTTTGCCTGCATAAACAAAGAATCTGCCGTTGTCTTGTAGTATGGTTCTATAAACGCCGTTTTCTGATGTTAGCCAGTTTCCGTTATCGTATATGATGTTGGTGCCCATGTTTGTATCTGAGCATAACCGTGGACCTATGTTTTTACCCATGTTAGGTGCGGCCTTTTGTGGTAGCGATTTAACGTATATCTCATTTAGGAATAATAATTATATCTTTATGTATTTGGTGCTGCAACTATGTTTATCAATTAATACTTATTAATTCATAAAATCATGTAGCTCAACATTCCATCCCTCTTATGCGAACCTTAAAAATCGATATTTCTCCAGAAACACTTGCCTTATTTCCATTATCAGTGAATGCGTTCACTCAACAAATCTGTTGCCACGCTTCTTAGTGCCTTAGTGCGCAACTATGCATTTAAGTGTCATCTGCATCCCACTTTATAAGCAGTGAACCGCCATGCCCTACGATAAAGAAGAACTTGAAAAATTCCGCCTCTCCGGGCGCATTCTAAGGGAAACACGCGAAGAAATGAGAGGACAGATCAAAGAAAACATCCCCCTTCTCGAAGTTTGTGAAAAAACTGAGGCCCTTATCCGTAATAAAGGCGGTAAACCCGCTTTTCCAGTTAACGTGAGCATAAATGAAGTTGCAGCACACTACACTGCCCCACCCGGAGAAACAGCCACCATTCCGGAGGGTTCAACTGTCAAAGTGGACATAGGTGTGCAGATTGATGGCTATGTAACTGACACTGCTTTTACTGTTGCGTTTAGTCCTGAGGGACGAAGCATGATTGTTGCTGCGGAGCTTGCACTCAAAACAATCACAGACAATATCCATGGGGGTATGGAACTGAGCAAAATCGGCAGTTTAGCCGAGACCACAATTAAAAACCGAGGGTTTAAACCCATCAGCAATCTAACCGGTCATAGTGTTGGCCGATATCTCATTCATGCTGGCACATCAATTCCCAGTGTATCTGGCTATAATCCCAACAAGGTTCACACAGGCGAGGTTTATGCGGTTGAACCTTTCGTAACTTTGCCTGATGCCATCGCCAGGGTGGATGATTATCCTCAGTATACGATTTACCGTTTTCTTAAAGCTAAATCCCTAAAAACTGACTCTGCCAAAAAACTAGTCAAGTATATCGAAAGTAATTTTCACACTTTACCCTTTGCCGAACGTTGGATAACGGGTGTCCTTCCCAAAGAAACCTCTAAAGTAGCATTCAAAGAATTACTTTCATCTAAATCGATTATGGCCTACCCTGTATTTATTGAAGCAAGCCGAAAACCTGTCGCTCAAGCTGAACATACAATGTTAATAAAAGAGGATGGGTGTGAAGTTTTAACCTAGCCACTTATACGGCATAGGTTTTTTCTTTTTCTCTGATTTCTTTATAGGCGGCTGTTATCATCTGTCTGCCGTTGCATTTGGGGCAGGTTACATCAAGTTCTTTGAAGACATAGTCGCCGCGTTGGAATTCGCGGATAGTTTTGTTGTTGCATCCTTTATTTTGGCATTCGATGATCGTCATGACTTTGGGGATTTCAAGTTTCACTTCTGCGGCTTGTTTTCTTGATTGGTGGATTAGAAACCCTGCGATGGCTAAGGCAATTAACCCTATTCCTGCCAGCATGATGGCGGCTAATTGGTTGTCTGAGCCTCCTTCGATGAAGGTTTGAACCGCTAAGAACAACGCCACTACCGCCAGAGCTACCACGATGAGGATTATAAGCATCAGGTAGCTAGAGATTTTATTGTTTGTAGTTTTGGTTTGAGTTTGGCTTGTCATGTTGTTTCCCTCTATTGTCCTACTCCGATGGAGTTTCCGACACCGACGATTAAGACTGTGTCGCCTTCTTTGGTGCGTTCTTTTACCATATCTCTGACGCGTTCTATGACTTTGTCTGCGGCGTCGTTAATTTCTTTGCGCATGGGTGATACTGCATCGCCAATGTCTTCTTTGACGATGATGGCATAGTTACGGATTTTGTACTTGGTTATTTTTTCTTCTATTTTGAATGCATCTACGCCCGGTCCGCCTATGGCTGAACCGATGCCTTCGGAGACTTCACCGACCATTTCACCTTCTAGTTTGAGTCCTGCATCAATCATGATGAGACAAGCGAGTTTGCCTTGTTGTTCTTCGATGACTGCTTCGATGGCATCACCTGGCTTGCCAACGTTTCCTCCGGGGCCTTCGGCTTTTAGTACCAGTGCGGTGCGGCCTTCAAAGGGAACGGTTGCGACTACGCAGTCTTTGGGCACTTTGCGGACTTCCTGGCCGTACATGAGCTTAGATGCAATAAGGGGTCCGATGCTGTCTCCTATGGGTTGACCATACGCGAATGCTTTGAGTGCGCTTGCGTATGCTTCGGCTTCTTTCATAACCATGGGCAGGATCATTTGGAGTTGCATGATTACATAGAGGCTCATGGTTTTTCTGCCTTGGATGTAGTAGTGTCGAACGACTTTGTAGATGTAGTTTAGTGCCATGGCTGCTTCGAGTGTGTTTTCGAGGTTGTTGATTTGTACTTCGTCGTTTATTACTTGAGGTGCTAAGAGTCTGACTTCTTCTTTTAGTCGGTCGTCTCTTACATCTAGAATGTGGTCGAGTTTGTAGACTATGCCTTGGGGATCCATGCCCTGTGGGCCGATGGTGAAATAATCCAGGCAACGGTCAACTCGTGCTGAGGGGTCTGTTGTCGGTTTACCGATTTCATTTATTGTATCGAGAGCAATCTTTCTACCTTCATCTTTTGTAATTCGGAGTTTATGGAGTGAATTTTCGACTTCTCTGATCATTATATACATCTGAAGTTTTTGACCATAGAAAATGAATCCTATAAAAAATACATACAGCACTAAATTGAACACTTGAAATATAGTAGAGTCGCTTCCTGGAATTAAGCTCACGTTATATACACCACTTCTCCAAAAAATATTCTACCTGGGTTATAAAGCTATGCTAAATTCGAGAAAGAGTTAATAAAAAGGTTGCCAGCTTTCCCAAGTTCACGTGGCCTAAGACCACACTACAGTTGGGAACGGAACGCGGTTTAACTTCTGAGTTCGGTATGGGATCAGGTGGAACCCGTGCCCTATGACCGGCAGACCTACTTCTACTGTAACAGACTCTCTTATAAGTTTTTTTATTTTTACAGAATTTTTTAGCAAAAAAACCCCAAATCACGCCTAGAAAACTAACAAACACCTCACCCATAACAAAAAAGAAATAAGCCCACACCAACACCAATACCCTCATAGGTGATTTACATATCTGCAAAAAACCCGATAAATCTCTCATTATGTACCCGTCTACTCCACCCCATGCATACCGTCTTGGTCTCATGCACCGGAAACACAAATAAACCCAACATAATCACACTCGCCTGGGCAATGCCCACCTCCGCAAACCCGCCGCTCCTAGCCATCAGCATAGCACCCACCCGCCACTCCCACACACTCATAGAGGAATCCGGCGAATTCACCGTAAACATACCCACCCTAGAAACCCTCCAAGCAGTATATGCCTGCGGATCACTAACGGGGAGAAGTTTTGATAAATTCAAAAAAACCAATCTCACCCCTCTGCCCAGCAAAAAAATAAAAGCTCCCGCAATCCGCGAATGCATCGCCCATCTCGAATGCGAAGTCGACGGCCAATTCACAACAGGTGACCACACCCTATTCATAGGCAAAATCGTCGAAGCCTACGCGGATATGGGTGTCTTTAATGAAAGTGGCTATGACCTCAAAAAAGCTCACTTACTCTATCATGGCGGCGGAAACAATTTTACTGTACTAGATCCCAAAATCTACAAAGCCTAACAAATCCTCTCTATTCACACTTTTTCTTTTTTATGGTCTGACACATTCGGCTTTAGGTCTATAGGGACGTTTTGTAACTCTTCTGCGGTGATGATATTCACATTCGTTAACCCGCGTCAGCATCCAACTCTTGTCTTGATAGATGCACCCACAAGGTAGCTTGACCTCTTTTGCAGCATCAGCATCTTGACCTTTGTTTTTTGCTTCTGACATCATTATCTACGATTTCATATGTGTCTCAGCGTATTAACTTAACCCTTTAATTTTTCTAAAAAATAATTGATGTGATGCTTTGGTCGTTGCTGTGATGATGTTGACTGCAATTAGTTTGCAGATGCAAAGGACTAAACAAAGGGGTGCCTTAACTAGCAAATAGTTAAGGGCTCTGTTGATGTGGCGGGTTGTTATGTGTTGCTTAATTAGAGTCGAAATTTGCGTCCTTTGTTTGTGTCGGTGCCAAATTCCTTTGCCAGTTGCTCGAGCAGTGCCTTTTGGTTAGCTGTGAGTTTTTGAGGGACTGCAATGCCAACTCGTACCAACAAGTCTCCTCGACCATAGCCGCGGAACCTTGGCATCCCTTTTCCTCGCAGTGTTATAACCTCTCCGACTTGTATTCCTGCATGGATCTTAATTGTTGTGGGGCCATCAAGGGTGGGCACAGAAATTTCTGCGCCCAGTGCGGCTTGTGGATATGAGATCATAGTTATGTGCCAGAGGTCGTCGCCTTCCCGGACAAACTGTGGATGTTGTTTGAGATGAACGATGACATAGAGGTCTCCAGATTCGCCACCGCTGGTGGTCATTTCACCCTCGCCTCGGAGGCGTAGTTGGAAGCCTTCGTCTATGCCTGGTGGAATTTTAACGGTGATTTTTCGGCGTTTACGCATCAAACCTGAACCGTGGCAGCTGTTGCAGGGTGTTTCGATGAGTTTACCTCTGCCTTTGCATGTGGGACAAGCTGTGACTTGCATGTAGGTGGCAAACCCTACTTTGTGCATGTTTTGAACTCTGCCTGATCCGTTGCATTGCGGACAGGTTTTAACCTGTGTGCCGGGTCGTGCACCTGAGCCGTTGCAGACGTCGCATTGTTCGGTTCTTGGAATTTCAACTTCACGCTCAGTGCCTTTTGCGGCTTCTTCTAAGGTGATTTCTAGGTCAAATGCGAGGTCTTGGCCTCGGCGGCGTCCGTCATATCCGTTGCTAAATCCTCCGCCAAAAATTGTGCGGAAAAAATCGCCAAAGCCCATGTCGCGAAATATGGTGTCAAAATCTGCGCCCCGGAAGATGTCTTCTGAGGTGTATCTTTGGTCAAAGCCTGCATGGCCGAGGTTGTCGTATTGCGTTCGTTTTTGGTCGTCTGAGAGAACTGCGTATGCTTCGCTGATTTCTTTGAATTTATCCTCCGCTCCTGCTTCTTTGTTTCTATCTGGGTGGTATTGGAGGGCGAGTTTTCTGTAAGCGTTTTTAATTTCATCTTTGGGTGCGCTTTTTTGAACGCCTAGAACCTCATAGTAATCTCTTTTTTCTGGCATGCAACCTTACCGTGAGTGTGTTTTTTTTGACTTTCATAGAATGGTTTGGACTTGGATTTAAGTTCTTCCTTTTGTGAGTGGTATTTTTTTGGGTTTGATTATCTGGGGTTTGGTGTGTTTAATTAAAATGGGGTTTGGAAGGTTTTTGAATTGATTTATGGTTGTTTGTTTTTGTTTGTTTGGGTTGTTTTTTTGTGTTTATTTGTAGTTGACGTGGTGGTGATTGTTGGGGGTTGTTTTGTTGTTTGCTTGGTGTTGGTTATTGTGGTTTGTTTGTGGTTGTGTGTGGGTTTTGGGGTTTGGAGGGGTATTTGTTGTTGTTTGTTGTTGTTTTTTGGTGATAATGTTTATATGATTGACTGTGCAGATGTGCAGTTGGTGAAATGGTGCATATGTGCACATTCGCTCGGTGAATCAAAATGCGCAGAAGCATAACCATAACCCCCGAAAACGACAAAAAAATCCTGCTAACAAAAGGCCGGTTCCTAACAGGAGATGCCCCCCTAGACATCGACTACACAACCATGGTCAACATCTTCCTTGAACTCGGACACAAAGTCATGACAGCCGCCTGGACCGAAATCACAAACCCCAACGTCATCATCGACAAAAACGATATAGTTGAAACATTCAAAAAATACGCCTTTAACAACGAACTAAAAGAAGACGCCGTCGGCGACCAAGTAACCGAAATCATATTCAAAAAACTCATCGAACAAGCCCACATAGCCGAACAACAACAGTTGCCACAAAAAGAACAATCCCCCGCCTTGCCTCCCCAACAAACCGAATCTGACACTGGAAAAACACAAAAATACGTCACATAACACCAAACTAGAGGTTAAACCATGACAGAAAACAAAGAAAAAAAGAAACAACCACAAACAACAAAAGACAACGAAAAAGACCTCCAAAAACTCTTAGAAACAGAAAAACAACGAAGCCAAGAATACCTCAACAAACTACACTATCTCCAAGCCGACTTTGAAAACCAAAAAAAACGCTTCGAACGCGAAGCGGAGAGTATAAAAAAATACTGCACCGAACGCATAATCACCGAACTCCTCGATGTCCTCGACGAATTAGACTTAGCAGTTAAAGCCGCTAAGACCACACAAGATCAACAAACAGCTCTGGTCGATGGAGTCGAGATGACCCAAAAAAAACTCAGAAAAGTCCTCGAACAAGAAGGGGTCGCACAAATACCGTGCACACAAGGCACAGTTTTTGACCCCGCATGTCACAACGCCATCGCAGTAGAAGAACGCGAAGACGCAGAAGCATGCCTCATCCTCGAAGAAATCCGAAAAGGTTACAAAATCAAAGATAAAGTGCTGCGACCCAGCATCGTAAAAGTAACAAAACCAAAATAACAAAAAAATAATAGGAGAAAAAAATATGAGCACCCAAAAAAATACTCAAAAAGTCCTAGGTATCGACCTAGGAACAACCAACTCAGCCGCAGCCATCTACGAGGGCGGACACGCAACAGTCATCCCAAGCGCTGAAGGCCCAACAATGGCCGGCAAAATGTTCCCCTCAGTAGTCGCCTTCACAAAAGACGGCCAACTCTTAGTAGGTGAACCCGCAAAACGCCAAGCAACAACCAACCCCGAAGGCACCCTATTTGAAATCAAACGCAAAATGGGCAGCAACTACAAAGCCAACATCTATGGAAAAGAATACACCCCCCAACAAATATCAGCCTTTGTGTTGCAGAAAATCAAAAAAGACGCTGAAACCTACCTAGGCGGTACCGTCAACAAAGCAGTAATCACCGTACCCGCCCACTTTGATGACAACCAACGCCAAGCAACCAAAGACGCAGGCGAAATCGCCGGCTTTGAAGTCATGCGTATCATAAACGAACCCACCGCCGCATGCCTCGCATATGGCATCGACAAACTCGAACACGAAATGAAAATCCTCGTCTTTAGCTTCGGCGGCGGAACCCACGACGTAACCCTTATGGACTTTGGCAAAGGAGTCTTCCAAGTCCTAAGCACAAGCGGCGACACCCAACTCGGCGGAACCGATGTCGACAAAGCAATCATGGACTACATCCTAGAAGAATTCAAACGCCAAACAGGCGCAAACATCGCAAACGACCGCATGGCTATGTCCCGACTAAAAGACGCCGCAGAAAAAGCCAAAATCGAACTATCCACCCTAATGAGCACAGACATCGACCTCCCCTTTATCACCTCAGACGCCTCAGGACCCAAACACCTCCACCTCACCCTAACAAGAACAAAACTCGAATCACTCGCCCAACCCATCGTAGAAAAAACCAAACCCACCCTGCTAAAAGCACTCGAAGACGCCAAACTCACCCCCCAACAAGTAGACAAAATCATCCTAATCGGCGGCATGACCCGTATGCCCCTTCTCCAACGATTCGTAGAACAAATCCTAGGCAAAGCACCCGAACGCGGCATCGACCCCATGGAATCTGTCGCCATCGGCGCAGCCATCCAAGCAGGTGTCGTCACAGGCGAAGTCACCGACCTGCTCCTGCTCGACGTCACACCCCTGTCACTGGGTGTTGAAACCATGGGCGGAGTCATGACCAAAGTGCTCGACAAAAACACCACCATACCCACCAAACGCAGCCAAGTCTTTAGCACCGCCGCAGACTTCCAAACCGCAGTAACCATCCACGTACTCCAAGGCGAACGCGCCATGTCCGTTGACAACGTCTCATTGGGACAATTCAACCTCGTAGACCTACCACCCGCACCCAGAGGCATCCCCCAAATAGAAGTAACCTTTGACATAGACGCAAACGGTATCCTAAACGTAACCGCCAAAGACATAGGCACAGGCAAACAATCAAAAATAACCATCACAGCCTCCACCAAACTCTCCAAAGAAGAAAAAGAACGTCTCATCCGCGAAGCCGACCAATTCGCCGACCAAGACCGTAAAAAGAAAGAAGAAGCCGAAACACGCAACACAGCCGACAGTCTCATCTACACAGCAGAACGCACCAAAAACGACCTAGCAGGAAAAATCAGTCCCGAAGAAACAACCAAAATCGACACATCAGTCACAGACCTCAAAAACGCACTAGCAAGCAACGATATGACCCAAGCAAAAGCAAAAACCGACGAACTCCAAAAAATACTACAAGACATCGGAACCAAAGTCTATCAACAAGCCGCCGCAGAAGCCGCCAAACAACAACAAGCCCAAACAGGATCCCAACCCGGTGCAGGGCCTCAACCATCCCCATCCAGCGGACCCGAACAGGGCCCCTCAGGCGAGCATGTGGTCGACGCAGAGGACTACAAAGTAAAGTAGCAAAAAATATACCTTTCTTTTTTTATTTTACCTCTTTTTAATTAATGATCTGACTTAGCAAGCAACTAATTAATCAACCAGCTATCTCTGAAAAAATACCACCGAACCCTAAACTGTTGCATCGGTTGGTATATTTTTCAGAATTCATTCTAAGCTTTATTGGTTAAAAGGCACTCAGAAATACAACGGTTTCTAAACTTGCTACAATTGTATTGTAATTTCAAAAAGCCTTACAATTTTCAAGGATAAAAGCAACTTGGTTAGTGCTCGAAGATACAGTGTTTACCTGGCTGTCTAACAACTGAATACTTTGTTCTTGTACTTGGCATTAAATCAAACCAACATCAATAACTATTTGTGATAGGCAATGCATGACCAAAAGCTGAACAATCCCCTAGAGTTAACTACTGCCAATTGTGTTTGCTTATTGTGCTGGAGTAAACTACATATCCATTTAGAACACTGTTCTTATGGGGGTATGGTATGAAAAAAATATTTAACGTATTCATATTTTCCCTATTAGCCTGTACATTGGTTTTTGCAGGTATCGCTTGTATAGATGTGGTGCAAGCCGCGTCTAAGCCGTCTGTTCCACAATTCAGTTTAAAATTTGTATCCCATCCCTATGATGTTGACCCAACATACACAACAAACCCCTACACAGGAGAAACTATAATTAACTATCCAGGTTACCATGTAAAAAATAAATCCATAGAAGTTACGATAAAAAATCAGCCGTTCTCACCTTATAAAACCTCCGATAATAACTATGTTGCTTTGTGCTACAACATTAGCGTAAAACCACACTATAGCGACGATTGGGCATATTATCCTAGAATGTATAGTCAAATTCCATTAACAGCATCAAAAGGCGACTATACCATTACAGCGTTCGGTTCAGATATACGCCTTTTTGAAGAAGGCAACGAAATAAAATCCGAATCACAGTATAGCTTCAACATAAATCTCCCTGACAGTGGCCAACTTGATTTTCGTGTAGAAGCCCTAATAGGATACTACACCAGTGCAAGAGATTACTTGCCGGTCCCTGGCGGACCATACTACACGTATACTTTCTTTGGCGAATCAAGCGGTTGGAGCAACATACAAACAATAACTCTTAGTGCGGAGCCGACTGCAACAAACACACCACCCCCTTCATCAACTACTGCCATTGGGGCCTCTCAAAATTCCACATCTCCCATTGATCAACCAGATACTCCGTCAGATAGCTTGTTCGATCTTAGCTGGGAACAGACAACTATAATCCTCCTAACAACCATAATTGTCGTATTAGTGGTTGCATTAGTGCTTTCCCAAAGAAGAGTTGCAAAACAATCAATGCATTCACCCAGCTCCTCAGTTCCACATAACATTCAAACCATATTACTCTGCCTAAATTGATCAGCACATACTTAACTGTACATTTTTGTGTTCTACTCACTCAACTCCTGACAGCTAACTGATAAATTAGAACAAGACTGACATCTAATAGGAACTTTGATGGTGTTAACTGTTAAATACAGTGTTAAACCAATACACAACAAAGAGGAGACATAGATTTGACAAACGCTGGTCCTTTACTTATCGTTCCTTGGCGTTGCACATTTGCCTGTAACAGTAGTTGTGCTCACTGTGTTTCAGCAGGTAAACCTGCCGCTAAAGATGAAGTCGATACAAAAACTGCATTTCATATAGTTGACAAAGTCAGCGAGTTCAGTGCCAGCTTCTTTGGTATCACCGGGGGCGAACCATTTTTGCGAGAAGACCTCTTTGAAGTGCTTGACTACGCAACAACCAAGGGCCTAAACACCAGTATAATAACCGACGGACGTCTCCTCACCGAAGAAATTATCCAAAAAATCATCAAAAACAAAACAAAAATATCGATAAGCATAGATGGCGGACCCCAAACCAACGATGTCATACGCGGTGAAGGCGCCTACAAAGCCGCCGCTAAAGCCATAGAACGGTTCCAGCATGAAGGGCTACTCAACGTGCTGGTTTACACCTTTGCCAATAGAGGCAACATCACAAACGTTAACGAAGCAGATATGACCCATGTATTAGACCTTGCCAACAAATTCGGTGCCCGCTGGGTTGTCTTCCATGGCATGATCCCCTACAGCAACAGCCCAGACTGCCTCAAAGCCGACCCCACTCCAGCGCAGTACGAATGGGCATGCAACAAACTCTATGACCTAACCCAACAATACCAAGATAAACCCAGCATAAACGTCTACATCCCCTTCTACGCAAGAATCGCCAAACAACGCGGTCTGCCCGACTTTGAGAAATGGTACAACAGCTTCTTTTTGGGCCGATGCTTCTTTGGCCGATTTATGAGCATTGCCGAAAACGGTGACATCATTCCCTGTAGCTACAACGATGCCTACCGCACCGGAAACATCAAAAACACCAGCTTAAAACAAATCTGGGAGGACATGCAAAACAGTGATTTCTTCAGCAAAGCCAAAGACAAAACCAACATCAAGGGCAAATGCGGCGTTTGTGACTACAAAGACCTCTGTGGAGGATGCCGCTCAGCCGCACTGTTCTACACCGGAGACCTTTTAGGCTCAGACCCAAGATGCGGCTATATACCACCCGCGCTTCGAAACAAACCAACACAAACAACCCCCTAACGCTTCTCTACCAACGAAACTAACCCTGAAAACTTTTGATGTATGCTGACTAATGTTCTCTGAACTGTCAAACACGCGCTGTATCTAAACCGTTACTTCTTAGGCTCTTAATCACACTGCTTTTATACTGTTTTTGACTGCTAACCTATCAAGCCACTGAGGAATAAACATGACCGTTCATCTTTTGCCTTGGGATAAGAGCCGTAACTTGTTTGAGCAAGCAAACCGCCTCTACGACGAGGCTGCAACATTTGACTGTATTGAAGAAGGCGACTTAGTTGCCGTTAAACTACACGTGGGTGAACTGGGAAACCCCAACTATGTCCAGCCCTGCTTTATCCATGAAATTACCCGCAGAATAAAAGAACGCGGTGGTAAACCCTTCCTCACAGACTCAAACACCTACTACATAGCACAACGTCACAATGCCGTTGATCACATGCAAACTGCATTGATAAACGGTTTCAACCTCGCACCCTTTATCGTCGCTGATGGTTTAAAAAGTGAAAACTTTACCCTCATTAAAACCAAAGGTATTCTAGATGAAATCGAGGTCTCAGGTGCCATAGTCCAAGCCGATGCAATGATAGTTGTCAGCCACTGCAAAGGCCATGAACTAAGTGGTTTTGGTGGTTCCATCAAAAACCTCGGTATGGGTTGTACACCCCGCATAGGTAAACTCCGCCAACATCGCGCCATCGGACTCGAAATAGATACTTCAAAATGCATAGGTTGCCGCAAATGCATAGATGTTTGCGCTTTTCATCTCCCAGACATCATAGAGGGCAAAGCACACAACACCTCCAAAGACTGCATGCGTTGTCCTGTATGCATCGCGGCTTGCCCAACACAGGCTATTCACTACCTAAATAAAGGCAATCTGTGTAAAGCCCTTGCCTCGGCTGCTTATGGAGTTCTTTCAACGTTTAAGCCCAAAAAAGTTTCCTACATAAACTTTGCCAAAGATATCGCCGAGGGTTGTGACTGTCTGCCAAACCCCGGTCCAGACATATTTCATGATGTGGGTATATTCGCGTCGGATTCACCTGTCTCTATAGATGCCGCATTTCTAAACGCAGTGAATTATAAGATTTTCAATCAAGCCTCTGAGGTGGATTGTATGGTGCAGGTGCAGGAAGCTATCGCGCTGGGTATAGCTGGCGAGGTTAAGCCTAAAATAGAGTGCCTCAACTGACAGTTACTTGTTGCACCTTTTTTCTTTTATTTTTCTTTATCAAAAAATGAACTTGCTTTAGGAAATTATGTAATCTGTTTCATCTTGTGTGGTTAGTGAATTGGAAATATTTTCTGGAATAATCCGTGAGATGCAGGTTTAATGATTGATTATGTGGTTGTATTTGTTGTTCTAAGGGCAATAGGAACTTGTTTGATAATTTTAAGTTTGGTGGGGCCGGCCGGATTTGAACCGACTACCTTTGCCCAAGAATCGCGCTAATCGATTCTCTACGGGTTTCTCTATGACCGCTCCAGAGATTCGTCATTCTCCTTGCGGAGTCAGCAAACCCGTGTGTGTTTGCTTCTGGAGCCCATCGTCATACCTGTCTAGACTACGACCCCACCGCGTCTAGCTGAACCATAAAGTGAGCGGGCATCAATAAAAATATTTACGCTACTTAAGCGCTACTTAATATGATTTTTATTGAATATTGCTCTAAAAATTACAAAAAAGAGAAAAGTGTTCGAGTGACCTGAGTGAAACGTAGGGTGTTCCTATTCTCGGTTAGGTTTGATTTTTGTGGAACGTTAAAAAAGAGTTGATTTAAGGGAATTGGTTGAAATGTTGATTTCACGAATAATTCTTTTCGAGAGTGTTCACTTATAGATAATTTTATGTGATGCTGTACATATATCGCCAAACAAGGTTAGTTCGTATGGTGCATTGCAAAAAATGTTTGTCTGAAAAAGTCGCCAAGGGCGGGTTT
>WRCX01000031.1 GCA_009783705.1 Candidatus Bathycorpusculum hydrogenotrophicum | reverse complement strand
TTAAAATACATCTTTAAAGTCAAAATAAACGACATATGGCATCTAAGTGAAGTCACCAAAAAAACCAACGACCTACTAGACACTCTAAACCTCCATATTACTTAAAACAGGAAGTTAGGGGTTTATTGTGGTGGTTTCTGAGTTTTCGCCTTGGAGGGTGATTGATTTGTTTATCACAAGGGTCTGATTTATTGTCTCGTAGGTGCCGTTTTTGATAAATACGGTATCCCCGTCTATAGCGTTTTTAACGGCTGAACTCACTGTTGGGTAATCGTCTGGAACAATGATTGTTTTGCCTTCTGCTCTAAGGGGCAATGTGGTGTGAACACTTGACCCAACCAATAATACAAGAACGAGTAGCAAAGCGAGGCGTTTAACCATTTACTACCACGCATAATTACGTCTCTTGGATGTGATATTAAGTTTCCTTGAGACAAAACAGCCGTGCTATGCCCATATCAGTAAGTTCCGAAGGGACTCCCTGTTTGAGTCTTGCTTGATCAAGTGTATATGTTATACTTCATAAGATAGTCCTGCGTTGTTACACCATTCTTTTGCGATTGCTATATACTCTTTGTGTTTGAATTTCTCCCAAGCTTCGTTTAGTCCAGTATTGAGGCAAATCTCTCTAAATCGTCTAAACGCTCCCTTGCCGCTTAATGCAACTAATAATCGGTGTTGCAACTGGGCGTCAGCAATTTGTTTAGCAAAGTCAGTCATAATTTCATATTCATTGATATCTTGGGCCGTTGGAGACGCTACCCAAACATCCTTATCTTCATATTTTTCTGTACCTACCTTATCGCCAAAATTCTCGTTATAATACTCAAATTCCCCGGTTTGCTTATTATAAAACAAGCGGGATCCCGACGTTATATCTTCAAATTCTCCCGCAACTTCTTTTAGAGATAACTTTTTCACAGATCGCCTCTCTCCTGATATCTGATGGTACTTCTTATTTTTTAAAGGTTTGAAAGTGTTTCGTTTATACTTTCCATTTATGTTGTTCCAGCGTGTTTTTCACCATGCTGTTGCTGATGCTTTAGCAAATTTTCTCTCAATACTCTACGTTCAATCTGTCCAATCGCAGGTCTTATTCCTTATGTGTCTCAAGATATACAAGCGGAAAAGCCGCATGTAATACTTGCCATCTCTCTACCCGAAAACCGTTCTGCTCGATAAAGGCAACGTACTCAACCGGGCTCCATTTTGAATAGGTTTTAAACCCGATAAACTTTAATATTTTCGCATTCAAGTCCCAAGTTGACTCACGTAAATGACCCTGCGAATAAGTAGGCGCAATAAGCAGCCCTTTTGGCCTTAGCACTCTTGAAATATCACTAAGCACCCTAACAGGATCCGGCACAATGTGAAGTGCATTTGAGATTATAACCGCATCAAATGTATTATCCCCAAAAGAAAGCCCAGTCGCATCCTCTACTGAAAACCGTACATTACCCGGAGCTTTTTTCTTTCTTGCCGTATCAACCATTTTAGGAGAAAAATCAACCGCTTCCACAGAACGTACACATGTAGCTATATTTATAGCAACCAACCCAGTCCCAGTTGCAACTTCTAAAACATCCATATCAGGCAATAACGAACCTGACATTAACTGATACATTTCTAAGTAGGCTTTACCGTTGAACCGTTTAATCTCAAAGTCATACAACTTTGCATAACGATTCCAAAAACTTTTGTTAGCCGGTCTTTCACCCATCGTTTATCCTCCCAATTACAACAGATCAACTTACAACACATTACTGAACACAAAAATATCATACTTTTGGTAAGCAGGCAACTGTACAGTTTGACAAATACATCAAAAACCCTGCAAAAAAACTACAACATCTGCATAGCAACATATTGCCTTGACTATCAGTGTCTGAGCTGTAATTTTACGTGGAAGGTATCGTATTTTTGAGAATCTCAAAGCATTAGAAGCTACCTCGGGAGGTTATTGGCGGCCTTGACGGGAGTCTTGCTTGTAATTGGTTGGTTTGGGTGATATTTTTGAGGGGAGGTCTGCCCACGAGGTGAGGATCACTGAAACTGAAACTATTAGGCTTGTTTAATTTGGTTTTCACGGAGTTCTTTTTGCAGTCTAAGTATAGCGGAAGCTAAGGTTGACAGAAAAACAATTGTAATCGCAAACACAACAATGCCTACTTTGTACATGAACTCCATATCCACATAGATAACCAAAAACATAGTCACCAGCATCAAAGCTAAAGTTAAGCCTTCTTGGATTCCGCTGAAGCCTCTGAGGTTCCCAAAACTCACTTAAGCACCTTCTACTGTTTGCAGTGCACAGCAGATACATATTAATTTTCTGTCCCAGAGTTACAGAGTTGCCTTCTAGGTTATTTAGACTGTACCCAGGGTTGTTTTATGATACTTCTTATATTGTGTTCTTTGGTATCTATGGTGAGGTTGTAGAAGGAGCAAAGAAGCGGGGTTGCTGTAGTGTGAGGCGTGTATGTCATGTAGTGTGTTTGGTTTTTGTGTGTTTGTTGGTTTGTTGTTTGTTTAGTGGGGTTTCTGTTTTGGGGGCATCTGTGTCGCCGCCGGAGGAGGATGTTTGGGTTAGGTTTGCATCGTTGCAGAAAGCACGATGCGAGTTGGGTGCTGCGGTGGTGGATGGTAAAATCTATGCTATGGGGGGTACTGTGATTACTTACCCCGGTCCTTGGCGTATTGAGCGTGAAGTGGTGACTACAAATGAGATGTATGATCCAGTTACTAACAGCTGGTCCTATCAGACGCCGATGCCTGCGCCCAGCAATAATTTTGCAGTGGCTGTTTTTGAAGACAAAATTTATTGCATAGGCGGAGGTGGGTCAAGTGCGTTTAATTGGGTTTATGATCCTGTATTGGATACTTGGGCGAGTAGAGCGGTTATGCCGATTTCTCAAGAGGGGGCACAGGCAAATGTTGTGGGTGGGAAAATATATGTTCTTGGAGGATCTTTGGATGGTTCTTTGAATTGGATTTATGATCCCTTGGCAGATAGTTGGTCTCAGGGTGCTTCGATGCCTGAAGGATTTAGGGGTTCTTCTACGGTTTATGGTGATAAAATTTATGTGGTTGGTGCTTATGCCAATCCAAGTTATTGGGATGGTGGTGCTGATTTTAACGATACCAGTGAGGTAACAACTTTGGTTCAAGTTTATGACCCGATAAAAGATGCTTGGGATGTGGTTGCAACGGGTGGTCCTTATTGTATTGTGCGTCTTTTTATAATATCGACTTCAGGGATTTACGCTCCGACAAAAATCTATTGCCTTGCCTACTCACAGATGAATCTAGGCTTTATTGGTGTGGGCGGGTCTGTTTATGCGGAGCATATGGTTTTTGATTTGGAGACTAAGAGTTGGGAGCATGTTGCATGGTTGCCTGTGATGCGTGCGGAATTTGCTTTGGTTGTTATGGCTGATTTAGTATATGTTATTGGCGGTTATTTGCCTGATGTACCTTATTTTCTTGATCCACCATTTTATCCTATTAATGTTGTGTCGGGGCTGGTTGAGCGGTACACTCCGTTGGGTTATGGACGGGTTGCACCGGAGATTTGTGTTTTGTCTCTTAAAGATAGGGGCACGTATGGTCCAGATGAGCTATCTCTGGTTTTTAGTTTGAATCGTCCTGCTGTTTGGATGGGCTATAGTCTTGATGGACAAGCAAACGTAACAGTTGAGGGTAATGTGACTTTGCCGGAGTTATCAAGCGGTTCGCATAGTGTGAGAGTGTTTGCGGAGGATGAGTATGGAAACATGGGTGTTTCTGAAACTATAACTTTCTCTATTATTGATGAGCATATCTCAATGGTTTTTATCGTTGCTGTTGTGGTTGTGGTTGTTGTGGTTTGTGGGGGTTTATTGTTGTTTTTAAGAAAAACAGGTGAACGAAATGCACTTCGAAATCACCAAACCTTGCGAGATATTTAACCTAAATAACGCTGTTTTATCAAGAGCTGGTTTTCTGTTTTTCCAATATTTGGTGCCGGTCTCAGGTAAAATCAGTGGATTGCCTGTTTATTTAAACAGATTCGTGGCAATAGTCTAAACCCCTAAGAGATAACATAAGCTTTTATACGTATGGTGTTGAATGTTTTAAAAGAGTAACCGACAAGAGGGGAAAGGACTAAGTGCCGTATATCAAAAAAATCGAGTTAAAAGGCTTTAAGTCTTTTGGCCCCCAAACCGTCAAGGTTAACCTTGATAAGGGCTTCACAGCCATAACAGGGCCAAATGGAAGCGGCAAAACTAACATTATGGATGCTCTTCTTTTCTCTTTGGGTGAACTCAGTACTAAACGGCTCAGAGCAGAAAATAGTTCCAAACTAATTTTTCACGGTTCTGAGCGAGGCGGCTTAGAAAAAGCCAAAATGGCCAAAGTTGTGGTACAATTTGATAACACTGATGGGGTTATGCCTGTAGAAACCACAACAGTTACTATCTCACGTGAGGTGTATCGTAACGGGCAGAGTGTGTATCGGCTAAACGGACGTCGCATGAGCCGGACGCATATAACTGAAACGCTCTCTGTTGCGGCCATATCCAGTATGAGCCAAAACATCATTCCCCAGGGCACCATCACCCGTCTAACCGATCTTACTGCTCCTGAGCGGCGCAAAATTATCGAGGACCTCATAGGTATTGCTCAGTACGATGAAGAAAAAACTGAAGCTGAAGAAAAACTTCGCGCCGCCGACATCTCTATTCGCACAGCTATGGGTCGAATAGATGAGGTCCAAAAACGTCTCGATGACCTAGAGCGCGAACGTAACCAATTGTTGCGCTACAGCTTTATCCAAACCGAAACCCGCAAATTCCAAGCTGTAAAAGTCTCAAGCGACATAAACCATCAAAACCAAAAAGTCATCGAAAACACCACCCAAACCCAAAAAGTGCAAGAACGCGTCGACAAACTCAAAGAACAACGCGACCTGCGACGAAACAAACGCCACGAAATTGAAGGTGAATGGCGTAAACTAAGCGGCGAAGGCCTAGAACAGGGCGGCAGCGAAGTGTTGCGGGTACAAATCAAAATCGGCGAATTAAAATCCAAACTCACCGAACTTAACTCCAAAATCAACTCCGGCCAAGCCAGCATTGACAGCTTCAAACGAGTACGAGAAAACAACCTAACCCAACACGAAACCCTCCAAAAAGAAATCCACGAAAACCGCCTAAAAATCCGCCAATACCGAAGCGAACTCGAAAAACTCAAAACCCAACTCAGCGAAAAACAAGCCCAACATGAAACAATGGCCAAAGAAACCGCCCAACTCTGGGAAGGTCTAGATGATAACAACCAACAAATCCACCAACTCAACGGCGAAATCGAGGGTTATGTGAAACGCTTAGCTTTTCTGCGCTCAGAATACAAACAAGACAAAGCCGCCCTGCGTCTCTGCAGAGGCCGAATTAAAAACCTAAATGTGCGAAAAGAAAAATTCATCCAAAGCCACACCGAAATCGAAAAATCTCTCTCGGAGCTCGAACAAGTACAAAAAGACCAAAAAAACCAGCTCAGAAACCTCGAACACACAATCGAGCGCAAAAACCTCCAAAGAGATACTGTGTCAAAAGAAATTTTGGATGCAGAAAAAATCGCCAGCTCCGCCAAAGACGCCGTTATCGAATTTGCAACTCAGCGTAGCCTCGCTGCAACTATAGCAGCCGAAGAAAAAGCCCTGCGAAGTATCGAGGAAATGGGTAAAGTAGGCGCCATCCATGGCATCCATGGCCGGCTCCGAGAACTTGTCAAAATAGACAAAACCTACAAAAAAGCCATCGATGCCGCCGCCACAGGCTGGATGGAAGCTCTTATCGTCAAAGATATTGATACTGCATTCACATGTACCGAAACCCTTCGACGTATGAAGCTGGGCCGAATCAAACTTATTCCCCTGCAGGGTGCTATCAACCCCAAAAACAAAACTGCGCCCAAACGCGAAGGCATATTGGGTCCTCTGAGCAGTTTTATGAGATATGCCTCAAATATTGATTTTGCCATAAACTATGTGTTTGGCGACACCCTAGTGGCCGCCAGCGATAAAGTTGCGTTTGCTCTCTCAAATGAAGGTTTTCGCGCAGTTACGGTAAACGGTGATCTCTATGAACCCGGTGCATTTGAAAGCGGCTACTACCGAGCCCCTATAGACTTCTCCACCATAATCCCAAGCGAAAACGCCCTCAAAAGTCTCGACGAAGCTGTTAGAGCCCTCCAAACCCATCTCACCCAGCGAAGTACTGACATAATAAGCATTGAAGAAGAACTTGAACATGCCAAAACTGATATGATCCGCCTCACCGAGGGCATCGCAACCCTGGAGCGCGAAATCATCCGGGTTCGCCGTGGTGTTAAACGCGCCCAATTCAACATCCGCTATATCGACAAATATGGCGGCAAACTCGAACGCGAAGCCGCCGCCTTCAAAGGCCGAATGGCCGTCTATCGTAACGAGCGTACCAACATCCAAACCCACCTCAAACGTATCCACACCGAAATCTCGGCTCTACGACTAAAAACCGATGTAGAACACATAAAAGAACTAGAAGTCCAACGCGAAAAATTCGGCGAAGAAGCCAACACACTGCGCCAACGCATTGGCTCACTGCAAACCGAGATCAACACAAACCAATCCCAATTCGACCACGTTTTACGTATCAGCTACAAAAACACCAAAATCCAACTAACCAAACTAGATCAACAACAAGAAAAACTCCAAAAAGAAGTTACTGATGCTATTCTTGAGCGGGATCAAGCAAAAACAGAAGTCGATGAACTCGAAAAAAACCGAATTGACCTCTCAAACGCATTACTCTCCGCACGAGAAGAAGCCCAAAAATTCACCCCCCAAATAGACACCATAGACGCAGAATTACGCGTACTTGACGTAGAATATGACCAAGCCGATCGACTGCGAAACCAACTCCAACTAGGCATGGAAACCGCCCAGCTGCGTCTCCAACAACTCCAAACCCAACTCAAACAATACGGCTATGACCAACCCATAGAAGTTAACGAACGACAACTACAAGACGCCGAAACAACCATCCGCATGATGCAATTTGAGATGGATCGTATTGGCGCCGTCAACCAACTGGCCGCCCAACACTACGCCGACCAAATCAGCCGTTACCGTGAACTCTCGGTACGTCTAAACGAGCTTGAACGCGAAAAACAGGCTATCGTCGCATTTATGGATGAAATCGAAGCAAAGAAACGAAAAGTTTTCATGACCGCGTTTGAAAAAATCAATGCAAGTTTAACAATTTACTTTAGCAAAATGACCGGCGGCGGCGAAGCCACCCTAAAACTAGAAAACCCCGAAGAACCCTTCAGCGGCGGTATTGATATGGTCGTTCAGTTCCCAAACAAACCCTCCATTGTTGTAAGCGGAGCCAGCGGCGGTGAACGTTCCATATCAGCAGTTGCCTTTATATTCTCACTCAAAGAATTCTCCCCCGCCGCATTCTATGTTCTAGACGAAGTTGATGCTCACCTAGACGCTTTCCACACAACCAAACTCGCCGAAACCCTGCTCGAAGAAGCAGGCAGAACCCAGTTCATAGTTATCAGCCTACGCCCCGAAATGGTCAACAAAGCCCAAAAAGTATATGGTGTCTATGAACGAAACGGCATTTCAAATGTGGTAACAGCCAAATTCCCCGCGGAGGCCTCAACCCAGTAATGTCCTCAACCACCTCCCCAACCGTATCACGCCGCCCCTTCTATTTGCGCCCACCTTGGAATATTTTATTTGAAATAAGCAAACTCGAAAAACTCACCCCCTGGAACGTCAACATAGCCTACCTGCTACGGACCTTTTTGCTCGAAATGGAAAAAAACGCCCCTGAAAAAGTAGACTTCCGAGCTTCAGGTGTCGCCTTGGACTCCTCCGCGCTGATATATCTCATGAAATCTAAACTCCTCCTAACACTACAAGAACCCCCCCCGCCACCTCCAAGAGTACCCACCGACTTTGTACCACCACCCCTATTCTTACCCCTCCGACATGAACTCACCTCCACCACAATCCAAAACCTACTCGAAGTCCTAGACGACGTTTTAAAAGGCGAAAAACTCCTTAGCCTTCGCCCAGCAATAGAGCAACACCCTGTTTTACCCGCCGTCACTGATCTGTTACCAAAATTCGACAAATTTATCGCCGAACTCGAAATGCAAGTAGACCAACTCTACGCTATACTGGTAGAACGCACCGGCGGACAAGGCATCATCGACTTCACCACCCTCTCCAAGGGCGCAACCCGCATCGAAGCCCTGAGAATGTTTATCTATTTACTCTTCCTTGCCCAAGACGGCCTAGTCAGTCTGTGGCAAAACGAGGAAACCGAAGAACTCTACATAGCAGTGGGGAAACTAAACATTGGAAAACCTTAACGACCAACCCATTAAAGAAAACCCAACCAACAACCCAACCGATCTGGAGATCCAAGAAACAGTTACACCAAAGACCGATCTGGAGATCCAAGAAACAGTTACACCAAAGGCCGATCTGGAGATCCAAGAAACAGCTACACCCGAAACTACCCCCACCTCAGAGACAACCCAAACAGCTGAAAATGTTGAACCCGTTATAGACACTGAACAACGCCGGACACAAACCCTAAACCTGCTCGAAGCAGCCCTCTACGTAGCCGGACGCCCCCTAGACATAAACGAGCTATGCCAAGCGGTGGGTACACGTAGCAAAAAGCGGGTCATCAGTTATGCCCAAATCCTCATGGAACAGTACAAAGCCCGTAACAGTCCCCTTGAGATACTATCACTCAAAGATGAACGTTATGTACTGCAAGTCAAAGCAGAATTCACTCCTCTAATAAAGAAGCTAGTCAATCGTCCCCTGCTCTCCTCAGGCCCCCTAAAAACCCTCTCCTACATCGCTTACCGCCAACCCATAACCCAAAAAAGAGTTATCCAAGTCCGCGGACAACACGCCTATGGCCACATCAAGGTACTAAAGGATATGGGGTTGATTATAACGGAGCGAAGCGGGCGATCGTTGGCTCTTAAAACTACTGATTACTTTGCTGATTACTTTGGATTAACGCAAGATACGTCAACAATGAAACGAGATCTGCGAAAGATTTTTGGTACCGACATTAAAGAGGATGCCCTCGAACGAGCCCAAAAAGAAGCAGACGAAGAAAAACAAGCGATGCAAGAGACTGATGATTTCCAAAAAGACGACAACAGTACATCTGAGCAAGTTTCCTCATAATTTTTGTTCTTTGAAAGATCTTTCTTTTATACAAAAGTGCAACAATAAGCCGAACTATTGTAGTCATAAATCAACTGCTAAAATAGATTCCCTCAAAGTGTGTTCTGATAGAATGGTGGTTGGTTGTTGTTCGGTTGAGGTTGGGTTTGGAGTGGGATTTGACTGATTTGGCACTTCATTGTCTAAAGCTTGTTTGATGCTGATTGTTTTTATATTGCTCCAATCGCTTTCGCCAGTTAGCATTTCTGTCCAAACTTCTGGTATAGTATTAATTGAAATCTATAGTGTGTCATTTTCTTTTCTTCTGTAGTGTTCAAGTTTTCTTCTTTTGGCTGATTTGTATATTGCGCATTGCGATTATTTGTGTATGTTTGTTGGTTAAGTTTTTGTTTTTTTGATTTTTCTTTGGTGGGTGTGTGGTGTTTTTCTGTGTTTTATGGTGTGTTTTGTGGTGTTTTTGTTGGGTGGTTGTTGTTCTGTTGTATGTCAGACGATAGACTTCTGACATGATTTTATATGCTTGAATTGCCGCTAGTACTTAAAAAAAAATATGAAGAGAGAAATATGAACACACAAAAAAATAAACTAATGTTAGTTATTACAGTGGCATTACTCATGATTATAGTAATGCCAATCTTAGCGACGACTATTGAAGCACAAACACTGCGCCGACAGTACACCACATATGCTAAAGTCACAGTTCAGCCTGAAGTCATAGGTATACACCAAAGAGCCATGGGCTATGCCTTCCTAGGCAATCCGCCACTTCCCGGCTCATCAATGAACAATCCCTACAGATACCGCAACTACACAGTATGGATCACTGACCCTGACGGCAAAGTAGAGACCAAACACTGGGATATAATTGACGACACAACTGGTTGCCAAATGTTTAGCTACTACCCCGAAATCGTAGGCCAATACAACGTCACCTTCACTTTTGGTGGAATGACTATAACTTCTTCTGACACAAGTTCTTCCAGTAGCATTGGTGATGTTTATCTGGCAAGCACTGCAAACTGCACATTCTATGCCCAAGAAGAACCAATCCCTGAATTCCCAGATAGCTATCCTCTTCCAACTGAATACTGGACACGTCCCATCTATGGCGAAAACCCTGGCTGGTTCAAAATAGCATCTAACTGGCTAGGAACCGGAGCACCCGTTAACTCAAACACAGGCTATGGCACCATCTCTGGCACAGGCGGTCAAGCAGTAATTCAACGCTATCCTGGTGATGCAGTCGGATCCAAGACCGGCCACGTCATGTGGACTAAACCCATGCAGTCTGGCGGTGTTGTTGGTGGCGAAAACTATGAAATCGATGGTCAAACCTTCTTCGAAGGCTCAGCATACATCAACAGATTCCAAAACCCCATAATCGTAGCAGGCATGCTAATCTACAACGAACCACTCAACTTTGCAAGTGCAAGTGGCGGCGATACAGTCTGCGTTGATATAGCCACCGGTAAAGAGCTCTGGCGAAGTGCAACTATGCCTACACTTTCATTTGGTAACATGCGCGACGTACAAGACGGAAACCAACACGGAGTGTTCCCACCACTAATTGCCACAGCAAACTGGGGTCGAGTCTTTGACGCATACACAAGCTATCCTCTGTTCAACGTCACTGGTGTCCCAGGCGGTACACTTGTATCAGGACCCAACGGTGAACACATAAGATACACAATCTACAATAATGGCACAAACACAGCCCCAAGCTGGTACTTATGTATGTGGAATTCCACTTTAATGTGGAACGGCGTCGGTTATCACCCAGGTGACACCCAAAACACACCACAAATCAACGCGGTTAACGGTGTAGTAGCAGCAAATACTGGCAGACGTTATAACTGGATAGACTCAACAACACAAAACAAATCCATACCTTGGAGAAGCCAATACCCAACCACCGCAACTAACCTTACAGTAGTTGCAGCATACTATAATGACATTATGATCTTACGATATGGCACCTACCCCACACTAACTGGTCAAATGCAAAACGTTTCAGGCGTTGTTTCACTGGCTACCACAAGCTGGACATATTTCGCTGTTAACATTGACCCAGAAAGCAACAGATTTGGTGATGTCGTCTGGACAAGCTCATCATTCAGCTCTCCACAGGATAAAACCATTACCTGGGCAGGATCAGATCCAGTTGCAGAGGTCTTCATGGAAGGCATTAAAGAAACAACTCAATTCGTTGGCTACAGCATGAGAACTGGCAAACAGCTATGGACAACTGAGGGTCAAACAACACTAGACTACTTCGGCAACCCATCTTGGCCATATGCAGCTGCACAAAGTGCATACGGCAGACTCTACAGTCTCAACTTTGGTGGTCTACTCTATTGCTATAACGAAACCAACGGTAAGTTACTTTGGACCTATGGAAACGGTGGCCCCGGTAACAGCACCCAGAGTGGTTTGCAGGCACCAGGCTACTACCCAGGATTCATAATGGGCGTAGGCGACGATGTTGTCTACATCGCAGCAACCCAACACACAATCACTACACCTATTCCAAAAGGCAACTTTATGCGCGGCATCAACGCAACCACAGGCGAAGAAATCTGGACAATATCTGACTACACGGGTACCTTTTCACCACTTCCATATGCTATGGCTGATGGATATAGTTCATACTTCAACGGCTATGACAACCAAGTCTACACCGTAGGAAGAGGCCCAACATCACTAACCGTAACAGCACCCGATCTATCTGCAGACTACAAACAACCAGTCGTAATACGCGGCACAGTCTATGATGTCTCAAGCGGAACAAAACAAGATGAACAAACTGCACGATTTGCAAAAGGCGTCGCAGTAGCATCTGATGCTTGTATGGCTGAGTGGATGGGCTATATCTACCAAAACAAACCCCTACCTGCCAACTTTACAGGCGTTGACGTAACAATATACGTAGTTGACTCAAACAATAACTACCGCCCAATTGGCACAGCAACCACTGACTCAACAGGCGCATACAGTCTAGTATGGGAACCAGACATTTCAGGAACCTTCTCTGTCACAGCAGTCTTCCAAGGAACCAACGGCTATTGGCCCTCTAGAGCAACAACAGCATTCAACGTAATGGACGAAAAAGTAACACCCGCACCAACAGAAACACCACCCTCAATAACTGACACATACTTCATCCCATCTGTCATCGGCATCATCGTTGCAATACTCATCGTCGGCATCGCTACAATATTCCTGCTCCTAAGAAAACGTCCATAAAAAACCAAAACAACAAACTTCCCCCTTCTTTTCTTTTTTTGTAAACCTTCTAACCATTAAACAACTCCTAACCTAACCCACAATAATTTCTAAAAAGCAAACATCAAACAACATCAAACAACCCAAAAATTAGTATCTGCTGACCATAAGATACCCCATATCAGTTATGTGTTCTATCTTCGGTTCTTCGGGGGTTAGTCTCGCTGGAGAGGAGCGGGTATTCTCTGAGTTTATCAGCCATCATTTGTAGAGTTTTATCCACCAAATAGTTAATGGTGTCTTTTTCATAGGTCCCATCTGATTGTTGGTGCCCTGCTTTTTTACCCGTTAAAACCTCGACACCCTCATCGATGGTTTTAACCGCATAGATGCTAAATTTATCCTCCTTTACCGCATTCACAACTTCTTCTTTTAGCATCAGATTCTGTACATTACTCTCAGGGATCATCACTGCCTGATCTCCAGTTAAGCCTCTGGCTTTGCAGATTTCATAGAATCCCTCAATTTTCTCATTAACACCCCCAATAGCTTGCACCTCACCTTTCTGGTTTACCGAACCCGTAACAGCTATGTTTTGCTTAATTGGGATACCGCTAAGCGCCGATAGCAAACTGTAGAGTTCAGTACTTGAGGCGCTGTCCCCCTCAACACCTGAATAACTCTGCTCAAACACCAATCGCGCACTAAGGCTAAGTGGTTTATCTCTAGCATATCGATCGCTAAGATAGCCACTTAAAATCAAAACCCCCTTAGTGTGGATGGGTCCCCCCATCTTAGCTTCCCGCTCAATATCCACCACCCCCTCTCGACCCAAACCAATACTAGCAGTAACCCGCGAGGGTATGCCAAAAGCAAAATCACCCAAACTCATCACCGATAAACCATTAACCTGCCCCGCTTTTTGCTCAGCAGTATCTATGAGAAAGAAGCCGCGGGTAATCATCTCATGAATCTTTTCTTGCATAAGCTTGTTACGGAAAATTTTTTCTTCGATAGCTCGTTTGACATGTTGTGCAGTTATGAATTCTGATTTGTCCTCCGAGGCATAAAAATTAGATTCACGCACAGCATCTGCTATGACAGAGAATTGGGTGGAAAGTTTTTGTTGATCTTCAACGACCCGCGAACTGTATTCGACGATTTTAGCTAACCCCCCACTATCAAGGTGTTTTAGATGTTCTCTATCACAAAGTGTGCAGACAAAAGCGGCGTATGCTTTGACTTTTTCATCGGTGCGAGGCATCGTTGTGTCAAATTCTGCTTTAACCTTAAAGAGTTCTCGAAAGTCCGGATCGAGGTTAAACATTAACTGATAGATATTTGGGTCGCCTATGAGAATTATTTTGGTTGTAAGCGGGATGGGTTGAGGTTTGATGGTTTTTACGCTCAAAAAACCATAGCGTTCTTCAGGTTCCTCGATGATTATATGTCCATCTTTGAGGTTGCGTTTTAAACCGTCATAGCTAAAGGGGTTACGGAGCAGTTCTTCAACAGAGATGATCAGATAGCCACCGTTGGCTTTATGGATGCTGCCCCCCCGTATCATGCTAAAATCTGTGGTCAGAGCGCCGAACTGGGCTTCTTTTTCAGTTCTACCCAGCAGATTATGATAGGTGGGGTTGGTTTCCATAACTACAGGCGCACCTCTGGTTTCAGAGTTATCAATGATGAGGTTAACCTCATATTTCTTATAGGGATCCTCGCGCATCCAGGGCATCGAAAAGGGCAGTTGCTGTTGTTGGGCTTCGTTGTTTCTTTGAGCAAATTGTTGAAGATTATCTAAAATGTCATTTTCAACTGCTTTGAGATAATTCGCCGCTTCAGGTATCGCTTGATATTTCTCACGAATACTCTGCAACTGATTGCCTATGGCATAGAGCGCCACTTCTTTGTTGAGTTTCTTGAGCGTATCGTGGATCTGGCGTTCCATATCGATGAGTTGACGCATAGTGTAGCTGAATTCTTTTTCAAGTTTCTCCCGCTTCTCTGCGAGCTTCGTTTTAATGTCCTGAGGAAGAGCTAGCATCTCTTCTTCACTAAGCGGTTTACCATCAAGAACCGGGATAAGAAGCAAGCCCATGGGAGTAGTTTGAATCACAAAACCTTCGCTTTGGGCTTTAGCAGTTATTTGCTCGATTAGTTGTTTGCGTTTGTTCTCGATTCCACGCAGGGTGGCTTCGCGTTTGGTAACATAGTCTTCACTTTCAAAGGCTTTGGGCAGGGCCGTTTTTATGTTCTCAATAAAATTTTTCATGTTCTCGCGAAATTCTCTACCTTTGCCCTGGGGTAACTCAATTGTTTTAGGTTCATATTGATTGCCAAAGTTGTTGACATAGAGCCAATCTGAGGGCACAGGTTGCACTTTGGCTTGGGCTTCCACAAAGTTTTTCACCGCAGTTTTTCTGCCTGTCCCCGGATAACCCGCGACATACATGTTAAACCCATGATTTTTAATACCTAACCCAAATTTTAAGGCCCGAACTGCACGATCCTGTCCAATGATTTCTGTGAGAGGTGTGAGGTCTTGGGTGGATCCACACTGCATCATGTTAGCGTCACAGGTGTTTCTCAATTTCTCCACTGGAAGCCTGTTTACCAATCAAAATCCTCCTGCAAAAAGTCTCCTAAAAACTCAATAAAAGATAGGTTTTTGGACTTTTAACTTTTCTCGCTAGCCGTCTATATGTTGCTTAGTTAGTAACCCGTTCTCTACTGTAGAAAAATCCAGTAGTCTTGTTTTGGCTTCAGTTAGTTGTGTGTTCTGGGCTGATTGGTTTGATTTTTGTAAGCGCTTAAACTGTTGGTAGCTTGGGTTTGTGTTTATTTTGGTGTTAGGCGGGCTGTTTTTATATGGTAGGTGCCTGAGCTTCCCTGCCATTCGGTTGTGGCCTCGGTGATTTCAATTTTTTGTTTAAACAGGGGGGCATCAAGGACGGTTGTTTCGATTTCTCCGCCTTCTCCTGCGGGGTTGATGCCGTATTTGTTTTGTAACTCTACTAGTTGTGCAATTCTGGATGTGTCGATTTGTTTGCCTAGCCAGGTTTTGTCAAGGGGATAAGCAAAGACACCTGAGATGATCACTTGAAATTTTTTTGCTATGAGCTCTTCTAGGAGTGCTTTTTGGTTGTATTTCCAGAGGGGATTAAACTGGCAGAGGTTGAGTTTGTCGCAGATACGTTGGATACGTGTTGTTTGATAGGTTGATTCTACGGTGCCTGTGACTATACCTTCGATGTTGAATTGCTCTTTAGCTTCAGATAGGGCACATTCCAAATCGATGAGTTCCGTTTCTTTTTTGCCCTCTGTGGACGTAGAAACCAGTGGCAGCTCCAAAGCTTCTGCTTGGAGTGTGGTCATCTCAATGTTGGGGGTGTGAAACATGTAGCTTTCTTTGTTTTTGGATGTGAGCGTAATTAGACAGACTATTGTCTCTTTTTCTTTTGCTCTGTGCAGGGCTAAGGTAGAATCTTTGCCGCCTGAAAATAGTACACCAAGTCGCATAGAAACAAGAAAGATAAAAGATGTTAATAGCCTGTATGCTTAAAAAAGAAAAATTAGGTTTTGATGTTGGATATATTGGGGATGGCTTTGAGTGCAGTTATGATTTCAGATGTTACTTTGTGATGTACTACATAGACTGAGATGGCATATCCAGTGCTGATTTGGCGGCTATAGTTGGCACGTATGTTGATATTGTTATCCGCTAAGACCTTGTCGATGTTGGCAAAGACTCCGGGGACATCTTTATGGTGTATGAAAAGCGTGAAGATCTCTTTTTCTTCAACATCAATAGATTCGCCTGCGTTGACGGCGTTAGTAAAGTCACCGCCCATCAAGTAGCCGGAGAGAACTTTGGCGATCTCTGTGGAGGTTTCTCGTTGCGCCTCAACAGTGGATGCGCCCAGATGACTGCTTAAGACAACATTTTCCAGCTCTTTGAGTTTGTCGATGAATGAATCACCTTCGCCTTTAGGTTCTTCTTTGTAGACATCGGTGCCATAACCCGCGATTTTGCTGTCTTTGAGTGCATTGTAGAGTGCTTCTTGGTCGATATTGTTGCCTCTGCTGGTGTTTATGATGTATGCACTGGATTTCATAACGGCTAGTTCCTTGGCGCCTATGATGATGTCTTTGCCGCCGGTGTGGATACTTATGTAGTCGGCTTGTGTGAGGACCTCTTCTTTGGTTAAGAATTTAATACCGCTCTCCAAGCAGGGATTAATATCATAACCAATAATCTCCATATCAAAACCTAGCTTGGCAATGCGTGCGACTTTTTGGCCTATTCGACCACAGCCTATTAACCCCAACGTTTTAAATGATAGTTCTCGGCCTTCGAGTTTCTTCTTTATCCAAACTCCGTTTTTAAGTGAGTGATGTGCTTGGGGAATGTTACGTGAAAGCGATAGCATTAAACCAAATGCTAATTCTGCCACAGCATTGGTACTGCCATAAGGTGCAATTTTAACAACAACACCACACTGTGATGCCGCGGTTGCATCAATGTTGTCATATCCTACGCCCGCGCGTCCGATGATTTTGAGTTTACCTTTGGCGCCTGCTTCAATTATTTCCCGGGTGACTTTAGTGGCGCTGCGCACAACCAAAGCATCGAATTGACCAATTTCTGAGAGCAACTGGGGTGCATCTCGTTTTTTAGTATCGGTTTCTATGCCTGCTTGCTGGAAAACAGCTAACCCCTCTTTCTCTAAACCATCGTTTATCAGTACTTTCATGTGGAAATCCGCCTTTAATTAACTTGATTGAAATGTCATGGCTGTTGTGGATAATAAAGTTCTCTAAAAAAATATTCCCTGACTTATGCTTTGACTTTAGGTTTAGTTGATCTTGCCGTGCGAACTCGGGTTGCTGCTACATCAAAGGTGGATTTTTTATGACAATAGGGACATCTTAGAACCCGATAATTGCGCTGAACCAAAGAGGCTATGGTAGCTCCAGGTATCCAGTGGAAATTAAACGTTTTCCGACAACAAGGACATATCAACTTTGAGGTGTAGTGAGGACCATATCTTGGCAACAGAAAAAACAAAACCACAAACCCTATGGCAACTCCAACCAAAAGAATTGCAAGGGGATCTAGCGGCAAAGACATGGTTTCTCAACCTGACATTGAAACATACCCTAATTAAGCTTGTTGGAACCCAAAAAGTAGTTGCATAGAAACAAAATTACCCACCCCCACAAGGTACAAGTTGCTCTAAAATGTTTCCAAGCTATCTGTCCCTTAACGATTAGAGCGGCCAATCAATTTTTGGGTTAAATAAAATAAAGAAAAGAAAAGCTTAGGTTAGTTTTTTTGAACGTACTTTAATGCTTCTTCTACAGTTTGGAAGCCATATTTGATGCCAGAAAACTCTTTTTTAAGTGCCAAAACATCTGTTTTGACTTCTCCGGGGGTACGTTTGCCCTTGATGATATCGAGCATGAGGTCGCAGAGGTGTTTTACATCGCTTTCGCCAAAACCGCGGCGAGTGATATCTTGGAAACCAACGCGCAAGCCCGAGGGATTATCTTTGTTGTTTTGATCGTCGTAGGGCATTAGGTTTTTGTTAAGGATGATGTGGGCATCTTCAAGGTCTTGTGCGATTTTATTGCCTCCGCCAAAGTTGCTGACATCTAAGGCGAGTTGATGGCTTTTTGTGAGGCCTTTATGTTCTGCAACGACTTTAACACCGTTTTCATAGAGATACTGTCCTGCGGTTTGAGCGTTTTTGACAATTTGAGCGGCTAATTCTTGACCAAAGAGTTTCATTTCCAAGCAGGCTATGCCTAAAGCGGGGAGTCTGCCTAGATGGGTGCTAGATGCGCTAAGTGGAAATACTGCATATTGGATTTTGCGGACTGCTTTTTCTTTTGCAGGGGTGTCTGCGTTGCCCATGATGACTCCGCCTTGTGGGCCTGGGAAGGTTTTGTGTGTTGATGAGGTGATAAAGTCAGCGCCTTCGCGGAGTGGGTCTTGGAATTGTCCGCCTGCAATCAAGCCTAAGACATGGGCTGCATCGTATGCGATGTATGCACCTACTTCATCGCAGGCTGCTTTGAGTTCTTTTATGGGATGTGGAAAGAGAAAGAGGCTTCCGCCAAAGGTGACAATGCCTGGTTTTGTTGCTCGGATTACATATGCAGATTTTTCGGGGTCAATATTGAATTCGTTAATGTCATAGACATGGTTTATGTTAGTTATGCCCAATATGCTGCCTGCTAATCCGGTGTAGTCATGGCTTATGTGTGCACCGCAACTCAGTGGAGTTACAATCATTTTGTTGTTTTTGGATGCTAAAGATAAGCCTTTAAATGTAGCTGTGTTGGCGTGGGTGCCTGAGATTAAGCGGACATCTGCCCATGTTGTGCGGAACAGGTTTTTAACAGCATCGCAGGCAAGATCCTCGATTTGGGACATGTACTTTTGGCCTTGATAGTACCGCTTCTTTACATGTCCTGCCATGTCGTTTTCACCTTCTGCATAGCGTGTGGCGAGGTCATGGCTCATGTTGATCATCTGACAGACAGCATGGGATTTGATGCCTTCGCTGGCTATCATGTTTATACATTCCCGGTCGCGGTACTGTTCATGCTTTTTGGATGCTTCAATTAACTCTGCGATTAACTCGGGCATATCAGTCATTATGTTCCCCGTTGGATATCAACGCATGTGGATGTTGTTGTATTTAGCCGTTACTGACACACTTTCAATACTTAACCTGCGGCTTGAAGAGCTCAATGCAATTATAGCCAAGATAACTCAGTTGTCTCATAATTGTTGTATCCCCTGATGTGTTGGCCAGATTTGCTGGCGGAGCATGGTGCGAGAATATTTTTAGTGCTTAGTGGGTGATGCCAAGTTACCCGTAAACATAATATCTCTTGACACAGCTATAATAGTGAAATGTGTGGGAGGGGATTGTTTAATGCCGTTTGGCTTGTTGCGGGCATGTGGAGATAAGCTAAAACGACTGTTTAATACCGAAGAGGTTGTGTCTTTAAGCAAGTGGCGGCTTCTTTTTTTGTGTTTTGCATTAGTCTATGCTTTCATCCTTCTGCTTAACCTCACAAAAGCGCCCATACAATGGGATGAAATCAGCCACCTCAACGGCGGCGCTCTCATCTATTGGGGCCACTACGGTGATGTAGTAAACCGTGCTTTCTATCCGCCGTTATTTGATGTATTTGCTGCTTTTTCCTTCAAAGTTTTCGGAATCACCCTATTTGCCGCACGACTGTTTCCAGTGATTTTTTCTGTGCTTTCTCTTTGGGCAGTTTTTGAATTAGCTAATCGTATGTATGGCGGCAAAGCAGGGTTGCTTTCAGCGATTATGCTGGGCATAATGCCGGGGTTCTTTTGGCTCTCTGGCTATGCGATGATAGAAACAACTTTGATATTTTTTATCACCGCATCGCTGTTTTGTTTCTATCATTGGCTAAGTAGTCGTAGAGACCGAATGCTTGTGTTGAGCGGAGTAGCGCTTGGCTTGGGTTTTTTGGCAAAATATCAGATAATCACCGCAGGCGTAATTATGATTTTGAGCCTTATCTTGTTAGCACGAAAACAGTTGAAATTCGCCTTTAAAAAATTCTCAATACTCATAGCCTCTGCGGTTCTGGTTGTGACGCCTTGGTTGATAATTGCCTACGACGTCTATAGAGATGTACTTCTTAGCAAATGGATCTATGCGCTCCAAGTGGGTAATCCTGAGCGTTCTGTGTATAGCACCCGTTTTCCTGGGCCTATTTTTTACTTCATAGAACTGGTTTGGCCCCATGACAACATTCATCCCATCTCGATTTTTCTCTACATTTTAGGCCTAGGCGGCTTAGCCTTTATGGTTTGGCGGCATCGCCATGAAGATAAGTTTATTCTAATCTGGTTTGCATGTATCTTTATCTTTTTCACACTTATCTCTAATCGAGAATGGCGCTATGTGACGTCGCTATTTCCCGCCTTGGCAATCTCTACAGCCGTTGCGGTGTTGACCCTTGGTGGTGCCTTGCAGAAAGCATGGAGAAAACCAAACTCAGCAAAGAAAAAACGTTTAGTTAAAACAGCAGGAGTGGTGCTAGCTGTTATGGTGTCAGGTGCTATGCTCTACAGCATATATGATGCCTATACTTTTACTTCACAAATGCACATAACCATAGATATCCAAGGCGCTACCAACTATGCCTACACGCATATGGACGCTAACAAATCAATCATGATGCTATGCCCCTTTAACTTCTTTAGCGCGGATATGGTGGAGTTCTATCTCTTAGAAAAAGGCGAATGCAACATAGATATCTATCAGTACCCCGAGTTGCCCGTGGACACCTATACCCCCAACTTTAACATTACTGAATTTATCGATCAATGCAATCAATATAACGTCCAATATGTTTTTACCTATGAACTTGGAGGTACTGTGCCTTACTACAACACTACTCTAAATCTTCAGCAGATCTATGCACAACTCTATGCCTCCGGTAACTTTACACACATAACTGACGAACAAACATTTGGCACAAACCCCCGGCGTATATTTATTCTAAACTTTACCGGCAGCTATCCGACTGGTATGGACCCTTTCTTTTGGACTGATGACGACAAATAATCATCCACAAAACAACAGGTACGATGTTATGCTCCTTTGTTACAACTGCAGGCTTGGGTGGTATTTGCATAAATGTTATCGGAAACTTTTGGTGTGGTTTTAGAATATGTTGTGACGGAGTTGTAGTTGTGATTGTTGTTTTTATTGGAGTTTTGCTTGTTCGGCGTTGAAGGCGGCGTTGTAGGTTCGTTTTTGGGTTTTTTCGTTGATGCTGCAGGTTATGTTTGTGTTGAAGCGGACTCCGCGTAGACGTCTTAGGTCTTGGGTCATGTCGGGTTCGGTGTCATCAAACCAGCACATGACGTAGTGGTCGGTTTTGCCCTCTTCTGTGGTAAGGTGGTCGGTGTCACCCATTAGGGTGAAAAAATCTTCGATGGTGCCGAAATATTTTGGGTTGTTGTCTATAGTTACTGTTAGCTGGCGGGCTTTAATCACCACAATTGGGTCGGATTCAGGGTTTACAGTTCGTTCTCTAAAAATACAAATAACAGGTTTTTTCCATACTGACTGCATCAAGAGATGCCTCAAATAATGGTTGGTTTAGATTTATATAAGTCTGCAGTTAATGCTTAAAATTGTTGCAGATCGCATAGAGTTCGTCTATTTTGTTGGGTGACTTGTTGTATTGTTGTTATGTGGCTTAGCTGTTGCAGTGTGTGGTTATTGATTTTTGTTTTGTTTACATCTGTTTCTGTAGTGGGTGGTTGTTGTTTTTTGTTCTTGTAAGTGCGGTTTTGTTCAGTTGGGGTTTGTTGGTGTCTTGTAGAGTTTATGTTGAGCTGTATTATTTGCAATCTTTTGAAATTTAGCCAGTACTGTGGTATGATAACCTATTGTGCTATTTTATATTCTGATAGCTTTTTGCTTTAATGGGGAAATCTCGTTTTTGTGTGGCAATATTGCTGTATTTTGGCAAGATTTATATCTGTGTATGTGTGGTATAGCTGTTAAGCAGAATGCGGATGATTCGCTGTATGTTGAGTACCCGACTTCAAAAAGAAGTTTCAACCAAGCTTGCCAAAGGTCTGCTTGATGTAATTATTCTAAAATTCCTCAGTTCTGAATCTATGCACGGTTATCAAATTATAACTCAGATCCGTAAAGATTTCGGCGTTTATTTTGGACCCAGCACCATCTATCCACTACTGAGTACACTTGAAAAGAAGGGCTTTATAGGCAGTGAATGGGACATGGCCTGCGAGCGCCCAAAAAAAATTTACCATTTAACTGCTGACGGGCAGAGCGTACTTGACTACACCGAAGAATCACTCACACTTATCTGCAGACGATAACCTGCACTACATATCCATCTTGTCGCCAAACTTCATATTATTTCTGCCTAAAAACACACTCATTTATACGGCCAACCCCCAATAACAGTTATCCTCACATCTTCTACGGAAGGTCAAACTTTGCCTAATCTACCATTGGAAAACCAAAAGAAACGCGCAAAGGTACAAACGTACTTTTGGAATATAGTGGGTTCAGTTGAACATATCAACATCCCTAAACTTGAGGATGCACTAAAAAAAGAATTCCCCCAAGCAGACGATCGCTTTATCAAAGCTCAAATCCCCTTGATGCAGACCGAGAAGCGAATTAAGATACAAAGCCACGCTAAAGTATGGATCAAACAACCAATGGATTAATTGGCTTTTCTGCTGTCCATGTATTGTGTTATAGGCTGTGGCAATGTTTTCTCTTCACCTTTTACGAAGACGAGGGCAGGAGTCGCGATGACGATGCCTGCCTTCTTGAGTTCTATAAGCATATTGCTGATGAGCTCGCTTTTAATTTGTACAAGCCGGTTAGGCTCGTCAGTGTACGCATTAAGATCATAAGTTACCGCGTAAGCTCCAAGCTCCCGTAACAAGACAAACGGCTCTTTATCCGGAACAGACAAAATCCCGCTGGTTTTCTTGGCAGCTTCAATGAGTGTTCCCTGTGCATGATCCTTATCAACATCATACCCAAGGGTTACCTGTACGTTGAGCGCAACATCTCGCAGAGAACTATAGTTGTGGATTTCTTTGTTCATAACCGTCAAGTTGGGGATGCTTATAATTTCCGCTCTTATAGTTCTTATATGGATAAAGAAGAAACCAATATCGATAATGTCGCCGTGGACATCACCGATTTGCACGCGGTCACCGACTTTGAATTCGTGGGTTCCACCCAAAATAGCATAGCCCAAAATATTGCCCAAGACACTAGAGGAGAACAAACCCAAAATGAAGGTTAACATGATAACTAAGCCGTTTCCAAGAAGATCTGCGAACCATGTCCCGATGAATTGATATGCCCAAATGAAAACAAGTGCTCCTATTGTTATGATGTAGATAAAGTAGGTTAAGTAATTGGTTATGGATTTATTGGTTTTTTTTGCAACCGTTGGATCGCGTACTATTTTTCCAAGAGCCGGAGAAACTGTGAGAATGGCTGCAGGTATGATTATTTTTTTGGAAAGCGACAAAAAGAACCACACAACCAAAGAAAAAATGGCTCTTAGTAAAACCATGTAAACAAGATCCTGTGTTGCTTCATTTAGCCCAAAATATTCAAACCCGTGAAAACTGTGAACTGTCTGCAGTGCAATAAATAGTGCAATAAGGACTACAGCCCGAATTGTCATCCAGCCTAAATATTTGCCTACAATAGAAACACGAATACGACGTTTTGCCTGCTTAGTAGTCATACATCTCTCGGCATCCCTCTTTACGGTTACCCTGATATTTATATTTTAGGCAATATTGTGTCTCATCCGGTTTTAGATAGGAAAGATTTTGAACACAAATTATATATATTACAAACCAATCGCTACTATATTTGGGGATTTTTAGCACTTGTTTATCTCAAATAAGCCGTTTATATTGATTATAGACGATGACCAAGCCATTTTGCGGACGTTTATGCGGATTTTCCAGAAAAAAGGCTACACCGTTACAGTAGCAGCAAAGGGCAAAGAAGCCATAGAAAAACTAAACAACAACCACTTTGATGTGACCCTGATTGATTTCTGCCTCCCAGACATGGAAGGCACAAAACTGTTTCCAATGATAGACCATAGCTCACCTAAAGCACTCAAAATTATGTGGAGCGGCAAAATAGTACCACCCGAAAACATAACGGGTGCCGATGTACTTTTAGGAAAACCCATCCAACCCGACAAACTGCTAAGCCTAATTGACAACAAACTTAAAAACAAAAATATCGAACTATAGTCGCTAAAAATTTTTTTGCCTCTTGAGGTAACGATGGATTCCCACCAAAAAAACAATTATCACTACTGCTAATGCTATAACCAAATACCACATATTTGACGCCTGTTCGGTATTTCCAGCGCCAGATAGACTAGGCGTAGGTGTAACTTGACCTTCTTTACTGGGGATGGGCGTCGGAGTGCTTGTAGGCGTTGGGGTGGCTGTTGGTTTTGCTGTGGCTGTTGGGGTTGGTATTATTGTGGGTGTGGGTGTTGGGGTGGGTGTGGGTGTTGGGGTGGGGGTGGGTGTTGGGGTGGGTGGGGGGGTGGGTGTGGGTGTGGGGGTGGGGGTGGGGGGGGGTGGGGGGTTGGGGGTTGGGGGGGGGGTGGGTGTGGGGGGGGGGTGTGGTGGGGGGGGGGGGGGGGGGGGGCGTGTTTGTTTGTGCGTGTGTGGTGTGTGTGTAGGGGTGTGTGGTTTGTGTGCGTGTGTGGTGTGTGTGTGTGTTTTTTATAAAAATTTATTTGCAGCATATTCCATTACATGGTAATACTACATGTTCCAGTGTTCATGTGATTCACTGCTTGTCCTTTTAGTCAGTTTTTGTCACCACATGCGGAAATCTTTTTCGAACTATGACTAACTATCACAGTGTTTGAAATCAATTGACTTGGCGAAATTTGCGAATGTTTGTATGTTCTTACTTGTCGGTTCGTCCTTTGGAGAAGGCCAGGACCCTCCGCTGCACTCTATTGTCTTTATCATGGAACCTCTTTGTGCCTCGAGAATATTACATTCGCAGATTATGTGGTCTGATGTTTGCTGTGCTTCTTTACAAGGACACATGGGGTCGTCTGCTAGCTGAAATATGTGCAGATAAGCTCTGGTTTTTCCATGCCCAGTGAAAAGTGCTGTGAATTCGGGTGTTATCGGGATTTTTGTTTTTAACCTCTGCACCAGGTTTGGGAAGAAGAATCGACAAACTGCTCCTTTCGCCGCGTTGTTCCATTGCAGCTGCCACTGTTCAAGTCCTTTCCTGCTGATTTCGCTGGATACCGATGTAAACGGGTACCTATCGAATACCATATTCATATTTTCATCATCTTGGGCTGCTTCTTTCACGAGTTTGTCGGCTACTTCGTTTCGTTCATTCCCAGTTTGCG
>WRCX01000030.1 GCA_009783705.1 Candidatus Bathycorpusculum hydrogenotrophicum | reverse complement strand
TTTTTGGTACTGTGGTGTCTGTGTCTGCTATTGATATTGATGGTTATACTGTGGTTGCGCCTTCTAGTGTGAATGTTACTATTGGTGTGTCTGGTACTGAGGTTGTTTTCTTCTATACTGCTAATACATATACTATTACGTATGACCCTAACGGTGGTGCTGGTGTAATGCCTGATACTGATGCAACTTATGACATGGATGTTACTTTGAGTAATAATGCGTTTACTCGTGATGACTACCTGTTTATCGGTTGGAATACACAAGCGGATGGTTTAGGGTTTGCTTATAGTAATGGAACAACTTTCAACTATCTTTATGCTCTTGATTTAACGTTGTATGCGGTGTGGCTGGAGAAGGGCGGTGTCTCTAAAACTGTTACTGGCGGTTCTTCTTCGTTTGCTGTTGGTGACTCGGTTACTTATGAGATTAAGTATACTTTGCCAAGGGTGGTGTCTACTATTGCTGTGTTTAAGGTCGTTGACTCTTGGACTGCTGGTCTTGAATACATGGGTTGTGCTTTGACGATTAATGGTGTGCCTGTTTCTTCTGTATCAGTGGATTCTACAACTGTTGCTGGTCAAGTTATTGTTACTCTTGATCCTGCGGATCTTGTGGGTGATGGGGTGGTGGTTCTTTTGGTTACTTTCCAAGTTGTTGGTGCTGATAGTGGTATTTCGAATACTGCAGAAGTGATTATTGATGGTGAGACGATAGGCACAGAAACAGAGGATTTGTTTAAGGTTACTTATAATGCGAATTATCCCTCTGGTGCTATAGGTTCTAGTGGTAGTGTTCCAGTTGATGATAATTTGTACAAGTTTGGTGCGATTGTTACTGTGGTTGGTAATACTGGTGATCTTGCTGTTGATGGCTGGAGTTTCTTGAATTGGCAGGTTGGGTCTAGCTCGTATGTTGCTGGTTCTTCTTTTGTTATTACTGTGAATACCGAGTTGTATGCGCAGTGGATTGAGGTCAGCTATGCTATTAGTTATGTGTTAGATGGTGGTGTTAATGCTCATAGTAATCCACCTGAGTATATTGTGACGGAACTTCCAGTTAAGATTAGTAATCCTTCTAGGACTGATTATTCTTTCGTAGGTTGGATTGTACAGTATGCCGATGGCAGTACGGTGCTTTCCTCCTCTAATTACGTTATTCCTGAGGGCACAACGGGTGATTTACAGTTAACTGCCCGTTGGAGTTCAATTGGTGTTGAACCTATTATTTGGTATACCGTGCGTTATTATGCTAACTGGCCCAATGGTGATGCTGGTACTGGTAGTGCACCTGTTGATGATCGTAGTCCATACATGATTGGCAAGGCAGTGACTGTTTTGGATCAAGGTACACTAGATAATGAGGGTTACATTTTTCTTGGCTGGGCTGCAACTCCTGAGGCTGATCAACCAACATACCTGTCCGGATCGACATTTGCCATCCAGGCTAATGCTGTGTTGTATGCTGTTTGGCAATCAAGCGGTGAGTCTTTATCTGTCTCATATGTAGTGCACTATTATTTGCAAAATTCTACTACTTCAATAATTGACAGCAAGATTGTTATGGGTCAGACTATGGGTGCTTTGGTGTCTGAGGTTGCTGTTTCTGTGTCGGGTTATACGGCGGTTGTTCCTACTTCTGTTTCTGTTGTGCTTACTGCTACTGATAATGTGATTATCTTCTACTACACAACAAATTCTGGCGGCGGAAACACCAACGGCGGTGGTAGCGGCAGTAGTTCTTCAAATAAACCCTTTTCCGCTATACTACCAACTCATCTTCCAACAGAACCTACACCACTACCGACAGAAACTCCGACAGAACCACCGCATGAACTAACCGAAACATGGGCCCTTACAAATCTAATCCTAAGCATAACAGGTCTCATACTAGCAATCATATTGACTGCTTGGGTACTACTGCAGAAAAAATATAAATCAGAACAAAAAACCAACATAAAAAACCAACAAAACACAACCGAACGACAAGAAGAGAAACAGCAAAAATATCTAACACTGTGGCTTCTCACGTCAATAGTCATTGGCATAGCAGGCATCATAGTGTTCTTACTAACTGAAAACACAAATCTCCCCATGGGTATGATCGATAAATGGTCTATAGTGAGCGCTACACTCTTCACAGTAGAACTTATAGCTATAACATTCACTTTCAAATGCAAAAAGGACTTCAGTGACGATTAAATGAAGTGTATCTTTCTTTGAGCTCCTGATATTTTACCTATTTTGAAGATAGGTCCAATTATTTTTTTGTAACAATGACCTGTTTGAGAGTGTTTCGGCTTTTTTTGGGCTTTAAAAACTTGAAGAGCGCCATAAGCTGAGAAGCTGAGGTCTGGTGCCGGGAGCGGGATTCGAGCCCGCGACTTCTGGACATGGGCGTTTGGCCACCTTTGTTCTCCAGATTATGAGTCTGGCGCCCTAGCCAGGCTAGGCTACCCCGGCACCTATTGCCTCTCGGGTTTTATACCGATGCCATTTTAGTTTCTTTTCATTCATTTAAACCTTTAAAATCCATAACTAAATATCTTAATTACTCGCCGCAGTTTAGGCGGCAGGGCGATCTTGAATTTTTATTATCTGGATTCTGAAATCTTTCCTGCAAGATATTCGAGACCATGTTTCTGTATTTTACATAAGACACAATAATGGGTAATGCACATTTCTGCTGAGGATGCTGATATGCTTGGCGATTTTGCTCTCTTAGCTACAACTGCCCGTGGTAATGAACGTGCTATGGTCAACGAGATACTCTATCTCTTAAAAGATGAGTTAGGTGATATTGAGGCACAGGCTGCTAAGACTAAAATACGCGGCTTAATTGTTGCCAAAACTGTTCTCGATCCCCTTGAGGTCATAGCAAAATTCCGTGTAATTCTATCTGAGCGGCCCTATGCGTTTCGGTATGCTATACGTATTGTACCTATACAGTATGTCGTAGCGACTGATTTAGCTGAAATCAAAAAAGTCACGGAAGTGCTGGCGACAAAAATAGGTGAAACACAAACCTTTCGCGTTACTGTTGAGAAGCGTTTCACAGAGTTGCATTCTATGGATATTATTCAAGCCGCGGCAGGCGATATCAAACGTAGTGTTGATCTCCACAATCCTGACTTGATTTTGCAGATCGAGGTTTTAGGTGCTCAGACTGGTATCTCGCTTATAAAACCAACCGATATCTTGGCGGTTGTCAAAGAAAAAATGCTTTAAATCTGCGTAGCTAACAGAGCAATCCGCTCAATGACTAAATCCACTGTCTTGGCTTTGTTGTTTGCTGTGGTTTCTAGTTCGGTGTGAGTGATTTGGAAGGTTTGCTGAATTTTTGTTTCTTTTTCTTCTGTCATTTCAAGAATTGTCTCATCGGGTTCTGTACCGATATGTTCTGTTAGTGTTCTGAGAAGGTCTTCTATGTGTTTTTGTTCTTTGGCTATGATGATTATTGCCAGAGTTTGGGTTTGGGGTTTTATTCCTAGGCGATCGATGGCTTTTTGTATTTGGCGTTCGGCTGAGGCATAGAGCATGGTTTCCATTGCAGTGCTTTTGGAGGTGTTGGTTTTGTTTTGGAATGCCTGTAGGGCGTTTAAGGCGGCGAAGTAGAGATGTTTGGGTGAGGCGATGAGTTGGGCGTCAAAGAATTGTATGTCGGCTTGTTGTGTGGTTTGTTTTCGATGTGTTTTTAGAAAAGTTTCTGTTTTTTGGAATGTTATGTTTTTGTAGCCTGTGATTTCTATGTGTTTGTTGTATTCTTCAATATGGTATTGCATGGTTGGTGTTCCTTTTGTTGTTGTATGTCTTTTATGAATTTATCGATTAGTTGTTTTGGTAAACCGGCTTTTACTATTTTTGTGATTTCTTTGTTGATTTGTTGTTGGTCTGTTTGTTGAAGTATTTTTCTGAGTGTTTCTTTTGTGTCCCATGGAAAGATAATCCAGTTGGTTGTTTGTTTTTCGTAAAAGTCGGGGGTGACTGTGGAGTGGGGTTTGTGGTATAGGGTGGCGGTTTTGATTTCTGTGGCTCCTTTGGTTTGGAGGTAGGTTTGGGTTAGTTTGTGGGTTTTTCCGGTGTCGGTGACGTCATCGATTAGGAGGATTTTTTTGTTTTTTATCGGGGTGGTTAGTGTTTGTTTTAATGTGGGGGTTTGTTTGGTTTTGGCGATGTCTGTGTAGAATTCTGTTTGTATTGTGGTAAAGGAGTGGATTTCGAGGAGGTCTGCTAAGATGCGTGCGGGAACTAGTCCGCCGCGTGCGATGGCTACTATGATGTTTGGTTCGTAGGAGGTGGCTTGGATTTTTTGTGCTTGGCAGAGGAGCATGGTGTAGATTTGGTTCCATGTGGGGATTTCGTATTGGATGGTGTTGTTGGTGTTGTTGTTTGTCATGGTGGTTCTCTTGTGGTTGTTTTGGCAGGGGGGTTGTTAAGCTTTGCTGTGTTGTGTTTGTGTCTGTTTTTTTGGGGTGGTGGTTATTGTTGGGGTGGTTGTGTGTTTGTTTTTGTTTGTTGGGTGTGTTTGTTGTTGTTTTTGTTCTATTCTGAGTTAATGCGTCTGGAGACATATATCGGATGTTGTAATATAGTTCAAATGCTTTGGTGTATCACAAGTCTTAAAAAATAAAAGGAGAAAAACGCCGATGGTAAAAAATATGAACGAAGAGAAAATAAAGCGTGTACTCACCGAACCTAAACTCGCCTCTATCAAAACAATGCTGGAAAAAGATCATGCAATTGATTGTCTGCTTCTACTCTACGCCGGCCGTGGTAAATGGAAAGATGCCAAGGGCTTTATGCAGGACAACAACCTGACATTGAGTGATGGCACCTTTAGAGCACGAATGATTGAGATTGAATCATTGGGTTTAGCCAAAAGTGAACGCATCGACCCGCTCAAAAAATACTACACCAAGACTGAGCAGGGCGAAGCTGTTGCAAAACTGCTTCTCGGGTTCTTTGACGAATTAAAACAATAAAACCCCTGCACTTATCTTATTTTCTTCTTTGTTTTTCCATTAACTAATTAATTACTTTAATTTGATGCCGCCCTTTGTTGATGTGGAAGCGTTAGTTGTTTAGTTGTTTAGTTGTTGTTGTTTTGCTGGGTAGTTATGCTGAATTTGTGTGCCGGATGCAAATAGATAAATTCCCTTTTGATGCATCTATAGCCTGGGATGATGTGAGGCGACGGCTTCGAGCCCTGTGGCTGTGAGAGCTCGTCAATCATCGCTGACCCAAAAGTTTATTCCTGTTTTTGTAATTTTTTTGGTGTTTTTTACATTTTTGACCTTTTACTTTGACTGAATTTTTGCTAAAAGTTTTTATACGCGTCAGCCCCATTGGAAACCGTCACATTAACTCATGGATCAAAGCTATCCAAGCTTTTAGAGACATCATGAAGAAAACAGTTGTGGCAGAAGAAAAACATAATGCAAATTCAAACATTTAGTGACCTACCGTTAAATCCAGAGGTTCTAAGAAGCCTAACCGAACTTGGGTATACAACTCTTTTTCCGATTCAAGCCCAAGCCATACTTCCTCTGTCCGAAGGTAAAGATGTCATAGGTCAAGCACAAACCGGAACCGGCAAAACAGCCGCTTTTGGCGTTCCCATGGTTCAAAATCTAAGCCGCGACATACGCGGCGTTCAAGGACTCGTTTTAGTCCCCACACGCGAACTAGCCGTACAAGTCGCCGAAAACATTGCAAAATTCGGCAAATACACCAAAGTTAGAGTCCTGCCCGTCTACGGCGGAGAATCAATCAACAAACAAATCCACGCCCTAGCCAGCGGAGTCCAAATCATAGTGGGCACCCCGGGCAGAGTAATCGATCTCATGGAACGCAGAGTACTAAACCTGAGCACAATACGCTTTGTCGTACTCGACGAAGCTGACCGCATGCTCGACATGGGCTTTATCGAAGATATGGAATTCATCCTCTCAAAAACACCCCGCGACCGCCAAACCGGCCTCTTTAGCGCAACCATGGACGAAAATGTCATGCGCCTAACAAACAAATACATGCGCAACCCCCAAAAAATCTTTGTCAGCAAAGACGAAATCGCCATAACAAAAATGAAACAATACTACCTTGTTGTCAACCAAGGCGGTAAACTAAATGCGCTCTGTGACCTTCTTCAAGATGATCGTGTTGAGAAAGCCATTATATTTTGCCGAACCCGCCATGAAACCAGCCGCCTAGCTGACCAACTCTACAAACGCGGTTTTCGCACACAAGTACTTCATGCGGGTTTCACACAAGCCCAACGCGATCGCTCCATCAACGAATTTCGCCACGGCAGACGCAACCTCCTAGTAGCAACTGATGTTGCTGCACGCGGCCTTGACATAGCCGACATAACCCACATATTCAACTACGACGTCCCCGCAGATCCACCAGTATATTTCCACCGCATCGGCAGAACCGCACGCAAAGGCGAAGACGGCACCGCAATCACATTAGTAAACTATGGCGAAATGTCCAACTTTAACAACATTAGAGCCCTAACAAAAACCCGCATCGAAGAAATCAAAGGCGAAACAGCCTCAAAAGAAGACTCCCCCATCCAGGGCTTCTTCTAAACACCCTTTTCAACCCTCCTTTCTTATTCTTTGGTCAAAGGCAATAACAAAACCCAACAACCAACCAAACCGATAGTCTGGCAAAATTTGGTCTGGCAAAAATCAAAAGTCTTCTAAGCAAACCCGAAAGGTATCTTTAACTCAAACACGGTAAGCTAATATGTTTGAGTAAATCTCAAGAGAGCAGTCTGCCTCTGAACCGGCTTTTTATTGCCCCTCTAAGGTGTGAATTGTTTGCGGCAGAAACGGTTAAGGTTTTTTGCTGGATAAAGTTTTTATGCCGCTTTGAAACTCTACTCCCGAATATTAAAGGATGATTCAAAAGATGGCCCTACAAAAAGGAGATTTCATTCTTCTCGATTATGTAGCGAAAGTTAAGGAAACAAACGAAGTTTTCGATACAACCAAAGAAGATGTCGCCAAAAATGCGCACCTCCACAAAGAAGGAGAATTCTATGAACCTAAACTCGTCGTCATAGGTGAAAGCTGGGTTCTAAAAGCCCTCGACGAGGCATTGTTAACCGCTGAAATCGGCAAGGAGACAAACGTAGAGATACCTGCCGACAAAGCTTTCGGTCCCCGTGACCCTGATAAAATCCGCCGGGTCCCCATAAAGCAACTCTACGCCAAAGAAATCAACCCCGTTGTGGGTGCACGCATCGAATTCCAAGGCAAAACCGCCACCATTCGCTCCATCGGCGCAGGCAGAGTACTCCTAGACTTCAACCCTGCCTTAGCAGGACGCACCCTTATCTACGACCTAACCGTAACCAAAAAACTCGAAGTTGCTGAAGAAAAAATCGGCGCCCTAATCCACCGCAGAGTTCCAGTCGTTGAAGAAAACAAGTTCAAACTAACAATCCAAGACAAAAACTTAACCATCGACATGCCTGAAGAAACATTCTACGTAGAAGGAATACAGATTGCCAAACGCGGTGTCGCCATGGACATCCAAAAATTCCTTCCCGACTTGGCAGAAACCAAGTTTGTAGAAACTTTCACAGCTGAACCCAAGCCTGAAGCCCCTGCACCAGTTGCTGAAGAAGCACCCGTAGAAGAAGCGAAAACTGAAGAGTCACAGTAGACTCTTAGCTTCTAATTTATTTTTTTATTTTCTATTGTACAGCTGCTTTTGACTTTCACATGTTTGCATTGTGACATAACATACACAGAAGTAATACCCAAATTTTCCGTAGACAAGCTGATGACTGAAACATTAGTCTTTGCTGTTTAATATGAACGGTAAGAATTCACAGTTCATCTATTTTTCTCTTTTTTATTTCACAAACCTCAATTTACCGACTTTTGTAGAACCGAAAATGCCCTATTTTGTGTCACAAAAAAGCACGTGACCTGACCCGTATGATCGATCACTTCACAGACAAAAAGACTCAAAGTAGTCTAAACCGTTTTTTCCCCAAACTAAAAGAAATCATACTTCCAAGCAAAAATGTGACTACACCAGCAATAATGATTAGTGCCGACGAACCGCTTTGAAAGATAAAAGATTCTCTAAACAGCACGCAAACGGAGCCTAATAGAAACCCCAATATAATCGAATACATGGTTTTATAATGGTTTTTTAAAAGATTCTCGATTAGTCTTGCCATAGAAAGACCGCCAATTATTATACCCAAAGCCAAGGGAACCAAAACTTTGGCAATATCTAACATCAAAGAAATGTTGGTAATGTCGGTTAACAAAAGTCCAATAGATGAAACTGAGTAGGTAACTAAGGGATAGATGCCAAACAGTAACAATATAAACGAACCACTTATACCTGGAACCACCAGCGCTATAGCCGCTATAATACCCGCTAAAAAAATAAAGAGCATAAACGGAGCGTCTATATGATTGATACCCTCTACGGGCAGGGGTTTTAAATTGGCTACAACCAGTACAGTGAAAAGTGCAATTAGAATTATAGCTAGTTCTTTAGGCTTAAACCACTGTTTGGGTTCTTTTATTTTTATGTAAATGAGAGGAATAATGCCGACAGTTAAACCGATAAAAAAGGTCATGGTTGGAAATGAAAAATACTGAAGCAGATAAGTCATAATAACACTAAATATTACTAAACCAGTGGCAATGCCCAGCGAAATGGGAATTAAAAATTTTGTATACTTTTTGGCATTCTCGGTAAAGTGGTTTAGGGCCTCAATGAGTTCACTGTAGAACCCCAATATGATCGCGATGGTTCCTCCACTTACGCCGGGTACGGTTTCTATTATACCAAAGGCCAAGCCGTTTAGGAAATCTCTTATGACTTTAGTTATTTGCATACCCGCGTCTCTCTATGCTACCTCATGTTGTATCGTTATTCCAACTAAAAAAGTACTCTTGGTCCAATTTTTAGATATCCCCCTGTTGCAAATCTGCAACCCTTCTGCATTAGCTTAACCCATAAACCTGTACAAATTAGAACGCAGATTGTAGGTTTACTTAAATGATAATGCTTACTTATAATGGCAAGGGGCAAAATGAACTTAACGAGACGGCTGCATTTGAATGGTCGAGCCTACTTTATTGTTTTTTGTGTAATGGGCGCTCTGGCCATTCTTAGTTCAACAATGTCTAAAACCCCTGTCCTTAACCCCTTTGCCGTCAGCTTAGGAACACCCCCTGACTTAATTGGAATAATCGCGGCAGCCTCTACCATTCCAGGTATACTAGTCAGCTTACCTGCTGCTTCTCTTTCAGATATTTTTGGCAGAAAAAAAGTGCTTCTATTTGCTGCATTCATCTTTGCTTCTGCTCCTTTTCTCTACCTTGGTATAACAAGTTGGTGGGAGTTAGCTCTTGTGCGTTTTTATCATGGTTTTGCAACAGCTATGTTTGTTCCCGTTGCCGAAGCTGCAATAGCTGAACGTTTCTCTGCTAAACGAGGTGAACGTATGGCTGCATTTAACTCAGCAACCTACATCGGTCGAGGGTTTGCTCCTTTTCTAGGGGGCTCTATACTGTTTATCACCAGCTATGGTTTTCACACCCTTTATCTAGCGGTTGCAGTAGCGGGGGTCACTTCTTTTGCAATAGCTCTGCTTTTACTCTCAGAAAACAAAACTAATCCCCCTGCAAACATCGCCCCCCAGCCTGTAAAAGCAAAAATTGCAACAGGCAAAATGTTGCAAGGATGGTTAAAAGTTGCTCGTAGTAGAGGTGCGTTAATTGTTAGTTTTGTTCAAGCATGTCAATACTATGCTTATGGTGTTATGGAATTTTATCTGGTTCAATATATGATAGAGGTGGCAAACCTTGATGCTCTGTTAGTATCCATAGTTATCGGTGTGCAAGTCATTTCTTTAATCGTATTTAGGCCCCTGCTTGGACGATTATCCGATAAATATGGCAGACGTTTACCTATAATCTTGGGCTGTACCCTAAGTGGAGCCCTTCTCTTTTTGGTTCCATTTACAACTCATTTCGCATTTTTGCTTGCTATCTCCATAGGGTATGGTGTAGGATTTGTTATGGTCATCTCATCAACCTCTCCGCTAATGTGTGAACTGGCACCAGCCAACTTGATTGGGACCTCCATGGGTTTCCTAAGCACCATAATGGATATAGGGCAAACTCTTGGTCCAATAATAAGCGGTATAATACTAGCCACAGTCCTTTCCTACACTGGACTATTCACATCCCTGACAATATTACTCCTAACATCAGCCATAATCTTTACAATTTCAAACATAGGCAAGCATCATAAAATAAACCTCTAAAAACGCAAACTATCAGTTAACAAAAGTTAAATCTGTAGCCATTATAGTACTAGATACAGTATAATACCCTTAATGTGTCTGGAGGTGAAAACCCATGGACCATACCATAGTACATTTTGAAATTCCAGCAAGTAACATGGAGAAAATTAAGCGCTTCTATGAAGATGTATTTGGCTGGAAAATAATCCAAGCCGGTGGACCCATTGAATACTGGATAATCCAAACCGTACCCACAGACAACAAAGGCATGACATTACGTCCCGGTATAAACGGTGGCATGTATAAACGTCAAACCCCTGAAGGCAAGCCCATCAACTATTACTCTGTGGAATCCATAACGGATTTTCTGGAAAAAATCGTCAAGCTAGGAGGGAGAGTTACACAACCCAAACAAGAGGTTCCTGAAGTCGGCTGGATTGCGGCTGCAGAAGACCCTGAAGGTAACGCTTTTGCATTGATTGAACCGCTCAAGCTTAGTTGATTATGCCTGTTGCTCGTGCTGCAGTTTCACAGGCATCAAAGCTCAAATTAAGTTTATGTAAAATGGTGTAGCGTTCCGGTCGAATTTGAGCAGCGACATGGAGTGCTTTTACAACATCCATATCTTTGACGCCTAATTCGTGGGCGGTGACTGGTGCACCAATTTTTTGAAGTGTAGTTTTGATTTGTTGCCAGTCAATTCCATGCAGAAATGCAGTCAAGATGGCACCCACACCGCATTGTTCGCCATGCATGGCGTGATGAGAACTTAGGATGTCTAGGGAATGGCTAAAGAGATGCTCTGAGCCGCTGCAGGGACGGCTGCTGCCTGCGATACTCATGGCAACGCCGCAACTTATCAGCGCTTCCATAAGCACCCGTAGTCCCTCATCTTTTTTATCTGCAATTAAATCGGCCTTTTCTGTGACAAGTTCCGCACTCATAAGTGCCAAACTTGCTGCATAGTCTCCATAGTATTCGCCTTTTTCTAAATGTGCCAGTTGCCAGTCTTTCACAGCGGTGAATTTGCTGACGGTATCTCCACAACCGCTGACCATAAACCTCCATGGTGCCTTAGATATAATCTCTGTATCGGCGATTATTGCCATGGGTGCTTGTGCGAGGACCGAATAGGGTCTATCTGAACCTTTAATAGAGACAAGCGGGCTGGCGACGCCGTCATGGGATACTATGGTAGGCACACTGATAAACGGAATATTTTGACTCGCTGAACTGAATTTTGCGGCATCAATGATGGTCCCGCCGCCTACGCCAAAGACAACCTGTGGTTTTAGCTCTTTAACTTGTTCCTCAATAGCTGTGAGGTCGTCTACATTAGCCGACTTTACTAGAAAAAAATCTGAAACCAGACCTGCCTTTTTAAGAAATTCTGACACAGTTTCTCCAGCAAGTTTGTAGCATTGTGCATCTGACAATAACAAGGCTTTTCCTCTAAGCCCTAAACGTGATGCAACTTCGGGAATGCGACTAAGTGCTCCTTCCCCAATGATGACTTCACGGGGTAGCTGCATATAATGATAGTTTAAACTCACGGATACCACTGTTGACTTAGGAAGTATGTTGGATTATATGTTTTAAAACGTTTGGGCAGTAGCTGTCTAATAAACGTCTCTTCTTCTAATCTGCTTTGCACCTTGTGGCTGGTGCATGATGCCCTTGTTGCGGTACCTATTAGTGTTAGACGCAGGTTATTTCATCTGTTTTAGTTCTATTGTCTGTTTGCTTTAGCTTGTTTTTTTGGCTACATTACACCTAGAAGCACTATGATATTGTTTGTAACCACTATAGTAAGAAACACCATAACTCCAATGTAGGCAACTCTTAGGGTGTTGCGGGCGATTTTAAAGGATCTGTCGGTTTTGTTTTTGCTGTTCATCAATGTTTTTTCAGCTAACACAAAAATCACGCCGACAGCAACCGTTACAGTGAGTTTTACCACTACAAATGCCGGAAGATTTGAATGCACAAGGTCTGCCATGATTGGGTTGAGTTCTTGGGTACCAAAATAGTGTGTTCCAACTACTGTTGTTGCACAATCCATAGAGCCCATAAAAATTAGAAACAGACTTGCAATATACTTGGTCATAGCCTGAAAATTTGTTTCCTCCACAATATGCTACTGCCCAAACTAAACGGTGTTACACCTGATTAAAATTGGCTGAAGAAACCTTACTGGAGTGCAAAAATGTTGTTTAGTTAAGCTGCTATTAATGTATAGAAAAAACAGTTTTTATATGTTAACCAGCCCGACTGATTCACAGCCAAAAAAGGTTTAAATTCTCACGTTACAATTATCTAACGCTGACTGAGTGCTCATCAGGTTTTTTGGTTGCGGCATTTTTTCCCCTAATTATTTAAGGTGACACAACCACTAGCTTCATGTTCGCTCCTTATCCTGTTACGGGCGCTCTAATTATGTGATATCGGAATGTGAAAGCATGAAAAAACATCTGCTAAGCGTAGTCTTTGTTGTATGTTTCTTTTTTTTAACGGTTATGATTTTCCAAACAGTCTGCGGCCAAACCTCAACGCCGCCTGAAGTAGATCCAACATCAACAGAAGAACAGCAACCAAACGGCTTTAATCCATGGCTCATCGGTGCAATCATAGCTATTGTGGTTGCGGGTATTGTAGTGGCGGTTATATTTGTCGTTTTTAAGAGCCGACGAGTGGATGAAAAAAGCCTTCGAAAAGTTTCCTCTCGCTCCTTTGAAGAGTGGGTTATCAAAAAGTTTAATGGCCGACCCGCCGACCCCTCTTTGGGTGTGAATGGGTTTACTGAGGGTGGGCAGCCGCTTTTAATCATACAATCCGATCATGTTGGCTTGGGACAAGTGCAGGACTTTCTTAAATTATTGATAGCAGGTGGAACCCAGAGAGGAACTGTTGTGGCTTTCAATTTTGATAGCGATACCCTTGAAGCAAAAGTAGACGCCATGGACCACGAAATTGATCTTCAACTATTGCGGGTAAGTGAGATAGCGAATAAACGCTCTGTTAATAGAATCAAAAGTCTCGCCGGCGCAAAAGTTACCTTTGAGTCTCCAAGTGCTACTCCATATCTGACAACCGCTCCTCCCCTGGATAGAGCTGTAAATTTTGAAAGCCCCCCCATGCCCTTCAAATCTCAAAATATGGGTTTAAAACCGCGAGTTTTCATATCCAACAGTGACGCCAAGGTGGCTGACCAAGTGAGAAAAATGTTGGATTTCCTTGAGTATGACTATGTTGTAGGTGATAAAGAGGAAACGGCTGTTCCAATTCCTGAAAATAAATTTGGTTTAATGAAGAATTGTGACTGCGCAATAATTCCTATTGCTGCTGCTGAACAGGAACGACGGTACAGCGGGTTATACATTCTAAATTCCAATGTCACCTCTGAGATTAACGCTGCCTATCTAAAGTATAACACGCAAGTGATTTTGTTAGTTGAGCGAAAAGTAGAGTTGCCTCCAAATCTCAAGGGACTAAAACATATCGAATACGATAACGACGACTTGTCTTTCAATGCCGCTATGGACCTAGAAAAAATCTTGACTGACTTTAAAAAATTATAATTGCTCTCTTTTACTAGTTTGTTTTTTATAGTGTTATTGCTTAGAAACAGGCGTTTGGTTTGTTGCTATCTCTAGTTTTAACTCGTTGGTTGATGGATTTGGTGCATCATCGGTCGTCTATTTTTGGTGATTTAGTGGCATCTATGGTTGTGTTGTGATTTGCTGTTGAAGTCTCCTTGTTTTGTTTTATTTTGGGAAAAAAACTAAATATGGGTGATAGATACATCATACGCATGTCCTATAGTAAAAAGAAAAGTTCTGCTCTGATATACCTTCTAGTTGCTCTTCTAGTTGCTCTCATAGTTGCTGGTGTTGCAATATTTTTTGTGTTGCAGCCCCCTCCGGAGGGACCCGCTGTTCCCGGGGTAAAAGCTGGTGATGTTTTTACTTACTCACTACAAGGCCGAACCACTTTTCTAGGTGAGGAGGCTATTCAACCTGACGGTTTTGAGCAATATAATCAAACAGACTACTACCAAGTTCATATCCTCAATGTTGAGGATAGTGTTGTCTATTTTACAACGACTTGGCGGTTCCTCAATGGAACAGAAATTTTTGAACAAGCATGGATAGACCTATCCTTTGGAAATAAAACAGATAGCACTACTACCTTTTGGCCTATCTATGGCTCAGACCTTAAAGCAGGCAATAAACTCCGTCCCCTTGGCGCTGATGGCATTATTGTAGAGAAAACTGATGTCAAAACATATGCCAGTGAAGCACGAGAGAGGAATTACTGGACATTGAGTGATAGCTTTTACGACTCCACCGATCCAACAATGAGCAGCACACGCAATGAACTCAATTCTGTCTATTTCGACAGACAAACCGGTATGCTTGAGAGCTTGACAAACGTGCAGGAATACAACACTCCTGCAATGCTCCTTGTTACCACTTGGCAGCTTGTCGATTCCTCAGTTTGGCAAGTCAAATAAACTCCTTGTGTGGTTGACAGTAACCCGTAAGTTACTGTAACCTTCTTTCTTTATTTTAATCTGGAAAATAGTTGCTGATCACTTGTTAAATTTGGTATTGCTTTGTCCTGTTTTCTCTTTTTTGGTGTAGAAGCAGATTTTTGTCTGCTGTAGCTTTCTTTGATTTCGGTGTAGTGTAGTGTTGAGTGTGGATTGATTTATTCTGGCGTTTTATTGTGGTTTTGTTTGGCTTTTATAAGGGCCAATTTTCCGCCTGCTTGGACTTGCTCTTTTTCTAGTTCGCTTAGGTTGAGGTTGACTGCTATGTGAGTGCCCTTAGTCTTGTTTATGATTGTGAGTTGCTCTTTTAAGTCATCTACTTCTATTTCCAAGTCATCATCCAAAGTGATGCTGTCATAGTCTTTTTTATTCACAAAGGTTAGTGGTAGAATACCAAAGTTGACAAGATTTGCTAGGTGGATGCGGGCGAACGATTTTGCAATGATCGCTTTTATGCCTAAGTATTTGGGTGCTAGGGCTGCATGTTCGCGGCTGCTACCCTGGCCATAGTTTTCGCCGCCTACGATAAATCCTCCCCTGCTCTGTTCTGCGCGTGATGCAAAGGTTTTGTCAACATGGCAAAACGTATAGGTGCTGATTTGGGGAATGTTGCTTCGCAGAGACATAATCTCGGCGCCGGGGATGATGTCATCGGTTGTAATGTTATCACCTGTTTTTAGGAGAACTTTACCCTGCAGTTTTTTGGGTAGTGCTGTAAAGTCGGGTAGTGGCTTAATGTTGGGTCCTCGGATGATTTCCTTGTTTGCACATTGGCTGGGCTGAATAAACATAGCATCGCTTAAGATGAATCGTTCAGCCATGGTGATCTGGGGGAATTTGCCGAGTTTACGTGGGTCAACGATTTTTCCGTTTAGAGCCGCAGCGGTAGCTGTTTCAGGACTGACCAGATAGACTTGTGCATCTTGGGTGCCTGAGCGGCCTTTAAAGTTGCGATTAAATGTACGTAACGATACTGCGCCTGTGGGCGGTGATTGTCCAATTCCAATACAGGGGCCGCAAGAATTCTCAAGGATTCTTGCACCTGACTGTATGAGTGCTTCAAGCTCGCCTGTAGTTGCCAAATTCTCCATAACTTGGCGTGAACCCGCCGAGACCGTTAAACTGGTATTCTCATGTACTTGCTTACCCTTTAGCAGTGCGCAAACAATTTTTAGATCCCGCAACGATGAGTTGGTACAGCTGCCAATACAGACTTGATCAACCGCTATGCCCTCTACTTCACTGACTTTTTTAATACTATCTGGACTGTGCGGCAGAGCAATTAAGGGTTCAAGGGTCGAGAGATCAATCTCGAGATTTTCATCATAAACTGCATCTGGATCTGCTTTAAGCTCCTCCCACATCATGCCTCGTCCCTGTGCTTCAAGAAACATCTTGGTGGTTTCATCAGAGGGGAAAATAGAGGTTGTTGCTCCGGTCTCTGCGCCCATATTTGTGATGGTTCCGCGTTCGGGAACACTTAGGGTATCAACCCCTGGACCATAATATTCCAAAATTTTGTTAACGCCGCCTTTAACAGTTAAAATCTTGAGAACCTGCAAAATAACATCTTTGGCGGAGACAAACACTTGGAGTTTACCTGTCAATTTTATACCCACAATCTTGGGCATCTCCAAATAGAAAGGCTCGCCCGCCATAGCCGCCGCTACATCTAACCCACCTGCACCAATAGCAATCATACCCATACCCCCTGCCGTGGGCGTATGGCTATCACTGCCTAGAAGGGTTCTGCCTGGACGAGCAAAGCGTTCCAGATAAAGCTGATGACAAATACCATTACCTGGACGACTAAAAATTATGCCATACTTAGCCGCAACACCTTGAAGGTAGCGGTGATCATCCGCATTGCGGAAATCATTTTGCAACATGCTATGATCAACAAAGCTAAGACTGAGCTCAGTTTTAACTTTAGAAATACCCATGGCTTCAAATTCAAGATAGGCCATGGTGCCTGTAGAATCCTGTGTGAGTGTATGGTCAATTTTAAGTGCAATTTCTTGACCTGCAACCATTTTCCCCTCAACTAGGTGTTTAGCAATGATTTTTTGAGCAAGGGTCTGTTTAGGCATATTTTTCCTCTCAACCTGTAACTGACTGCGTATACGCAAATGAGGCGGAGGCAAATTTTAAGCTTCGCATATTCTTTGAAGGTTTAAATCCTAATTTGACGATAAAACTATTCAAAATTACTGAGGTAACCATATGTCATTTAAGGGCAAAATGCAGGAAGCCGCAAAAAGCAAACAATCTCCCATAATATTAGCACTTGACTTCCCCTCCACAGCCACCGAGAACCGCAACAACATACTCATCAAAGCCCAAAAAATCCTAAAAGATGTCCATCCCTACATCTGCGCTGTAAAAATCAATCACCACCTTACCCTCCCCTTGGGCACTTTTGATGGCGTCAAATGTCTTGTTGATCAAATCCGTGCCCAAGGTTTACTAACTATCATGGATGCAAAAGTCAACGACATAGGTGCCACCAACCAAGTTATAGCCGAATACTACTACGCTGCCGGTTTTGATGCCATCATCGCCAACCCATTTGTAGGCTGGGAAGAAGGTCTAAAACCGCTTTTCGCCGTCTCAAAACACCTCGACCGCGGCGTTATTCTCCTAACCTATATGAGTCACAAAGGCGCCGGAGAAGGCTACGGACAAACCATTGTTGACCCCTTCACTGGACAACACATACCCCAATATGTCGCATTTGCCAAAAAAGCCGTTCAGTGGAATGCTGATGGAGTCGTGGTGGGTGCAACCTGTCCCGAAAAAATCTCTGAAATAAAACACATCCTAAATGACAATGCCGCAATTTATTCCCCCGGCGTAGGTGCACAAGGCGGCGGAGCAGAAACCGCAATTAAAGCAGGCGCCGATTACCTCATTGTAGGCCGAGAAATCACGCAGTCTGAAAATCCATCTGAAGCCGCCAAAAGATTATGTGAAGCAGTAAAAAGCGTTTAGCTTCTTATCTGCCGCGTTTGTTTTCCCAGAGTTCTTTCTTTAGCAGATCCCGAACAGAGCTGCGAATAACGCTACTTCTGCTTGGATACATGTTTGCCCTTACTAATTCATCTAACCCTTCCAGATAAGCCTCTGGCAAAAGAACGGTTACAAGTTTCATACATTCACGTCTCCCTTGACTATATTAGCCATATAACATGTGGCAAATATAAGAGTTAGCTCCAGCACCCCAAAGTCCCCTCAACAAACATTCTCTTGCCAAATTCTCTTAAACTACCCAAAACCCCCCTCAATATATCATTCATAGTTATCGTTAGTCTCATGTTGCCATAGTTTACTTTGCAGAGATCCAGTTAATCCCAAATTGGATGATGCTATTCTCTAAGCATTGCTTGTTTCTGTCGCAAAAATATTTTCTGTTAGTCGATTTGATTCCAATAATAGACATGACTATAACGGTCTGCTACAGAATAGGCGTGATCCTCGTAGACTATGTCGAGTTTTGTGCCGTATTGGTTGAGTCGGGTTTGTACTTGGTTCCAGATCTGTTGAGCGGTTCTATTTGCCGGCCATACCCCCCAGATTGTGTCTTTGGGGTTGCGCATGCCCCAGCCATAGTTTTGGGGCAAAACAAGAACCGCTTCGGCTTTAATACCGCCATGAGTAACTTTGGAGTTTTGCACTGCCTCAACCCAGAAACGTTCCAGAGCTTGAAAATGCTCTTTTTGTAGGCTTCTTGGATTTGTTGGGTCTTCTGAGCAGTTAAAAATTACAACATACTCTGCACCAGCCTCATATGAGGTTTTCATCTGTTTAAACAGCTCTTGGCCATCTGGAAGATTTGGCTACTGAGTGTGTTTCCAAGTAAAGGTTGTCCCCCAACTTTTACCCTGTAAATTTGCCGCCCCTCGCACCAAACCAATCTCTTGTGCAATGTTACTATTTCCACCTAACTCGGCAAGCACAAAATCATAACCTCCTTGTAAGTCCCACCAAAACAGCGCACAATCAGTTGTAAAGCTGGTGACGGATTGATTTTCTATGGGTTGCAACTGAGTTGTAATGTAGGTCTCAAAAGTCTGAGCGGCTACATCATAGGTTCCAAAGGGGTTTCTATCTAAAACTGCATTCAAAGGCTCCACCTCAGCAATGCGCGCACTACTATTCACCACTGTTCGCGCATTACCCTTCACCACCGTATAGAACACACTACGTTCACTTTCCCAAACAGTAATCTTTCCATCAGGATAATACATGACATCGAATTGAATCTTTTATGGCCAGAAAAAAGCGCTAGTTCCGTTTGGATATTCTATGTACAGTTCTTGGGGGATAAGGAACGTTGTATATAGGCACCGGATTTGGACCACTATAGTTCTCAGGTAAATCGGGGTAAGAAACATAGAGTGTGCCCGTTTTTGATTTATCTGGTATATCTCCGTGCACTTTTACGGTACTGTTTGCATAGTAAGAGGTCTGATAGCTCACATGATCTGCGATGTTTTCCCTTATGTAAATTTCGTCGTCGCTCTTTGATATTGTTCTGATTTGACCGTCTATAGATATAGAAACCACCCACTTTGATCTGGATATGCGTATCGCTGGTTATCCAGTATTTTTCTGCCTGGTGCGTCTCCGTCCCATTCATATATGTAGTCATATATGCCTATGAAATTGCTTCCCCAGCGCTGTTGTGCCTCATCACCCCATCCTATTAGAACAACATCATGCCATCTATTACGGCCAACAGATGTTGCAAAGTTGAGCCCTGAGGCGATTGCATAGTCGCCGATTTCTTCTATACCTGGAATGAATTCTTGGAGTTTTTCTGAGTTTAGGATAAAGAGGTTGGTGTAGTTTTTGACTTCGTCGATTAGTTGTTTTGCACCCTCGACTGTATCTCCGCTGTAGGTTACCCCAACATAGAAGGGTTTGTCAGCAGAGAAGGAGGTATCTATTATGATGAGAGTTACTGCAACAATTACTATTAGCAATATGGCACTAACAGCAAGCAATATGTTCCGTTTCATCTAACAATAACCTGCTTGACATGTTAACAAAAAATGACTTCCGGTTGCATTTATTGTTATCCTAAATTTATCTGGAGACTTTTTTAGACCCTGCGAGGAGTGAACAGGCTAAAGATTCACAAATCTGTTTTGTGAGTTGTTCGGCTTCTAATTTTCCCATTTTTTTAACTGTGCTAGAGTTCCCAGATAGTTTCCATCTAGCAGATATATTTCTGAATTATCCATATCTACCGCTTTTGAACGTATCACCGGTCCGATGAGGGTTTCGGTGGTATGGTCTTTGTGTGGCTGGGTTTGGTTTAGGGGTTTGCCGCCCAAGAAATCGTTAAAGCTGGGCATAATGTAGAGTTCTTTTGTTTCAAGTTTGCTGTTGAAGTGGTTTTGAAGGGTTTCTTTGACTGAACCCTCCATTTTGATTTGGCTTTTCTGAAGAAGAGTTTTTGCTAAGACTTCACTGTCTAGTTTTGCTCTTATCCATACTTGTCTTGTCATTTTGTAACCAGTAGGATCATTGAAAACCACTGCTGGATGCAGATGACCCATCACAAGTGTCCTACAACCCAATAACACAGGGGCTGGCCAGGTATGACCGTGAAAAACTCCCACATCCCCAAGTACTGCACCAGTTGCAGGCAAAAGTATGATATCTTTGGGGAGTAGTGATTCGAGATTAGCGTCATGATTACCCCGAACAATTGCTATGCTTCCTACTTGGCTTTGGAGCTTTTTAAAAAAGTCAGGGATATCTTGCCGCTCGCCCTGTTTGTTGCCAACTACTGTGTATTTTACATCGCCCAAAATCACCAGTGTATCGGGTTTGTATTGGTTAAGCAGAGTGGTGAGTTTGATTAGAATTTTGCTGGTTTGACTTGGTATGTGAATACCTTTTTGTTGAAGCTTCATTTCCCAGCTGATGTGTGGATCTGCGATGAGTAGCGTTTTATTTTTTGTGCTCTTTATCATCGCGGCCGGCTGGGGCAGAAGCAGACTAAGCATCGCTGTTAATCAGGCTCAAGATTTGTTTATGAATCTCACTGTTGGCTGATGCAATAAAATTTAGGGTTTGTTTGGGATCAAGTGCTATGTTTATGGGGCGGTTTGCTTGGTCGGTTATTGTGGCTCCGGCCTCTTTGGCAATTAAAAATCCCGCTGCGACATCGGTGGTGCGGATTTTACTTCGTAAATCAATAAATCCATCAGTTATACCGCTGGCGACGTAGCAGATCTCTAGGCATTAGCGCCGAAGTGGCGAGTGTGTTTGATGTTTTGGATTATTTTTTTACAGTCTAGGTCTAGGCCGGTTTTGTAGGCGCCTAGATCTAACCCCACACAAGCCTCCTCTAATCTTTTAATATTTGAGGTTTGGATATGTTTTCTGTTACAAAACGCTCCTCTGCCCGTAAAAGCCATAAAAGTTTGATCATGCACCAAATCTGCAACCATACCCGCATAGACCCCCTTGAGATAGGGTGTGCTAGATACTGCAATCGAGGTGCAGTAAAACGGTAATCTGCGTGTTAGATTAGTTGTTCCATCAATGGGGTCAGTTATAATATAGCACCCCTCCGATGCCGCGCCAAATTTTTTAACCCCCGTCTCTTCACTGATAAGCGTGAAGGACACTTCATGTTTTTTTAGAGTTTCAATGATGGCTGACTCGGATGCTAAATCTACCGGTTTCATCAAATCCCCGCCCGCGCCTATGCCCAAATCCGGCTGAGGCTCATCACAGGGTTTCAGACAGGGTTCAATAGCTTTTTGAATGTTTGCTCTACATTCAGCAAAGATGTTTTGCCAGTCGAGTTCAAGGGTCATGCTCTAACCTCTCTTTCTATATTTAGCGATAACCGATAATAACATATTGATATCCCCCCCTCCAAGATAATTCAAAAAGAACCTTTCTCTAATGAATAACTAGCTGTTAGCCACCAAACCCCGTCAACTGATGAAGACTTCACATCTTTCTAGGGTCTCTGTTCACATTGAAACCTGCCTACAATTTAACAACCATCCTAACTCACAACGCAAAAATCACATCCTAACTTGTCCTTGTGGCTTCTGGGTTGTATGTGCGTTTTGTGTGCCAAGTTGGTTGTTTGGGTTGAAAAACCAGTCGCGTTGAAACCTCAAAATCCATGAAAACTCTTAAATCATACAAAAGCCCTCTGAACTGAGAGGTCTTATTATGTCGCCAAATAATAGTCCGCTTGAAATCCAAAGTTACGATGAAAAAACGCGTATGTATTTTGTTAAAACCGCTTATGGTGTGGTTCAGGTGGAAGATACTTTTGCAGAAATGTTTCCCCTCTGGGCTGCACGAGTACTTATAACCGCTCAAAATGAGAAATGGGCCGAGATTGCTGCTTCCATAACCACCGGCTATGCAACAAGTGTCATTGCCGCCTCCGCAGAAGCAGCTATCGAGCGTATCGTACCCGCAAGCGAGACACCTGACAAAAGACCCGGCATACTCATCCAAATCTACAACAAAGACCGCTTCGAACTCAAACACTCCCTGATGGGCCGTATCGGACAATGTACCATGACCTGTCCCACAACAGCTGCCTTCAACGGTCTGGTAGGTAAACGTGTTCTACTCATCGGTAGCAGTTTACGCTACTTCGGTGATGGCTTCCAAAAAAAAGCCCTCATCGGCGGACGCAAATGCTGGAAAATCCCCGTCATGGAAGGCAACTTTTTAGTCGAAGACGGCTTTGGCGCCACCGAAGCAGTGGCCGGCGGCAACTTTATGATCTTTGCCAAAACCATGCCTGAATGCCTCGCCGCCTCAGAAGCCGCAGTTGATGCCATCCGCGCCCAAGTTCCAGATGTAATCATGCCCTTACCAGGCGGAGTATGCCGATCAGGAAGCAAAGCAGGCTCATTTAAATACAAACTCAAAGCCTCCACAAACCAAGCCTACTGCCCCACCCTGCGCGAAATCGTCCCCGACACCGTAGTTCCCCCCGGCGCCACCTCCGTTTTTGAAATCGTCATCAACGGCCTAACTCTGGATGCTGTAAAGAAAGCCATGGAAGTTGGTGTCGTTGCAGCCATAAACTGCCCCGGGATTGTAAAAATCTCTGCAGGCAACTATGGCGGTAAACTCGGACCGTTTAAAGCCCATCTCAAAGACGCCATAGGCGTTCCCGAAACCCCCCAGGACTCTGCCAAAGCGGCACCTAAAGCCGCCAAAGCATAACCCGGTTTTAGAGTCCGGAACTTTTATTTTCCTCCTCTTAGCGTAACTATTTGAATTAACTTTCGTGAAACTAGTTGAGTGTCCCTAAAAAAAGCTCTTTAGAACTATTCAGACTACGAAAAATCATCAATGCCCTAGCGAGCAAAGAGGGTAGCCACACTGAACTCATCACTATTTATGTGCCGCCTGATAAACAAATCAGCGATGCACTCAACCTGTTGCGCAACGAATACGGCACAGCCAGCAACATAAAATCCAACGTCACCCGCAAAAACGTACTCGATGCCATCATTAAGGCTCAGCAAAAGCTCAAACTCTTCAAAGACCCCGGAGAGAAAGGCATAGTTATTTTCACCGGTGCTCTGCCACAAGAAGGCGGCGGCCCCGGAACTGAACGCATGGAAAGCTATGTCATCGTTCCCCCTGAGCAGATTAAAATTTTCCTCTACCGATGCGACAGCCGCTTCCACACTGAACATCTTCAAGAAATGCTTCGAGAAAAAGAAACCTTTGGCATTATTCTTGTAGATGCCTCCCAAGCCACCATAGCCACCCTGCAAGGTAAACGTCTCGATATTATACGACAGATGCACTCAGGTGTAGCAGGCAAAACCCGTGCCGGTGGCCAGTCCGCACGGCGTTACGAACGCCTCCGCGACATGCAACTAAATGAATACTTTACACGTGTAGCCGGCCATGCCGACGAGATTTTGTTGCCCATAGACACCCTCAAAGGTATCATTTTGGGCGGCCCCGGACCCACCAAGTACGATTTCGAAAAAGGTGACTATCTCAACTATCAACTAAAAAATAAAATCATAGATATCCTCGACACTGCCTATGTGGAAGAGCAAGGCGTCAAAGAAGTGGTTGAAAAAGCACCAGAGATCATGAAAAAAGTCCGCTACATCGAAGAAAAAGAAATCATGCAAAAATTCCTCTACGAAGTCGGCCACGACAGTGGATTTATCACCTACGGCGAATCCGAAGTCCGACGCCTAATGAACATGGGAGCCGTCCGATTGGTTCTTCTCTCCGAAGCCGTTGATTTAGTTCGAGTCGCCGTAAAATGCGGTGCCTGCGGCACTCAAGAAGAGCACACCGTCAAAAGCAAAGATCTCGCAGACTTTGAAAAAGGCCTAATCGAAAAATCCTGTAGCTCATGCAAAGCACCTTCGATAACGATTGTGGACAAAAAAGATCTCGTGGATGACCTAGCCGACCTCTCTCAACTCGCCAACACAGAAGTCGAAGTCATCTCAACAGAAACCGAAGAAGGCCAAATGCTCAAAAACGCATTCGGCGGCATAGCCGCAATGCTGCGCTTCAAAGTATAACAAAACTACCTCTGCAACCCCAGTGATTCCTCATTATTTCAATTATTGATAGCCCTTTAGGCGCTTGAAAAACATAATTCTAATATTAAGCTCTGTAATCTCTATGTTCCACACGTGGGCCGGTCGTCAAGCCTGGTTAGGACGTTGGCTTTACGAGCCAAAGGTCTGGAGTCCGAATCTCCACCGGCCCACCATTTTGCTTATCTAAGGCTAAATCTGGCTTATTTATTACCATTGACTGATTACCAGTGATTACCAGCTTATGTTGAATGTAGACTCTTTTACCCTCTTTGAAGCCTTGATAATGTAGAATTCTTTGGTTATTTCCTCTAATCTGTAGATGTCCCATCATGCCGCAAGCTGGACATATTGTCTTTGTCAATTATTACACCAAGTTGTTATAGTTCCTCAGCACTATAAAAGCCTATGTTCTTCCGTGCAATATATCACAGTAAGTGTTTCAAAATCTCCAAAATTAATGCTGGAATATGGGTTTTGAAAAAGATTACTGGGAATAATAATTCCCCCTCCACTTATCACTTAACCACAAAAACCCACATACCCCAAAGCTTGAAAATTCAGCAGAAAACACCAGAAAAAAAATCCCATAAACACACTCATGGCTCTCTCTCTACTGCCTCACAAATCAGACCAGTTTCCCCTTTTACAATGACTAAGCATATTGTAGGGCAGTTGAGAGAAGGAATGCTCTGTTATGTTTGTGTAGTCTGTTTCTGTCTTGAGGTTTTTTCTAATCTAAGTATATACAAAATTATCATAACCACTACTACCACCAGTACTATTATCACCATCAAGATTATCAAAAAACCAAACCAAGCGTCAAATGGTGCAATTGATAGATTAGGCAAAGGGAATGATGAACTAAGAGTTGACAACGATACAGGTGTTCCTATCTGTGCATTTAGAGGCTGAACCAATATAATTAAAACTGTAGAAACTAACAGGATAAGTAAAAATACACTAAAGATTTTCCTCATCTCAGCCACCTAACAGATATGGTTCTACAATGATATTAGTTTACTCCAGTTCAGTTGTTAGATATCGAGTGAACACATCTTAAGACTGACAAATAAGACTGTTTTAGACCTTTAACAGTCCTCGAAACTTAACAGGAAGGGGTCACACATCATATCAATAAGGGTCATAATGCCCCTGTTCAATGATGTGTCTTCCTGTCCTTCTGAAGAGTAAGCCGGAAGCTTACAAATAAACAATAAAAATGTATTAGATTTAAGCCTTCTGGGGATTATCTCTTTCGAAACGAAGAC
>WRCX01000029.1 GCA_009783705.1 Candidatus Bathycorpusculum hydrogenotrophicum | reverse complement strand
TCTTCAAGCAGGCAGTCATGTAACTATAATCTATCAGAACACTGAGCAAAAAAAGCCTGATTGTTCTCCAACCCCGCCCCCATGCACACCCAAACCCGACTGCTCCCCAACCCCACCCCCATGTACTCCTAAGCCTGATTGTACTCCAACAAGACCCCCATGCACATCTAAGCCTGATTGTACTCCAACAAGACCCCCATGTACTCCTAAGCCTGATTGTTCTCCAACCCCGCCCCCATGCACATCTAAGCCTGATTGTACTCCAACAAGACCCCCATGCACCCCAAAACCAGATTGCAGACCACAGGATTGTTGCAAAGATCAAAACCACAATAACCCAAACGTTCCATGCAACGACAAAACCCACACCAAACACCCCAACACTAAAGCCATAGAGGAAAACTCTGATTCTCAAACAGAAACTGACTCTTCAGCAACTACTCCAGCAGTCTCGAATGATGAGAACAAGTCTACAAACAGCGGATCCTCAAGCTCCACCTCCTCCTCGGATACTTCTAGTAAGACTGCGTCTAATGCGGCTTCTTCTAATTCTGTTGTTACAAATGCTCCTGTAGCTAGTCCTGTTCCTGTGCTTCCAGCGGCTAAGGATCCTTTGCCCTCTGTTACGCAGTCTGTTTCTGAGGGTTCGGTTATGTTTGGTTTAGGCTGGTTAGGTACAGCTTTGGTGGTGCTGTTTGGCGCTATCGTAACCGCACTGGCAATAACTGCAATACACCTAACACATAAAAAAACCACAAAACTTCACCCATAGCCCTACGCAGATCACTAAAAACTGGCAAGCAGGCTCCAATGGAGTGCGCACTAAAACTTGCAGTACTCCAACAGAGCCTGCCAAACAACCCTTTTTTAGTAATTTTTCTGAATCAATAACTGCCTATCTTGTACTCTTATGTAGAGTCAACTCTTGTAAAACAGTGATCATGTGATATTTCTTGGTTAAGTGCTTTAAATGACCTGTTTGTTAATTATTTGTCATAGGCAGAAAATTTATATTTTTTATCCGTGTGCCTGTTTGTATGTCATCTGATTTGGGGCCTTTGCGCAAAATCTTTAAGGATGAAACAAATAGAAAAGCGCTTTTTTTGTTAAATGAGAAAGGGGCCCTGACTTTTGATGAGTTTATAGCGGCTCTTGATGTAACGTCGGGTATGTTTGCTTATCATTTAAAGGTGTTAAATGATTTTTTAGAAAAAACTGATGAGGGCAAATATGTGCTCTCCGAGAAGGGCAAACAAGCTCATGAACTATTAGCAAAAATACCTGAAAATCCGGGTATGTCACGTAGATGGAAAATTGGCTGGTGTCTATCTTTAGTCATTGCGCTCGCACTCACTGTTGTGGGGTGGTATACTTTTGATGCTCCGCTTACAAGAGTTATACCGGCGTTGGGTGGTGTTCTGTTTGTTGTAGCAATTGGGTATTTGCTCAAAGTACGGCCCTTGACTGCCGGACGTGTGTTTTATATCGGTATGGGTTTGAGTGTACTTGGATGTCTTTTTTGGTTGATTGCGTTGTCTTTTGTGAAGCTAATTGGGATTGAGTGGACATTGGATCAGGTAAGTAGTTTGGATGTGGGTGCTAATGTCTTTTTTATAACAAGTCTTGCTGTTAGTTATAGTGCCGGTGGGTTTGTAGGTGACTGGATTGGTAAAAAAAGAAAATATCGCATACCGCAAATTAATTTTTAATTTTTTATTTTACTACTGGCGGTTGTGATTACATCAAAATTTGTGGTGGTTAGAGTAGGCGGAAGTTTTCTTTAACTGTTGTTAGTACAATGTGGGTGTTGGTGCGCTCGATGTAGGGTACTGTGAGGAGTTTTTTGGTGAAGCCGCTCAGGTCTTCACGGTTTTTGAATTTGGCAACGATGATGGCATCGGTTGATCCGGTGACGTCATAGACTCCGCAGACATTGGGGATTTTTGCAATTTCATTTTCTGTCTCTACTAGTTTGCCTTTTGACACGGTTATTTCAGTGACTACTGTTAGTTGGAAACCTAGTTTTTCATGATCCAGTATGACTGAGTAGCCTTTGATGAGTCCCTCATCTTCCATCTTTTTTATTCTAGATAAAACGGTACCGACAGATACGCCAACGTTTTTGGCGATTTGGCGACTACTAAACCGAGCATCCTCTATGAGTCCTTTGAGGATTTTTATGTCCGTTTCGGTTAATTCCATAATAATCTCTTCCTGTACATCTTTTCAATTTAACTCTGCTTTATGGGACATCCTTTTGATAATCAAACGGTTGCGCTAATAAATGTTTAGCTCATAGATGCGGTCGTATGCCAAACCCCTCTGAGAGGCTTGGGTTTGACAGAAAAAAGATAGCAATATTAAATTAGAGCCTAAACTCCACTAATTCGGAGTCATCCTAAATGCCTGCTAAATACGATACCATCCTTGTCTTAGACTTCGGCGGACAATACTGCCACCTCATAGGTAGACGAATAAGAGAACATGGCGTCTACAGCGAAATCGTTTCCCATGACATTTCACCTCAAGAAGTTGCGGCTCTGGGAGAAAAATTCAACCTCAAAGGCTTAATTCTCTCTGGCGGACCCTCAAGTGTTTATGACCTAAATGCCCCCAAACTACATCCCAACATCTTGGAAACAAATCTTCCCATTTTGGGTCTATGCTATGGACATCAACTATTAGCCCAGTTAGTCAATGGAAAAGTTGAACCAGCAGCCTGCAAAGAGTATGGCACCGCACAAGTCACCATCGACAAACCCGTTGGGATTTTAGAGGGGTTAAATACACAGGAGCAGGTTTGGATGAGTCACAGTGACACCGTCATAGCCCCTCCACCAGAATTTGAAACCTTAGCCCATACCGACAACTGTCCCGTTGCAGCATTTCGCCACAAAACCAAACCCATCTACGGCCTGCAATGGCACCCCGAAGTCATCCACACCAAAAACGGTGTACATATGCTCCAAAATTTTATCTTCCAAATCTGTCACGCACAGCCAAACTGGCAAATGGAAGACCTCATCACAAAAATGATCCGAGAACTCCGAACTCAAACAGGCAACAGCCGTGCCATCATTGGTCTTAGCGGAGGCATAGACTCAAGCGTCGCTACCGCCTTAGCCGCAAAAGCCATAGGTGAAAGATTAACCGCTGTCTATGTTGACCACGGATTTATGCGCGAAGGCGAAACAGAAGCCATCCGCACAGCCTTTGAAAAATTCAACATCCACCTCATAGTTGTCGACGCACAAAAACGCTTCATGGACAAACTTCGAGGCGTAACCGAACCCGAAACCAAACGCAAAATCATGGGCGAAGAATTCATCCGCGTATTTGAAGAAATCGCCGCCCAATCCGGCGCTGAATACCTCATACAGGGAACCATCTATCCCGACCGCATCGAATCAGGCGCTGGCAAAAACAGCGATGTAATAAAAAGCCACCACAATGTCGCAGGATTACCTGAAAAAATCAAATTCAAAAAAATCCTCGAACCCCTAGGCGACCTCTACAAAGACGAAGTCCGCAAAATCGCTAAAATGTTAGAACTACCCAAAGAACTCGTTAACCGCCAACCCTTCCCCGGCCCCGGTCTAGCAGTACGCATAATCGGTCTTCTCACCGAAGAAAAAGTCCACATAGCCAAAAAATCCGACAAAATCGTCCGCGAAGAAATTGAACAATGCACCTTTGCCGAGAACCTCTGGCAGTACTTCTCAGTAGTTACCGATACCAAAGCCACCGGTGTCAAAGGAGACGCACGAGCATACGGCTACGTGGTTGCAGTACGTGCCATGGAGAGCAAAGAAGCCATGACCGCCAGCTTTGCAAAACTACCCTATGATGTTCTCGAACGTATCTCCACAAGAATAACCAACGAAATCCCACAGGTAACCCGCGTAGTCTACGATGTAACCCACAAACCCCCAGCAACCATCGAGTGGGAATAACCCCCCCAATTTTACAACAAAAACTCTACTGCAATAGCTGTATTTCCTACTTATTTATATAAACATAGATGCTATACTACTATACCGGTGGAACTGTGAAAGCGTTGATTTTAGCCGGCGGCTTTGCCACAAGACTTCGACCACTGAGTTGTAGCAGACCCAAAACACTTTTCCCCATAGTCAACAAACCACTCCTACAGTGGACCTTTGAGCGCTTAGCCAACAACGGAGTAGACGAAGTCATCTTAGCAGTCAACGCACTAACCCAGTTCTACATACGCCAGCAAAAACCCTCTAAATGCGGCTTAAAAGTCCGCTTCTCCATCGACCCCCCAAAAACGCCCCTGGGAACCGCTGGTCCCATCAAAAAAGCTGAATCCCTCCTAGGACATGACGAACCCTTTCTAGTCTTAAACGGTGATATATTTGCCGACATAGACTACCAAAATCTACTCAACAAACATAAAAAAACCAATGCCCTTGCCACTATGGCCCTTTGTCGTGTGGAGGACCCTAGTTGTTTTGGGGTTGTGGAACTATGCGAGGATGATTGCATTAAGCGTTTCATCGAAAAGCCGCCCAAGGGTCAGGAGCCAAGCAATTTCATAAACGCAGGCACCTACGTTTTGAGCCCTGAGGTTTTCGATTTTATTCCTGAGAATCGAGCCGTTTCGATTGAGCGCGAAATTTTTCCCCAAATTGTTGAAACCGGTCGTCTTGTGGGCTGTCACATGGATGGTTTATGGATAGATATCGGCAAACCCAAAGAGTACATAGAAGCAAACAAGTTAATCCTAGATTCAATCGCTCACACAATAACAAACCCCCAAACAACAGCTGAAATAAGGCCTCCTGTAGCGATAGATCCGAGTGTGGTTTTGGGTGAGAACTCTATCATTGGACCCTATGCCATTATAGGACAAAACACCAAAATCGGCAAAAACGTCACCATAAGTCACTCTGTTATCTTCGCAGATGCAGAAATCGATGATAATGTCACTTTATATGAGGCCATTGTGGGCGAAGGCGCACGCATAGGTAAGCACGCCGATATAGGCCATGGCTGTATAATTGCTGATCAAGCAAAAGTCAACGAAAACATTTCTATGCGTACCGGCTCAACAATTTGCCCCGCTAAAGAGATATCGCAAAACATATAGTCCTGCTTGTCTCCATTCGATTTATGCTTCTTCTGCTTGCTTTTTATGCTTGCAAAAATAACAATACCGCTATTATTATGCACAGCCCGAGGGCCATCACAATAATACTGGGAATCAAAAATTCCTTCTTCTTATAACCATGCAAAATGATGCCAAATCCAGCATATGTACTCAAAAGAGATCCAAACAACACTATAATAAGTTTGATTGCGTCTGATGCCGGTTGATTTGCGGCCATTTGGAGGCTTCCAACTACTAGGGCAATAATACCGGCGAAAAGACCGAGAAATTCAATGTTTTTAATCGTTTGTTTGCGCAGATTATCCAGATCATCATTCACCTTGGACATTTTATCAGTTGTTTTTGCGTTGATTGCGATAAGTATCTTGAGTTTATGATCTAGAAATCTGCGCATATTTTCTGAAGTACTGTATTCACGATGTGGTTCGTGTTTAATTGCAAAATCAATTGCATCTAATGCTTCTTTAAAATTTCCTTGCAAATAAAGAAGCCTTGATTTACCGCTATAAAATTTTGTATACTCTTCTCCATCTATGTCTTTCGACTTTTTTATCGCAACTGTGACAGCGTCATAAGCTTTTTTCAGATTTTCTTCACGTTTTTCTGCAGCCTCAATTTCTTGGTGATTATTCTCATATAGAGTGGCAACGAGCGAACCATACAAATAGATGATCCCTGGATGATTGGGATTATTATCCCAATCCTCTTTTGCTTTGTCAACATCAACCGATGTCACCTTCTCTGGGTGAACACGATTCAACCACTCTAATGTCAGATGCATATATGATTTATAATTTTTGAACTGGTTAGTAGTTCCAAAGATATTCTCAATAATCTTGAAATTTTTTTCTTTACGATTATATCTGCAATCTACAACATAAGCATAAAATGCAGCATATTTAATTATATCAGAAGTATCAGATGTGCATCTGATGTTGTGTAACACGCTGTCAAATTCTTTTAGCGTATCATTATTACTGCGGTTTTTAACTAATTTTGTTATCGCCAATTCAAAGCTACGATTACCTTCTGCAGGACAGATTTTTTCAAAAAAATCAATTATCCCCTCTTGTCCTTGTATCGAAGTAATAGCTGCCTCAAGTTCCTCAGGATCAAATGTCTTAGCATTAAATTCCATGGCTATACCTCAGACGCTGACAAAGCAAAGGTACAACCGTATGCCTATAAAACCTTTCGTGTAAAATGAGATTTGTGTCTTTTTTCAAATGTTTTTTCCCAAATTTAACTCGTTTTTCATAATTTTTTATTGACGTCTTGTGAGTTTCAGTTTAGAATTGCCTATTTTGAACCATGTCGATTGCTTTTCTAGCTAATTCTTCAACGAATTTATCATCTGTTGCTCTTTTGTCCCAAATGTTTTCTTGAGTTAGACCTTCAAGTTTGTGTTGGACATAGAAGCGGAGTTTCGCTTCTGTTCCTGAGGGTCTTATTGTCAAGTGATTAACTTCGGTGTTGTCAAAGTAGAAACGCAAACCCTCATCAGGAAAGCCCTTCCAGTAAATATCATCGTATTTCCCAGTGGCAAATGTCTCGGTTCTCACAATTGGTAAACCTGCAATATCTACGGTGGCGCCGGTGCTAATTTTTTGGGCCATCCTTTCAATGTTTTTTATTATCTTTCGTTTCAGAAGTTCGCCTTCTACTCCTTCAAAAACACCCACTTCTGGAAGAGTTATCTCAATTGTTACAAAACAACCAATATCAGGATCAAGATAGAGACTGTTGAGCATATCCATTAAGGTGGTTTTTTTGGATTTGGCATATGAGGCTATTTCGGTTGTCAACAAAGTTGCTAGGGTGCCATCTTTTTCTAAGGTGTGTCCTCCTTGACCCAATGACTCTCCTTTTTGTGGTTTAGCCCCTCCTATCGTGAAGCCGTTGCTTTCTTCGAAAGCGCCCAGATTGGCTCGTCCTTGTTCCCACTCCTCAATAATCTTTTCAGCAAGGAACCCAAAACCCACCCAAGTGCCCTCGCAGTCAATGCTGAACTTTTTTGCAACTCTGCGTAAAGCTTCACTTGTAACATGACTTTTTATAATTGATTTATGAACAGCATCAGGAATCCTGCCGCCATTTTTTTCAGCAATCGCAGAAAGCCTATACCATAAAACTAGGGTCCAAAGATCATTGGCTGTGAGTAGTTTCCAGTCGCCGCTAATTGCTGAACGTTTGGTTTTGGGTATGTTTATTGTTAAGCCCATTCGGTCAGCATCTGGATCGGTACCAACAAACATGTCGAGTGCTTCAAAGGCTTGGTCACCGTGTTCTTTTTTGAATTCTGCTGATGCCTTTTCAGCAGAGCCAATAAACCCTGGATCGGGTAGTTCGGTTAATTTAAATGCAGGAAACAACCCGTTTGGTGTGTTCATTTCTGAAACAATTTGGATATTGCTAAACCCTGTTTCTTTAAGTAGCCAGGGGACTAGTTTGTGTCCGCTGCCGTAATATGCACAATAACCTATGTGGACTTTTGTCAAGTTTTCCTTTACCGCTTCTAGGCGTAAAATGAATTCTTTTATGTGCCCTAAATATTCCTTGTGTAAATTAGTGTATGAATGATTGCCTATGTCAAATAGGGGTTTATCGCCGCCTAAATATGCAAGGAACTCAGTTGGGGCCTCTTTGAGATTAATCAGTTCTGTTGGTGTCTCTTCTTTGTTGTTTTTATTTCCATAAATTTCATCGATTATTTCTTTTCTTTGATTGAGGTTAAGAGATGCCCCTGTTACTGTGCAGATTTTGTATCCGTTATAGCGTTTGTCATTGTGGCTAGCTGAGATCTCTATTCCTATGTCGGCTCTGAGAAATGTTACAGCGTAAGATAGTTCGGGATAGGGTGTTGGTTCGTCAAATAGGTGAACTTTTATGCCCTTTGAGATAAAGATTTTTGCAACAAGTTCCGCAAAATCTTTACCTCTAAGTCTGCTATCGTAACCGATTACCACGTTTTTCATTCCGCGTTTTTCCATATATCTAGCTACACCCATGGTAATTTTGGAAAAAACTACGTCGTTAATGGTGTTGGGTCCTTTCAAAATTTTTGCGGACAATCCCTCTGAGGCAAGCAGTTTTAGGTCCGATTCAGTGAGTGCGGCACGGCCTCTAATGCCGCCTGTACCAAAAGTTACTTCCTGCCAAAACGCATAAACAAGATCAGACCATCGCTCTTGCTCTATAGCTTGTTTTATCCCTTCTTTTGTTGAATCCGAAATTGAACTGTCCTGCAACCAACTGTTTATATTTTCAAGAGTTTTGTTCATTATTTTGTTAGCTTCTTCAGAACTCATAATATTTGATTCAATTTGCTTATTAAAATATGCTAAAAAACCTTCTTGAAGACGGGTGGACTGACTAAACATTTCTGACATCCTTCTTTAACTCTCTTAAATCCTGTTTTTTAGTTTTTTGGCAAGTTATTTCACTGCGCCTGATTGCTAAACATCTGACATATCAGATAGTATGCACTAATGTTATGTAGTATGCTAAAGATGTAGCGGTACAATAAACGTTAGAAAAGTATACTGGATAAGCTTTTGACACCTCAAGATAATCCTCCGTTAATTCTTCACTTGTTGCCTGCTTCTCTGAGTATGACAAGATTTTACTCCACAGCTTTTATCTCCCTAATGTTTACGCCGTTTTCTATCGGTAGCTTAATGGGCTGAAGGAGTCATGTTATCTCAAACAACAAGGTGAAACCTCTGATTTTAGTCCAACCACAAATAGAAATACAAGAAAATTTAAGCCTCTCAACCTATACTTAACTACGTGATAGCGCATGCCACAAGTCTTGCATCTAACCCCCCAAGAAATAGACACCCCTGAAAAACGCTCAAAATACCTTGTTACAATTGTGGGTTGCAGACACAAAGGTATCCTTTATGCCAACATGTTTGCAGATGCAGGATTTAATGTGGTCTGCACCGATGCTGATGCCAGCATTGTAAAGAGAGCCGCAAAAGGAAAAACAGCCCCCCCTATGCCCGAAGCAGAAGCTAAACTCAAAAGCCACATAAACCAAGAAAAAATTAACGTTACAAGCGAACTAAAAAAAACAATCTCTCAAAGCGATATAGTAATTATAACCCTCACAGCAAAGATCGATGAACAGAAAAAAAACAACTATACCGAGTTAGTAAATACCTGCAAACACATTGGAGCCGCCCTTCACAGCGGAACCCTTGTAATCTATGGCGGCATCGCAAGTGTAGGATTTACTGAGGGAACAATAAAGGAAATACTTGAAAACACCTCAGGGCTAAAAGCAGGACAAGACTTTGGATTAGCCTACAGCCCCCTAATCCCAACAAACACTCCAACATCCACCTTGGAGCTAACTGTTGTAGCCGCATCTGACAACTTGAGCCTAGGCGCCGCTTTAGTTATTCTAAAACCCCTCTCAGGAAACGTTAAGGAAATTTTGGGTCTAAAAACCGCCGAGATAGCCACCCTTTTCACAATTGCAAAACAGGATGCACTTTTGGCGCTAACCAACGAGTTTGCAGTTTTCTGCGAAAATGCCAACACTGACTACTTTAAGGTTCTAGATGCCCTAAACCTCAACATGCCCTGTTCTAGACCAACCCTTGTTGGAGAAGAATGCGACGGCGCCTATTTGTTGCTCGAAGACGCCGAAAACCTAAACATCAAGCTAAGACTGCCCCCTCTGGCAAGACAGATAAACGAAGACATGGTTAAACACGCCGTGAATCTAACTCAGGAGGCTCTGCGAAGTTGTGATAAGACGCTAAGACGGAGCAGAGTGGCCATTTTAGGATCTTCCCCCGCCCGTGACCTCTTTATGAAATTGATTGAGCAGAAAGGCGCCAAAGCCACAATCTATGATCCCTTGACTAAAAAGGAAACCCCTGAACCAGCCAACATAAAAACTAGTTTAAACGAAACTGTGGAAGGTGCTGACTGTGTCATTATACTTGGCGAACCCGAACAGCTCAGTCGTCTCAATCTCAAAAAAATCAAATCCCTCATGAAGTCACCTTCAGTGGTGGTGGATTTAGCTGGAAAATTCGATCCCAAACAGATGGAGATAGAAGGCTTCTTATACTTTGGACTCGGAAGAGGAACTGACCAAAAATGACTAAATTAGGCGTTGCGGTAATCGGCACAGGACAGTGGGGTAAAAATCACGCCCGAATCTACAACGAACTTGACTCAACAGAGCTTGTTGCCATATGTGATGTTAATGCAGAGCGAGCCAAAGTCATGGCTGACTCATATGGTGTTAAAGCATACAGCGACAGCACCGAGATGTTGAGAGATAAATCCATTGAAGCTGTCAGCGTCTGTACCTGGTCAACTATTCTTTTTCAAGAAGCCCTAAAAGTTCTAAATGCCGGTAAGCATGTCTTAGTCGAAAAACCTATGGCGACCACGCCCCCGCAGGCTGAACAGCTTGTAAAAATCGCCAAAGAAAACGGTTTACATTTAACAGTGGGATTTTTGATGCGCTTTATCCCTGGGTTGCAACAAATTCGTCAGTCTGCGGAGAACAAAAAAATCGGTGAATTAGTCTGTGCTACTGCTAAGCGTGTTTCACAGTGGCCTGAGCGGATTGGTGATGTGGGCGTTGTTAAAGACACAGCCATTCATGATATCGATGTTATGAATTTCATATTTAATGAGCCGCCCATATTTGTTTATGCAAACATGGGCAGTATGAGAATCCAAAAGTTTGAAGACTATGCCCAGATAATGTTAACCTATAAGGGCGGCAGAACGGCGTTTATTGAAACTAACTGGCTCACGCCCTACAAGACTCGTACGTTGACAGTGACGGGAAGTGATGCCATTATGCGCCTTGATTACATGACTCAAGACTTTTGGATTGAGCAGAAAACCGAAACAATCCAACCGCGTTTACCCTTCCAAGAACCTCTAAAAGCAGAGCTTCAACACTTTGTTGAATGCATCACTGAGAAAAAGAAACCCTTAGTAACTGGTGAGGATGGTGTAGTGGCCCTCAAAGTGGCAACTGCTGCCTTGGAGTCCTCAGCTAAAAACAAGGTAGTGCATATAGAATAGAGCAGTGTTTATTTTAGGTTGAAGGGTTTGCCTTCGGAGACGGTTTGTTGAGGTACTTTGTCTTTCCATTTCTTTAGAAATGGCAGGTCTTCAGATTCTTTGCGTAACTCATCAGGGAGCATTTCGGGGATTTCATCACGGATGGGATACCAGCGTCCGCATTGAGAGCAGATGATTAAGCCTTCTATGATCTCATCTTTTTCTTCAAAGACATGGAGGTCCAAAGGATGGTGTTTGTCTATGGGGCAGGCAAGGATTTCCATGAGTTTACGTTTCATAATCAACCACGTAGCTATTGAATACTGAGTTATTAAAACTTGCTTCAACTAAAAACTTGATTACTCTTGTTGTTAATACTGAACAAGCACTCAGAGATGCAGTTGATGACGCAAAAGGTGTAGCAACAGTCGATTATATTATGCTCTATTTCTGAATTAGTGTGCAATTTGGATATCTAGTACTGTTTGGTACCAGTTTGGGCCGGTGCTGCGTACGATACGGGTATATTTGAACCTGTACTTGACGCCTAACTTGTCAAGCGTTTCTGCGACTTTTTGCTGGGTTTTCTCAACTGGGTTTTCTTGTCTGGTAGCATGTTCAAAATCGTAGTAGTGTATTAGCCCGTTTGTTTTTTTGAGTGCCGATACAGCAGTGGGCAGATATTGAAGGGCTAGTTCAGGCAGGGGCATCAGCACACGATCGGCGGTGCCTTGAAGTTGGGTTTCCACAAGTTCTTTGGAATCGCCAAGTAAGGGGTAAACGCTGTCTTTGACGTTGTTGATTTGTATGTTTTCAGACATGAGCTGATATGCTGTGGGGTTGATGTCTATGGAGTACACTTTTGTTTTTGGTGCTGTTTTGGCGATTATTACACTAAAACAGCCCACCCCCGCAAACATGTTAACCACGGTTTCTTCTGTTGAAATTTGTTGTGCGATCCGTAGGTGTTCATGGGATAGCCGGGGTGAAAAATAACATTTTTCTACGTCCACTTTAAAGTTGCATCCTGCTTCTCTATGGTTGGCCAGAGTAGTGTTTTCGCCTAATAGTAATGTGAGTTTTCGGATGCGATGAGTGTTTTCAACTGGACTGGTTTGGGAAAAAACGGTTCGAATTTTTTTGTGCGTTTCCATGATCTGTTTTGCAACGATTTGTGCGTCGGATGGATTGCTGGGGGCTTTGATGATAGCTATATCGCCGACTATATCAAAAGAGCTGTAAACGCGGCTTAAGGCGTCGGGTGGTAGCTGGTTTGCAAGTTTTTCTCTAAGACGTACTCTCAATTGCTTATCCTCTGCATAATGCTATTGGAAACGTTTAAAAGTAGATTGCTTTTCTTTGTAGGAACAGGCGTTTACGCATGGAAAAATCAGGAATTGTTTACGAATGTATGAGATGCGGTTCGCGTGTCCCTTCCGAAGAACTTGAACTCCGCGGCGGAGAAATCAAATGCATCATATGTGGATACCGTATATTAAAGAAGGTTAAACCTCCGGTAGTTAAACGGGTTCAATCAAAATAGAGAGAAGGTACTCGTGCTTAGCACGGGCAAATAAATTTTTGTTTGTTTCTATTTTTAATAGTAGTCTTGGTCTCCGAGTTTACGCAGGGCTTTTCCTTTGAGTTTCACAGAGGCAGAGGAATTGTCCTCATCTTTGTAAAAGTCGTCGTCTAAATCATGTTCGGCTGTTTTTCGCCGGACGGTTTCACCGCAGATTGCACCCGGAAGCAAGCGTCGTTTAAAGCACATTGAATATGTACACTTAGCCACGTTGCAGGGTTCCTCTCCATCTCTGCACCAAACTGAATCTCTTCGGAAAATTGCTGCATTTTTGCCGCACTTGAAAGATTGGCATGTTGGAGAACAAGATTTTGCTTGAGCCAACAGGATACACCTCAGGAGTCAAAATATTACACGTTTTAGTTATTGGATGTGTATTGTTTCTTGGAAGCCTATAAACTTTTTTCTAAAAAGAGTCGAAATCTAAGTTGTTGCTTTAGGTGTTACGCTATGAATTTTTCGGTGTCGGTAGACTTCGACTGTGATGAACCCAAATAAAGCCGCAAATACTATACCGATAGTAATTAGTGTGCTTGTTTGCATAAGCAGGCCTCCAAGGGATGTGTATTTGTCTATTTTAACTTGAACCGTAGCAGGTTCGTTAATATTTACTGTTATGGCTTGTGATGCCTCCGATTTGCTTTGGTGTTGGGCGATTATTTGTATATGGCCGCCGATGATGTTGTCAAAGGTTGCTATGCCATTGCTTTGGGTAATAGCTGAGGTTCTTGTAGGTCCGTTGAGGGTTACCTCGGTGTTTGGAATAGAGGATCCCCAGAAATCAACGACTGAAACAGAGAGGCGAATGCCATAGAGTGTACAACGGATTTGTTGCTCTCTATTACCAAAGATCTCTGTGGTGGTTTCGTTGATTAGGGCATTTCCGCTGTATACTCTGATGCGATACATTCCAAAGGTTATTTGTGCCGCCGTGTTACCTTGGTTGTCAGTTGTTGCTGAATAAAAGAGTCCGTTTGAGCATTCCACAAATTCTATGCGCGCCTCGGGTATGGCTTTATAGTTATATCCGCTAACATTTATGGAAACGTTTTGAATGGGGCAGTCAATCACAAAATGCGCAACGACTTGATCAATGCGATTGCTAAAGGTATTGTTGCCTGCGTTAAATATATGACCATAGAGTGAAGCATCCACAGTGTAGGTGGCGCCAGCTAAGGTAGATGTTAGAGTATATTGGCCTGTGTGGTCTGTTCGGCCCGTTGTGCTGTCACTTTTTGAGTTGGTGTTTCCTTGGTAATTGTATGTTATGTCTAGGTCTACAAAGGGTATGGTGACGCCGGCGGCGTTTTTAACTGTAATTATGGTATCAGTTAGTTGACAGCGTAGCGGAAAGGTTTCTTCTCCTGAGATAATTATGTTTGATTGCCCTATGTTGATGTCTTTCCATGTGGCAGTTAAGCTAAAGGGACCATTTTCAAGCCTAAAGGCTGTGATACCATCTAAACCGCTTACAGCGCTGAAGACTGTACCAGTCGCTGAATCAGTGGCTCTAACTAAGACATCGGGTACGACTTTGCCTGCGAGGTTGATGACTTGTACCTTTATTTGATGTCCGGGGACTGTGAAAGTCTGTTGGTCTTGTATAGTTTTTTGTTTGTCTTGAGGTGTGATTTTTACACTGTAACTTCCGATGGCAACATTATCGGGAATAATCCAAGTAGTGCTTATTATGCCCTCTGCGGAGGCTGTAACTTGGAGTGTTTCTATAGTAGTGTCGCGGCTGCTAAATGTTATTGTCGCTGCTTGATTAGGTTGGTAGGCGGTGGCATGGATTTTGGCGGTTTCTCCTCTGTGATAAACCGATGAATCTAGAATGTGTGCGCTGAATTGGTTTTGGGCTAGGGTGTTGTTGAATTTTATGGTGTAGGTACCGGTGTAGTCGATTGCTCCGTTGGAGGGTGAAAAATTGTTGCTTGGGAAACTAACTTGGGTGCTTGCAGTGCCCTTTTGGTTAATGGTGCCCAAGTTTACGTTGGTTGTATGGGTTGTGCCGCTGGGTAAAATCACATCAACTGTTGCATAATAGTTAACGCCAAGGCTACCCGCGGTAACTGATACGTTAAAGGTTATGCTATCGCCCTCTATTATTGTTGGTTGGGCTATGTCGATGTTGTAGCCTATGGAAACTGTGAAATGTTTGGTTGAGTTACGGTTGGTTGCTACTTCTTGTAGTATGAGTGCATATCGTCCTACTGGACTTTCAGGAACCGTAAAATTGGCGTTTATATAGTAGCCCTCCGAGATGCCGCTGGCAACAATAGATCTTCCCAGTATGATCTGGTAGGATGCGTTTGGGTTGACGAGGGTGCCTAAAATATTTACACTTGATCCTGATGGTCCGCTGGCAGAGTTGGGAGTTATCTGATAGATATTTACCTCCAAGTTTTGCGGAGCTCCCAAAGGTGCCACCGATAAAGCGGCAAAAAGCATGAGAATCAGGATGGTGAATGTAGTGAATTTCTTATTCAACCCTTTCTTGCTCTCCTGAACTAGTTAATACTGATGTTAGGTCACATTGTATTTTAAATTTTGTCATCTAACATTTCAAGGGCACCCCAAATGGTTGCCTGCAGTAACAAAAGATTCGCCATTAAATGTAGTTTTCGGCGCAGGTCTTTTTAAAAGACCGTAACTATAACAGAGCAAACGGTGAAACTAGTTTGCAAGACCCCTCTGCATCTCCGCTTCTATCGGCGCTTAAAAAACAAAAGTATCACCTAATTGGTGCTAACTCTGCAGTGAAACGATGCAAGTGGCTCTATGAGTCAATAGTTAACAATCGTCCTTGTTACAAACAAAAATTCTACGGTATCCAAAGTCATCGCTGTATTCAGATGACACCTTCGCTGTATTATTGTACCCAGCAGTGTCTATTCTGCTGGAGGGCTCAAAGCGGTGACATGCAAATTCACTGGGATGAAATGCACAATCCCAACAAGGACACACCTGAGCAGATTGTGGAGGGGTGCTTTAGAGCCCAAGAACGAATTATCTCAGGTTATAAGGGCAATGAAAAGACTGATTGGCGCAAATTCCAAGAGGCCATGCGTCCCAATCAAGTTGCTATAAGCCTCACAGGTGAACCTACCCTCTATGCACCCTTAGGCGACTTACTGAGCACTTTCCATCAAAGAGGATTAACTACTTTTCTGGTAACCAATGGCAACCTGCCCCAGAAACTCTCCCAGCTCAGTCAAGAACCCACCCAGCTCTATGTTTCACTCTGTGCTCCAAACGAGGAGGTTTACAACAAAATCTGTCGACCCCAATTCCCAGCCGCATGGAAAAAACTCAATGAAACCCTCGAGTTGCTCAAAAGTTTTCGTTGCCCTACAGTCACACGTATGACTATGGTAAAGGATTACAACATGGCTGAAGTGGAGGGGTATGCTAAACTCATAGAGAAAGCGCAGCCAACCTACATCGAAGCTAAAGCATACATGCATATTGGGTTCTCGAATTTGCGGTTGGGGTTTGATCGCATGCCTCTACATGGCGAAGTCAGAGAATTCGCCCAAAAACTTGCTGAGCAAACCGGTTATAGAATTATCAATGAGGCACCTGAGAGTCGTGTGGTTTTGTTGAGCCGATTGGAGAAGGCTATACAAGTGGGAAAGAGCTGATTGAAAGTTGGCAGGCGGATTGTTTGCAATAAATTTTAAATACCCAAGTTTTGCCCTTATGCTGTAGTAAACCAAGCGGTAAGTATAATGGTAAACGAAGGGAAAGGCAGACTGTTTCGACGAAAAGACGGTAAATATCTAGTTTATCTGCCTAAAGATTTAGCAGAAGACAGCATGTTTCCGTTTAAGGGTGCTGATACCATATTTGTCAAAGTGAGTTTTTTGCTTGGTGACAGCAAACTTTTGGTTGAGAAGTGGCCGCAAGAAACTTGACTTTAATTTTTTCTTTATCTAGCTGATTTTTGAGTGTTGAGTTTTATTGTTTTTTGGCAGGTGTTTTGTTGCTGTTTTCTTATCGATGCTTGTCAGTGCCAAACACATGTGGTATATTACATATGCAGATATGCTGTGGGTTTAGAAATATTCTTGATGTGGAATTAGTTTTAAACCTCCAAAAATAAACAATATGTCGTGAGTAACATGACAAAGGTAATCGCTCTGATAGTGTTTATCGTCATAACCGACGTTGTGCTATTCTCCACAGCCATATCCTGCGGCCTAATACCCCTAACATATGCCACCACATCAACAACAGCAGAAACAGCAACCACAGCCAACAATAACCTCTGTCTTGAACTCCAATGGGCCATTATAACCGCCATTTTCATCCCGCTGATCAGCTCATTAAGCATCATAGCCGTCTGGATAAAAAAAATGAACTAACCCTCAACCCAACAAACACCCACCAAAACCCACCCAAACCAAAAACCCTACAAACTAAACTCAACAACAAGAAAAACCCGGCCCTGTAGGTGAACATATGGTAAATAAACAACCAGCCCACTACACTACTTGGTGCCAATTTGTCTTCTATAGAAAACATTATTCAGCAAGTCAAAACCGAACTCACAACTAAAAACAAAATTCGTGAGGACGCACATGAATACATGCGCAAAGCTGCCAGTCTCTCAAAACAATCCATTCTGCTTCTACACCAAAAACGATTCGATAACGCCCAAAAAATGCTCAATGATGCCCAAACAATCATTACAAACCTCCAAGAACAAGCTAAAGAATACCCTGAAATAATCTACAGCGGCATGTTTAGCGCAACACTACAAGAATACTCCGAAGCAAACATCCTGCTCACACTGGTTAAAACCGACCGGTTTGTTACTCCCTCTGAGATCAGGGTACCACCAGTCGACTATATTTTAGGCTTAGCAGACGTTATCGGTGAATGCAGACGCCTGGCACTAGACTACCTGCGAGAAGGCGAAGTCGAAAAAGCCGTAAAATGCCTCGAAATCATGGACCAAATCTTTATCCAACTACTAGCACTCGACGAAGCCTACATGCTGGTTCCCGGACTACGCCACAAATCTGACATCGCACGCCGCATCATCGAAACCACCCGCGGCGATATCACCCTTGAAGTACGACGCAAAACACTCGAAGACCTTCTCAAAAAATTCGAAACGCCCCTGCCCAAAACCAAACCCAAACAAACAAAAAACTAAACTCAAACCCACATGACTCATACCCAAAATATCTCCTCTCTATAGTTTGTCCATCAACTATACCAACACGGCCTCCAGTGCCCTATAGTTATAAACTGACAACCAAATGCTCGAGTTAGGGACAGCAAAGTAAATATCTCAAAACCGTAATAACTGGTTTAGCGTGATTCAATGGCAGAAGAAATAACTTTTGACTACTTTGAAAAACTTGACTTACGAATCGGCAAAATCATCGAAGCCGAAGCAGTTGCTGAAAGCAAAAAACTCATCAAAATCCAAGTAGACTTCGGCTCAGAGCAACGCCAATGCATCGCAGGACTGATAAAATTCTACAAACCCGAAGAACTAACCGGCAAAAAATGTTTATTTCTACTAAATCTACAGCGCCGACTGATAGCAGGACTTGAATCACAATGCATGATTTTAGCCGCCGAAGATGAAGCAGGCAACGTGTCAGTTCTACAACCTGAGAAAGACATCACAGAAGGAAGCAAACTAAGATAACAACACCAGCAATACACAACTAACAATCCTCTACGGTTTCTTTTACAATCGCTAATTAACCAGCGTATGCTATCACATACAAACGGTGCTCAGTTGGGTCTTTAGAGAAAAGTTAAATTAATTATAGCTGCGGTTATTGTATTGCATTATTGTGAAGGTATGATTTAATGGCAGTTAACGAAGAAGCACTCATGTGGGTTGAAAAGTACCGCCCTAAAACTTTTGACGAAGTCGTCGGCGTAAAAGACATCGTAGAAAGCCTTCAGGCGTTTATGAGAAACCCCAAAACAATGCCACATCTCATGTTTGCAGGTGTTCCTGGCACAGGCAAAACAACCCTTGCCCTTGTCATCGCCCACACCCTATATGGTGCAAACTGGAAAAACTTCACTCTCGAACTCAACGCTTCCGATGAGAGAGATATAGATACCGTTCGAGACCGCATCAAAGACTTTAGCCGCTACAGCCGCACAGGCTTTGGCGAAGATATTCCCTTTGCACTAATCATCCTAGATGAATGTGACCAAATGACCGGCCCCGCACAAACTGCACTACGCCGAATCATGGAAATTGGTAGCCGCACCAGCCGCTTCATACTCATCTGTAACCAATCCAGCAAAATCATCGAACCCATCCAGAGCAGATGTGCCATATTCCGCTTCAGCCGCGTCGACAAAGAAGCCATGAAGCAACATCTCATCTGCATCGCAGAAAAAGAAGGCACCACATTAGTCCCCGAAGCCGCCGATCGTATTGTCGATTTTGCCGAAGGCGACCTGCGCCACGCCATAAACTCACTACAAACCGCCTCAGCATACAAAGAAGGCGTAATAGACGAAAAAACCGTATCACTGGTCATCGGCGAAGCCAGCCCCAGCCAAGTACAAAAAATGATACGTAAAGCCCTCTACGGCGACTTTATGGACGCCCGTAAAACCATGTATGACATCATGGGCAACTTTGGCTTTAGCGGCACTGAGATCATCCGTCAAGTCCAACGTGAAATCTTTAAAATGAGTGACCTCACCGCCGAACAAAAAGCAGACCTCTCTGGAGTCATCGGCGAATATGATTATCGTCTCACTCAAGGTGCCAACAGCGACATCCAACTAAGCGCACTACTTGCGCAATTTGCCAAATTTGGCAAGGGCATAGAGGAAAGTTATGCAGACGCAAAATAACCTGCTCTGGGTTGAAAAATACCGCCCCAAAAAAATTGACGCCGTAACTGGCAACGACGAAGCAAAAGCCCTATTTATTGAATGGCTCAAAAACAAACGTCACAACAAAAAAGCAGTACTGCTCTATGGACCCCCCGGAGTTGGCAAGACCGCACTGGTTTTGGCCGCTTCACGAGAACTGGGCTTTTCTGTTATTGAAATGAATGCCAGCGACACCCGTTCCGAAAAAGCCATTAACGCCGTTGCCAAACCCGCCACATCCTACAGGCACTAGATAACTTTACAGAAAACGCCCAAACAAACGGCAACGTACTGTTTCTTGACGAAGTCGACGGCATCGCCGGCAACGAAGACCGCGGCGGAGTTAGCGCAATTCTAAAAATCATCGAAGACTCCCTCGTACCTGTTATCATGGCCGCAAATGATCCCGACATCGAAAAATTACGTCCCCTCAAAAAAGAATGTCTACTAATACGGTTCCAGCAAGTTCGTATCCCTCTAATAATTGCCCTGTTACAAAAAATTTGTTTATTAGAACATGTAACCGCAGAGTTTGAAGCGCTTGAGCGTATTGCACAGAACAGCAAAGGTGATGTACGCTCTGCTATAAATGACCTGCAGAGTTTAGGTGAAGAAAACCACCATCTAAGTCTTCAAGACACAATGATGCTCACCTCACGCAACAAAGATACAAGTCTAGATGAAACCCTTAGACGATATTTTTCTGCACAAAGCATCGCCGAAACCTCAGCTATGCTGGCATTCTCAAACATTGACTATGACGATTTTTTGCTCTCAGTTAGCGATAATCTCCCAAAACGCTACCCCGATCTCACCGCACTTGCCAAAGCTTACAACTATGTATCCAAAGCCGATTTGTTTAGGGGTCGTATCGGTACTGAAAACTGGCATCTGCTCAAATACTTCTACAACGACCTAGCTCACGCTTCAGCAGTTAACCCCCACTCCTATAAATCCTTCACCTTTGTCACACCCCCCATACGCATCATTACCCTGTTTTGGACCAAGGGTAAACGCACTATGTTAGATGCAATATGCGGCAAAATCGGGGCGCAATGTCATGTCAGCCACAAAACCGCCAAACATGACTTCGTACCCTACATCAGAGCAATGTTGCAAAAGAAACCCAAAAGTCCCCTTGTGAGCTGGTTCAAGTTCACCCCTGAAGAAGTCGATTTCCTAATAAAAATGGGCAGGTACTGAGAATGACAATTGTTTTAAACGGTAAAGGGTTTAAGCTTCCACGGGTGGAGAAAGAAAAATTTGTTAATCTCATCCATCTGGGCTTAGACTACGACCGTAATGCAGGTCTATTCTCCATTAAGAGCTACAATAACATCGAAAAAGTCATCGACACCATCAGTGACATTTTGAAAGATGATGTGGTTTTTCTGCAGAGTTGTATCCGTTGCGGCAAAGATTTTTCATGCCGGGGTTGCAACTACCTCGAATTGTGTACCACTAAAAATCTGCCGTTTAGCTGTGTTTGTTCTCAATGTTTAAAGGATCGAAAGAATTTTGAGACGTATCTAACCCAATTTTAGACAACAAATCAATAGTGCGCAAGGCATAGGTTGTTTTGTTCTCCAGAAAAGTTGAAACCGGTATATTCTGAAGGTTATATATTTACTTGATATAACTCTTTGGATTTATGTTTAAATACTTGATTGTGCCCATCAAAATATGGTTGTTTTTACAAAATAGTCTGGTAATGTTAACTTGATTGATACTAATAACCTTGCCAAAAAATTTGGGTCTTTAACAGCTGTAGGCAACCTGACGCTTCATGTAAACGACGGTGAAGTCTTTGGTTTTCTGGGACCAAACGGTGCAGGAAAAACCACCACCATACGTATGCTGTGTTGTCTGATATCTAAGACCAGTGGAACTGCAACCGTAGGTGGTTACGAAATAGGCAACAAAGCAGATTCATTAAAAATCAGAAAAATTATCGGATTGGTACCTGACAATGTGGGACTCTCCGAGCACCTTACTGCATATGACAACCTTGACATTTATGGGAAAATATATGATTGCACCGAAACACAGAGAAAAGATAACATTAAACGATTTCTCGAGATGCTGGGGCTCTGGGAGAAACGAAATGTTTTAGTTTGGACTTTTTCAAAGGGTATGAAACAAAAGCTTGCCATAGCCAGAGCACTGATCCATGACCCCCAAGTACTGGTCTTAGATGAGCCCACCGCAAATCTTGACCCCGAGGCATCAAAAACAGTACGAGATTTCATTCTTCAACTAAAACGCGAAAAGAAGACCATTTTCTTAAACACACACAATCTCAACGAAGCACAAAGAATCTGCGACCGCGTTGGCATCATAAACACTGTACTTACAGCGGTTGGAACACCCCAGGAACTGGAACAGTCGGTAAGTAACAGAAAAACCGTTATTAAACTCGAGCAAATCACCGACCCCATTTTAAAAGCGTTAAAGAATATGCCGCTCAAAAATCTATCCAGTGAAACTAACACCTTAACCTTTAATGTTCAAGACCCCGATAAAGAGAATTGGCCTGTGGTAGAAGCTATCGTCTTAGCAGGTGGACACATCAGAACTGTAGACGTAGTTGGCTCCGACTTGGAAGATACCTACCTAAAACTTGTGAGGAAAGAAGTATGAGACTCTCAAAGGCATGGCTTGTAGCCACTAGAGACTTTAAGGTATTTAGTAAACAAAAAAACATCTGGTACCCCATCGTCGCTTTCCCAATTATAATATCTATCATTTTTCCACTAGTGCTCAATTTTGCTCAGGCACGAAATGCCGAAATCACTGCAACTAACCTTACCAATCTGATGAATTCATTTTCCTTTTTTTTCATCATCGGAGCCGCCTTTATTCCCCTAAGCATTGCTTCTTACAGTATAGTCGGTGAGAAAGTAGAAAAAAGCCTCGAGCCGCTTCTGGCAACGCCTCTCACCGATGGCGAAATCTTACTTGGGAAAGCAATCTCTGCGTTGTTACCAACTTTAATTGTTATGTATGCCGCCTCAGTGGTCTTCATGTTTGGTATGAACCACGTATCGTTTGATAAGCTGGGTTACTACTTCTACCCGAATTGGACCCTCGGAGTATTGTTGCTGGTTTTGTTGCCGATTGCCGCTGTCTTAAGCATCTTATTTAGCATAATTGTATCTTCAAAGGTTGCCGATGTACGCAGTGCCAGTAGTTATGGCCTGCTCATGTTTTTTCCTTTCATAGCCATATACCTAGCCAGCGAGACCAACCTTCTAACTTTGGATGTAAACAATCTGTTGATAATTTCTGGAATTCTCTTAGCGGTTGATGTGGCACTCTTTTTTGTGAGTACAGCGACTTTTCGCAGGGAGGAAATACTAACAAAATGGAAGTAACCCCTCTTTATGCTACTACTGCCCTGATGCAGAACAACATTGAAACGAGGTGGTAAGATGTCTGTTGAGGTGTTTTTGATTATTATTGTTGTAACTATTGTTATTATGGTGCTGGGCTATTTTTTCAAGTACAAATTTAAGAAGAAATGATAGCCAAACCGAATCTGCTTTTCTTTTTTATTGAGCAGACGTTTCAGTCTCTCCGACTATGAACGGTGGTTTTTTGTTTGTGAATCTGAAGGTAGATTCAAAAAACATAGTCTTTAACGGGTCTTAGCAGGTCTATAATTTTAGCATATAATTCGTCTGCCACTGTCTCTCGAGGTTTATTGCCATCAATTAGAATCAGTTCCCCTTTTTCTACAAACTTTAGGTAAACTTCTCGAACTCTACATTGGGTCTCCAAAGTTTCCATCACTGATTTTTTGCGGTGCAGACGCTCCAGTACCTGTTCAGGTGGTACATCCAGAAAGATGCTAAAGTCAGGTTGTAGTGCTTGGCTGTTGATGTTTTTAATCCACTCAAGGCTTAGACCTGAGTTGCCTTGATATGCCAGCGACGAGTAGAGATAGCGATCGCAGATGACTAGTTTACCTTGGTTAAGCGCGGGTTTAAGTTCAGCATTCATATGTTCAATGCGATCAGCGGCAAAGAGAAGGGCTTCGGCTTCGGTTGGAAGCCGAGTTTGGTCGTAGAGACAACATTCACGAATAAAGGTGCCGATTTTGCCTCGGCTGGGTTCTGCGGTGAGGTAAACGCTATAGGTTTCAGATAGGCGTTGGGCTAAAATTTTAGCTTGGGTGGTTTTCCCACTTCCATCTAGTCCCTCGATAACCAGAAAGATTCCGTTTCCTGCCATAATACTCAACCTTGTAATCTGCGCTATACATTAATTGTAGGTCCCTAAATATAATTGTCAAGAGGTAGCGCTTGTGCCTAAAGCTTACTGGGGAGAAATCAGAGACCCCGTCCACGGCTATGTGTACATAACAGATGCGGAGAAAAAAATCATAGATACCTATCCTATGCAGAGACTGCGTCGGCTTCGTCAGCTGGCCGGTTCTGAGTATGTGTATCCCGGAGCTAATCATACCCGCTTCGAACACAGTCTAGGTGTCATGTTCTTAGCAGGCCAGGTGCTGGTAAACCCCCGTATTTCCCAGGCAGCAACTGAGGATGAGGTGGATATGTGTCGTCTCTCAGCTTTGTTGCATGATTGCGGTCATGGTCCCTTCTCACATGTGTTTGAACATTTGCTAAGCAAAAACCTCAACAAAACCCACGAAGACCTCACCTCTTGGATAATTGAGAACAGTGAAGTAGCTGACATCCTAAACAAGATGGGCTACAACCACAAAGAAGTCGCTGGACTAGCCGTTGGAAAGTTGCACAAAAAAGACCGCGCCTTTCTTGACCAAATCATAAGTAGCGCTGTAGATGTAGACAAACAAGATTTCATTGTCCGAGACACCTATCACACCGGCGCTGAGTACGGCTTCATAGACGTGTATCGCCTCATCCACGCCTTGGATCTTTTAGGCGAAAACTTGGCCGTTGAACTAGGCGCCCTATCAGCCTTGGAAGCCTTTGTGATTGCTCGTATTGAATCTTTCAAAAGTATCTATTTTCACCGCGTCGGACGCGCCGCACAGATAATGCTGGCATCGGCTATGGATAAAGCAAACAGTGAACTTGGATTAACCGCCTTTGAAACCCCCGAAGAATACCTAGCCCTGGATGATTACACAGTTTGGACCGCACTCAAAAAATGCCGCGCATCTAACGAGATTATCAGCAATTTAGAGAACCGCCGTATGCTCAAATGCGCCTATGAGCGCACCTTCTACGAAAAAGACGCCCTGATATCTAACCTGTTTGGACAGGAATCCTACCGTTTACAAATACGCGGCGAAATCGCCAAAGAGGCAGGCGTCGAAATAGACACCGTTATCATCGATGTCCCAACCGTCCCCTCAGTACCCTATCACCATGCCGTGCTCATGGAATCAACCGAAATCCCCGTATTCACCCGAAGCACAGCAGGCGAAAAGAAACTCCAACGCCTAAGCGAGAGCTCAAAGATATTTGAAACCCTCAAAGGCTTCATGAATATTCTGCGCGTCTACACTGATCAAACAAACCGCGCTAATGTCGAGAAAGCCACCGCTAAGGTACTAGGCCAGATTCCTTCAGCAACCAAAATCTCATTCTAGCATCCGATATGACTGGCTCTTAAATACTAGTCCTTAATTAGGAGAATGTCAGCGCATACTCTATGCGTGGGAAGAGAGCCAAATGACAAATAACGCCAATGCTGAGGATAAAAAAATAATTAGCGTAAAAATCAAACGCAAACCCGAAGGGGACGCTGATCCCTCTCAGCTGTTCTCCGGCCAAGATATCAACCGTATTGTCACAGAATTTGTGACCTCTTGGATAAACGGGGATATTATCATTCGTTTCCCAACTGCTGCTGAACTCGCTAAAAAGAACCCGATCAACCTCAGTCACTCAGTGGATCCCTCAGTTAATGCGGAACTTAAAATCAAAGAACACTACGTCGATTTGCTCTCTATTATTGCTGGTATCAAACCTGCCTCAGAAAGTGAGCAAAAAAAGGCAGTTGATGAAGTTTTTAAATTACTGCTTATGTTCCGTAGCTCCAACCGTATTGAGGGCAAAATAATCTCAAATGACTTCCAAAAACGGGTGGAAGATCTTGAAAAAAAACTCGACTCCCAAACTAAACTCATCGAACAGATAACCGGTTTTCTGTTTACCCCAAAAAAGAGCAAACAAGGCAAGTCTAGCAGTAAAAAGATGAACTCCTGAAGGGTAAGGTTTATTCATAGGAATTTGTATTCTGCTTGTGCTTTCCACAAATGCGCTCCGGTAGTATAGTCCGGCCAAGTATGCCGGCCTTTCGAGTCGGCGACCCGGGTCCGAATCCCGGCCGGAGCACTCCAATACCTCATCCTTTCTCCAGCTTCTTATGTTCTGGCTTTTAAATTTCTAAAAAGACTTACACAAAAAAGCGATCGAATCCTAAAACCACGAGTTGCCCCAAAATTTATCCCCAACATATCGCAAGTATCATCATCAACTTTTTCTTTTTCTTAGATAAAAAACACTGCTGATGGAGCATCATCATCAGTAATTACCTAACTTTTTAGCCGGTTTTATACACTACAGCTTTATGCCTTTTCAAGCCTTTTTTGATGCACCCGTTGTTTCTCACTAAAAGCCGTTATAATGAAATCATGTTGTTTTGGTTT